>CAZUIE010000117.1:0-12386 GCA_964620945.1 uncultured Maribacter sp.
GATTTTATGGAGGCGCGCGACCGTATCATCGGCGGCATGGAACGAAAAAGCAAAATAATCTCAGAAAAAGAAAAAGAAATCGTGGCCTATCACGAAGCGGGCCATGCGGTAGTCAGTTGGCATTTGAAACATGTGGATTCTTTAGTCAAAGTCTCCATAATCCCACGCGGAAAATCATTGGGTTCTACTTGGTATTTGCCACAAGAGCGACAGATCGTGACCAAATCACAGTTTATGGATCAGATCTGTGCCTCATTGGGAGGTAGGGCTGCCGAAGAAGTCATTTTTGACGAAATCTCGTCCGGCGCACTGGACGATCTAGAAAAAGTGACCAAGCAGGCCTACGGCATGGTCGCTTATTACGGTCTAGACGAAGAAATTGGGCCAATCAGTTTCTACGATTCCACAGGCAGGAACGAGCAAATGCTACATAAACCTTATAGCGAAAATACGGCACAACAAATAGACAAAGAAGTCATAGACCTAATTACCACGGCATACGAGCGTACAAAAAATGTTTTACGTGAACATAGAGGCGAATTGGAAAAACTCGCTCAATTACTTCTAAAGCAAGAAGTGGTCGAAAAAGAAGATCTGATAAAAATCTTAGGTAAACGAATGGTTGAAGAGTTGGTGGAGAACAAGGAATAATGACCCCGAACTATCCATTAGAGGTTACAGATAAGCTTGGAGATGTACGTGAGGAATTACTCCTATCGAAGAACAACATAAGAAAGCGAATATTGCTACCGCCATAAAGAATACATACAACACAAATAAACAATACGAATAACCCTTAAAATATAACATCATGAAAAAAGAAGTAGTGTACGACGAAAACCTTCATTTTGAACACAAAAGCTGGAAAATGGAACTCGACTTTTGGAGAGACGAACTCAAGACCTTCAACAACCGTTTAAGCGAACTGGTAACACGCTATACAAGCAAAGAGGTCCTTAAACAATTGGAACATTACCAGAATGAATTTGCACTGCATGGTGGAATTATCGATGATTTCCAAGAAACTATTGAGGAGCATGAGATGAGCATTGCAGGACATAGTAAAACAGGGAACGAATCGATGGATGTCTCCTTGGTAAAAACCCACATGGATTTTAGGGAGAAAATGGAAACTCAAAGGCAAATCTATGGAGACCTGAAAAAGGCATTTTTTAGATTTTTAACTAAATATATGTAGTGGTATTGCCTCAAGAATATTTCTATAGTTGTACCTTGTCTACAATGATTAACAATTGGCAATAAGGTTGTATGTCCATAGATAATTTCAACATTAAAGGATTGTCTTCCAAGGAAGTACTACTGGCCAGGAAAACTTATGGAAATAATTCTTTAGAAGGCAAAAAGGCGTATAGACTGTTAGATGCCTTGAAAAGTTTGGCTAAAGAACCGATGGTTGTCTTGCTTTTGGTCGCCTCCGTTATCTATTTTATTAGCGGCGATGTGGGAGAAGGAATTTTTTTAGCCTTCGCTATTGTACTAGTATCTGCTATTTCATTGTATCAGGATGGTAGAAGCCGAAACGCCCTAAACAAACTAAAGGACTTTACCCAACCTAAATGTAAGGTCATCCGTAATGGGAACGTAACCGAAATCAATAGCGATGAAGTCGTAGTGGGCGATAGCTTAATGATTGAGGAAGGCACCACGATTGTAGCCGATGGTAAAATCGTACACTCCAACGACTTTTCGGTCAATGAATCTCTTCTTACAGGAGAATCGCTTTCGGTATATAAAGATGTTGAAAAGGAGGATAACAGCATCTACAGGGGGACTATGGTGGCCAGCGGACTCGCCATTGCCATCGTAACCGCGATAGGGAATGAGACAGAACTGGGAAAAATTGGAAAAAGTCTAGAAGAAATTCAGGTTGAAAAAACGCCACTTGAACTTCAAATCAACAATTTTGTAAAGAAAATGGTTGTTGCAGGAACCATTGTTTTTATAATCGTTTGGGGCATCAATTATTACAATTCTAAGGATATCCTTGACAGTCTGCTAAAAGCTCTTACTTTGGCTATGTCCATTTTACCTGAAGAAATTCCTGTGGCCTTTACCACCTTTATGGCCCTGGGCTCTTATCGTTTAATGAAAATGGGCATTATCGTAAAACAGATGAAAACCGTGGAAACCTTAGGGAGTGCCACCATTATTTGTTCCGATAAAACAGGGACGATTACCGAAAATAAAATGTCTTTGACAAAAATTTTTGCGCTTTCTGCCCAAAAAATAACCGACACCGACAATCTGTTGAACGATGCGGAAAAAGATTTAATTGAAATCGCGATGTGGGCGAGTGAACCCATTCCCTTTGATGCCATGGAAATCGCCTTACACGAAGCCTACCAAAAAACCACAGTAAAGGATGAACGGCCGGCGTACAAAATGATCCACGAATATCCATTGGACGGAAAGCCCCCGATGATGACACATCTTTTTAAAAATCAAAAGGGTAAACGAATCATTGCCGCAAAAGGTGCCCCGGAAGCTTTGATGGCCGTTTCCAACCTTAACCCAAATCAAAAAGAGCAAATCCATAACGCCATCAATGAACTTGCTAAAGAAGGTTATCGGGTCTTAGGCGTTGGAGAAACCGATTTCACGGGTTTCGACTACCCTAAAAAACAACAGGATTTTCAGTTTCATTTCAAAGGAATCGTTGCCTTTTACGACCCGCCTAAAAAGAATATCCGATTCGTTTTCAATGCTTTTCACCATGCGGGAATCAAGGTAAAAATAGTAACTGGCGATAATGCCGCGACCACCGCCGCCATTGCCAAGGAAATTAGCTTCAGGGGCTATGAAAAAAGCATTTCGGGAGATGAATTAATGTCCCTTGGCGAAAATGAACTAAAGGAACGGGTAAAGATCACTAACATCTTTACCCGAATGTTCCCTGAAGCAAAACTAAGGATCATCAATGCCTTTAAGGCCAATGGAGAAATCGTGGCCATGACAGGAGATGGAGTAAATGATGCCCCTGCCCTTAAAGCGGCCCATATCGGTATTGCCATGGGCAAAAAGGGTACAGAAATCGCCAAAGAAGCCGCCTCGGTCATTTTATTGGAAGATGACCTTTCCCGAATGGTCGATGCCGTAGCCATGGGCAGACGTATTTATACCAACTTGAAAAAGGCAATCCAGTATATTATTTCGATTCATATTCCGATTATTCTCACAGTGTTCTTTCCTTTGGTATTGGGGTGGACGTTTCCGAATATCTTTACCCCTGTACATGTCATATTTTTCGAATTGATTATGGGTCCTACCTGTAGCATTATTTATGAAAACGAACCAATGGAAAAAGATACCATGTTACAAAAAACACCTTCGATGGGTACTACTTTCTTTAGTTGGAAGGAATTAACAACGAGCGTGATACAAGGATTGATGATTACTGCCGGAACACTCTTGACCTATCAATATGCAGTTTATAACGATTTTAACGAATCAATTACCCGCACCATGGTCTTTGTGGCCTTGATTTCGGCGAATATATTTTTAACATTGGTCAATCGATCGTTTCGATCTTCCATTTTGGATACATTAAAATACAAGAATAATCTGGTGCCTTTGATTATTTTGCTTACTATAATTTTAACAGCACTATTGCTCTTCGTGCCGCCGTTGACCCACTTTTTTAAATTTGAAAATTTAAATGCACATCAAATTCTTGTTCCAATGGGACTTGGATTTTTGTCCGTTATTTGGTTCGAGCTTGTAAAATGGAGAAAACGGTCAACGAATAACCTTAGCTTAAAAGTAGGGAATGAGAAAAGAAAACCAACTTAAAGCTTCTTGGCATACCCAAAGACCATCTTCTTAAATTCCTTGAAATCATTTTCAAAAAGAATCATACTTTCGTAAAGTCTTCGATGTTCGTCCCTATAATCGGCATCCGCTAGACCTTTTTCACCCTTATGTAAAAGTGACAACAATTTTTCATGCGCGATAATATCATCAACCAGGTAATCAAAAAGATTCGCATGGGTTTTATCTAGATACTTGAGCATATTACCATATTCCGATTCCTCTGTTATTTTTCGGTCCAATAGGTTGGCAAAGAATTTGGTCTCGTCTTTCCAAAACCTAATCGTTTCTATCCACTCTCGACTTTCTTGGTGCAATACGTCCAGTCCTGCACCCAACAGTAAATCTCTCTTCGGGTTCGATATTTTTGAGTTCATACCCTTTATGCTTATTCACTATCTTCAAAATGTCTGTTGAAAAAACTTGTTTCCAGAGTTTTTCTTGCATTTTCTAGTAGTTGCTGTACTTCTTCAAGGCTTTGGTTACGTATTTTAGCTATTTCTTCCACGTTAAAATGGTGTTCCGTGGCCAGTTCAAAAACGGCCCGCATGGACAAAGGCAATTGATGCAATACCATATTGACATGCCTTTTAATACGCTCTTGTCCCAACTCCTTATCGAGTTTATCCATGAGCTCCTGTTTGTTATCTTGCACAAACACGTGATTTAAGACATAATCGTTTTTAGCATATGAAAAATCGTCCAATTCTTCCATCATAACCAAATCGCCATCCCCGTCGGTGCTAAAATTTTCCTCCATGGCATCCCATTCGGGCTTTGAAAAATCATCAATGTTATCAAAGAATACTTCATCGAATTCCTCGTCCCTAATCGTATCCTCCAATAAGCTATCGGCCTTTTTAAAGAGCCAAGGGTACAGATCTGCTTTATTTTGGACTTCATCAAAGTTATCATAAACCTCAATGAATAATTGATCTATAAAATCGTCGGGGCGATATTTTCCGCTAGGAAGGTTTCCTTTTGACAATGCCGCACTCAAACGTTTAGTAATGTAACGTTTAACCTGCGGTAGTGTCTTCAACAGTAATTCATTAAAGGCTTTTTTATTCCCTTTATCTTTAATTTTTTTTAAATCGGAATACGTACTTGCCACAAATATGTGGAACTCTTTTTGGCTTTTGTAGTCGATAGTATTGTCCATAGATATGTTTTTAGATTCGAATTCCACAAATGTGCAAACTAGTTGCCATTGACGAAATGATGTAGGTCAGTTCCTATGTTATATAAAGATAAAAGCGCCAATGTTTACTACTGTAGGTTATTTTTAAACGAATTGAGAAGGCGGGGAATTGGTAGTATCAAAGTAAAATAAGAATGTCTTTTTTTAAACCTGTGGTCGCCGTGAATAAAATTTTTATGCTAAATAAAAGGAGTTATTTTATTATTTCAAGGAAGAATAGCCAATTAAAACAGGTCTTAGGGTTCCAAAACATGGTTTATACTGCCGTCTCCAATCCCTTTAAAGTAGCTTCCAGCCCATTTAGATTTAAACTTTTGGTTTGAAAAAGTAAAAGATAATGTCCTTGATTCAATTTTTTAATGTTGTCCGCAGCTTGGGTTTCATAAATACCCAATCCCCTTAAAATACCATAGGGACCTTCCGATAGCTCTCCCAGTTTCTTCCCGTCAATATCATGCAAAAAGAGTTCCGATAAAGAACCAGCGATAAAAACGGTCCCAATTTCCGGGTTATGGAAAAAACCAAAATCAGTCCTCGGACCTACCCATTTTTTCCAGTAGGACACAAGCTGTCCGTTCTTTTTTTCTTCTTTCTGTATATCTGTATAAGCATAGGTATCTAACTTTACAAGAATGGTCAACTGTAAATCCACAGTTTTTTGCTCCTTAAGAAACGTAATGACTTTTTCTGCCTTCACTAAGTTCTTAAAGGTTGTTGAAAGAAAACGCTTTTCGCCAGTTTTAGGGACTTGTAGATTCATAGTAGCCATATTGCTAATACATTCATTCGATACGTTTTTATTTATATAGATGCATTTATATAGATGCGTACCAGGTAAATCAATGGTAAGTTATCGAATGAGAAACAGGGTCAAAATGATACAAGTCATTTAAAAAAAATAAACCATACTGACCAATGTCATTTGGGAGAATTCTAATTGCATGTACTTTAGCCATGAAATTAATTATTCACTTATAACTATAGAAATTATGTCAAACGATAGTGGAAACATTTTATTGGCACTAGTAACAGGTGCCGCCATTGGAGCAGGAATTGGAATTTTGTATGCGCCTGATAAGGGTAGCGAAACAAGGAATAAGATTAGGGACAAAGCCGTGGATACCACACACGACCTTACCGATCGCATACACAACGCCAAGGAAGAACTGACGAAATCGGCCAACGAACAAAAAGATAAATTAGATCAGAAACTCGATGAGGTCATCTCGACCATGAGCTACAAGGCCGATGATATCATTGCCTCATTAGAACATAAGTTGGAAGATTTGAAAAAGAAAAACGCCCAACTACAGAAATAACGGTATATGATTTTAGAAGAACTAAAAAAAGATCTAACAGAAGCTGAGGCCGATGTTAGGTCTTATCTTGATCATAGCGAAGAGTATTTTCAACTAAAGGTATTCAAAGTGCTTATGGGGTCCGTGACCTCAATCGCTCAAATGGTGTTGATTGGTGCCATAGGAATGCTTATGCTATTCATTGTTTCCATCGGAGTCTCGCTTGCTCTTAACGAAGTATTGGAAAGTTTCTACATCGGATTTATTATCACGGGCATTTTCTACCTCGTTATCGGCGCTATCTGTTATTTTTTAAGAGATAAGCTTAATAAGCCGCTATTGCGAAAATTCTCAAAACACTATTTTGATTAATATGGAAAAAAGATACAGTTCCTTTGCCGAAATCGATGCCCGATTGAAGGTTTTGCGTCTTAAGCGCAAAATCGACACGGAGAGTCTTAAACTACACCTGAACCATACGAAAGCCAACCTTAATCCACGCCATTTGCTGGGCGGCACCAAAGGGATTTTACAAAAAGTGCTATTGACCTTCGCCATCAAAAAACTCTCGAATATTTCCGGAGTTTTAAGTAGTTTTAGAAGATAAGATTAGATGAAGGTTTTGGATTGCTGTTTTTTTTATTCTATTCAAAGTCTTTCTTTTGATCATTAAGAGGCACTACGAAGCTATTCCTCCTTGCGAAGTATTACCGTTAAGCGCGTGCTCTTTCGAAAGAACATACAAAATGCCTCTTTTATCGAAAATCAGCTACCTGTTGTAATGCCTCCTTATCCAAAATAATGATTCTCCTAGCGCGGCCCATGGTAATTAGACCTTCTTCCTTGAAGTCCGACAAACATCGTATGGCCGTCTCCGTAGCCGTTCCTATAATACCTGCGAAATCTTCTCTAGGAATATCAATACCCTCATTGGGGGTGTCTTTGATGATGCCTTTGCGATGCAAATCTAACAGGGTCTTGGCTACCCGTTGCCGTACGGATGAATATGCCATACCTACCAATTGATCTTGTACCTCGATCAGATTGTTCGAAATTATATCGATAAACTTTTGCGATACTTCTTTGTTATCGTAAAGGAGGTGTATAAACTCCTTTTTCGGAATACCGTAGACTTCGGCATCTTCCAAGACCATAGCAGTTTCTAAATAGGTACCATTCGCGTTCAATAGCGATAACTGCCCCATAAAATCACCTGCTTTATGGATACCTGTAATAAACTCCTTGCCCGTTTCGGTAGATTTATAGGTCTTTATTGTACCACTTTCAACGAAATGCAGGGTATGCGCGGGATCGTTTTCCATATATACAAAATCTTTTTTATCATAGCTTTTGGAGCGGTAATCCCGTGAAATCGTTTCAAGATTCAGGTAACGTGATGCGTCCTGTATAAATTCATTGATGCCGGCCATGCCCTTCGAAAATTCCTTCCGCAAAAAATCGTTCTTTTTTAGACGGCTCGTAATGGCATCCAACAGTTCATATTCTTCAAAGGGTTTTGTCAAATAATCGTCTGCACCTAGGTTCATTCCCTTTCGAAAATCCGCTTTTTCGGTTTTTGCGGTGAGGAATATAAATGGTATGCTGGCCGTTTCCGTATTTTCGCTCAATGCTTCCAAAACACCATAACCGTCCATCACTGGCATCATAATATCGCAGAGGATAATATCTGGATGAAAGGTTGGCGCCTTCTCAACACCGACACTACCGTTTTCGGCCGTAGCAACCTGATAGCCCGATAACTCAAGAATATCGGCCGTATTCTCACGGACATCCTTATTGTCTTCTATTAATAAGATTTTTTTCATAATTCTATCTTTTATTGTCATTACCGCTTTTCTACTATCCTTAAGATAGGCTTTGGCTGGCATCTTTTTTAACGCAGTATGTGCATTGCTTTGGTTATCTGACTTATCAAAACATTTAGGACAAGGCGCCAACTTTATTATATGGGATTTTGGCTTGGGCTTTCGAATTATCTATACCTTTCGCTTCACTAAAGTTGACCGCTCCTCATCTGAGGGAAGGAGTTGACAACACCTTCAAAATTCATATTTCCCAATTCTATTTTTCTGTATACACTAATTTGTTTCCTTTCCAGTAGTTAAAGGACTCTTGAATTCTACTTTAAAAGTAGATCCCCTTCCTACCTCACTTTCAAAACTTACGATACCGCCCATAAGTTCCGTGTATTGTTTTACAATATGTAGTCCAAGACCTGTACCTTGTATGTTAGTACTATTTTCGGCGCGGAAAAAACGGTCGAACAGATTATCCTGTTCTTCTATTGGAATACCGATGCCTTGATCCGTGACCGATACCGATACTTTTTGGTTTTCATCTTTTAGGGTTACCGTAATCAAGGTTCCTTCTTCAGAGTATTTAATAGCATTGCTCAACAAGTTGGTAAACACGTGCTGTAATAGTTTGGAGTCCAAATATACCGGAACGGACCCCGCTCTTGAGATAAGTTTTATTTTCTGCCCTCTTTTTCTGTTCGGTTGCATTTCACCCATCAAATTGTTTACAAATTCAATAAGGTTAAAATGTTCTGGTTTGGACTTTACTTTGCCTTCCTCCAATTTGCTAAGCGAAAGAAAATCATTCAGGATAACTACCAAATTCCGAACGTTGTTCTGTATCTGTGCTACGTATTTTTTACGTTTTTCCTCCTTGCCGGGCATATTTTGCTTGTCAATCAAAATGGCAGAGGTGCTTATGGCGCTCAAAGGTGTACGGAATTCATGTGAGGCCATAGAAATAAATCTCGATTTCAATTCGTTGAGTTCCTGCTCGCGTACCAGGGCACTGCGAATATCGGCTTCTGCCTGTTTCTGTTTACTAATATCGTTATAGACAAAGAGAGCCCATTTTACGGCATCGTTTCCTGATTGTAGAGGCGAGGTATTGACAGTATAGGACTTATTCCACAACCGTATCTCAAATGACAGCTGGTCACCTTCAAAAGTTCTTTTTATATCTTTTTTTATTCGTTCAATTCGAATTTTTGAAAAAATATCAATATCATCGATATGAAGTCCTTCGAACTGATTCTTATCGTACCCGATACGTCTTATTTCGCCCCCGTCTATATATACAATCTCATAGTTGGAATTGAACACGATAATAACTCCTTTGGGGAAGTTTTTTGAAATAGCCGTGAACATGGTCTGGCTCTCCAACGCCCTATTCTCGGCAGCCTTGGTCTCCGCTACTTGATCCTTTAGTTTTAGATTGGTCTCCACCAGTTGTTTTACGGTAGATTTCAATTCATCCGTTCGTTCGGCTACTTTTTGCTCCAGTTCTTTAGCGTAATCCTCGAGCAGCCATCGGCTTTTATCCAATTCTTCTTGTACTCGGTATTGCTCTAGGGCGATACTGGTAAGTTGCACCAGATCGGCAATAGTTTCTTTCTGGCGTTTTGTGGGCGTTTTCGCCGTTTTATGATAAATGGCAAACGTACCTAAAACCTTTTTATCCGAAGAAAGGACAGGGTAGGACCAACAGGCACGCAGTTCATTTTCGAGGGCAAGCGACCTAAACTCCCCACAATTTTTATTTTTAGAAATATCAGGTACTACAACCGCTTTCTTTTGGAAGGCGGTTGTACCACAGGAACCTATATTCACTCCAATACCGGTACCCTCTATAGCGTTACTGAAAGGCTTTGGCAAATTTGGCGCTACCAATTTGTGCAGCGTTTCGCTTTTAGTATCGAAAACAAGAATTGAGGCCATACTTTCTGCTATACTCAGCTCCAAGGTTTTAACGATTTCGTTTCCGATATTTTTCAAGGGTTTATGCGCAACGATTCTTTCCAATATTTTTCTGATGTGGTCCTTGAACAACTCTTCGTTCTTTCGGTGGGTTACATCGTTCTGTACACCAATAAAATGGATTAAGTTATCGTACTCATCGCGCACAGGAGTTATGGTAAGTTCGTTCCAAAACAGGGTGCCATCTTTTTTATAATTGCGCAATGTCAATTGGCAAGATTCCCCTTTTTCAATTGCCTTTGCCATAATCGCAATCTCTTTTTGGTTTCGATCGTCATTTTGTAAAAAGCGGCAATTTTTGCCTAACACCTCATCCCTATTATAACCCGTCATTTGATAAAAGGCATTATTCGCATAAATAATTGGTTGATCAGCGAGTTTGGCGTCGGCAATCAAAATACCGTTTCCGGCAGAAGCCAATGCCCTATTCTTAATAAAAAGGTTTTTCTCTATTCGTTTTCTTACGGTAATATCCCTTGCAATCACCAAAACTTTGTCTTCTTGTAACAAAACAAACCGGGTCTCGTAGTGCCGCATTCCATTAGTACGTTCGATATCGTATTCTACTTGTTGGGTTTCCCCAAGTAAAAGGGTGTTGTCCAAAGCAGTCTTGACTATTTTGTAGTTAGTCTTAGATAACGATTTCTTTATATTAAGGCCGACCAAATCTTCTTTGGGCACCAACCAATTGTTGGAACCTGTGGTATAGATCTCCAAATAATTGCCCTTGGGATCTAAAGTAAGAACCGTATCGGGTATGGCCTGTATAAGTGCCTTATTTTGAGAGAGGGCAGTTTCAAGTTCCCCTTCCGTTCTTTTTTTTTCTGTAATGTCCCTTACAATGGTCAAGAGCGCATGTTGGTTGAGGGGCACTGTGCGCGCCTCCCAAAACATTTCGCTTTTACCCATTATTTCGCTGTACTCCACTATTTGAATCTTTCCGTCGTGTCTGACAAGCTCGTGGGTATTTTTCAATATTTTATTGATGTGGGCAGGAAGCACGTCTTTCATGTTCTTACCGATAAGATTTTCAGGGAGCACAAATAGCTTCTCAGGTTCTCTTGTAAACCACTCAAGAAATTCGCCATCGTAATTGGTAATGAACATCATATCGGGCAAAGCTTCGAGTAAGGCCTTATTCTTCGCCTCATTCTCACGCAATTGCAATTCAATCTTCTTTTGCTCGGTTACATCGGTTATAAAACCCTCCAAAGCCTCGAGGTTACCATCTTGGTCAAAGATACCCTGACCGATTTCGTTCAAGTATTTGATAGTCCCCTCTTTATGGGTAATCCGAAACGATATTTCAAATGGTCTTTTTTCATGGATTCCCTTTTGGGTCTTGTTCCAAACCTCTTCTTGATCTTCTTTAAACGTGATATCGGAAAAATGCAAATTGCCCTCCAAAAAATCCCTAGGGGAATAGCCGGTAATGGGCAAACAACCATCGCTAATGTATTCCATGGTCCAGTTTCGATCGTTCCTGCAACGGTATACAATACCATTAAGGTTATCGATAAGGGTGCTGTATTTTCGATTACTTTCCAAGGAAGTAACTTCGGCCTTTTTTTGTTCGGTTATATCGGCAACAAATGCCACGACAACCTGTTGCCCATCTATTTTGGTGGGCGTTAGGCTAATTTTTAGGGGAAATTGCGAACCGTCTTTCCGAAGTCCCCAAAGATCTAAATTCTGGCCCATTGATCTTACTGTAGGTTTCTTGGAATAGTCCCTTCTATATAACGTATGTTTTTTTTCGAGTTTTTGGGGAATGAGCACCTCCACCTTTTTTCCTGCTAAGTCTCCTTGCGCATATCCAAAAATTGATTCCCCGGCCTTGTTCGCTTCAAGGATGGATCCATCATGGCCAACCACCAAAATGCCCTCGACGGAAGAATCGAAAATTGCCTTGTACAGATTGGGATTTGATGCTTTTTTGTTCATAGTGCAGTGCTGTCTCTCTTTTTTAATATGCGTTTTTATATGCTATTTTCATTAACTCCTTATTATTCCTTTCTTGCTAATTATCATTCTTAAAACGACCCCTCATCGCTGTTGCCAACTACCCTTGCCATTCTACAACTCTTAGGGTGACAGAGAGAGTAAATATTCTCTATATTCACCATTCAAGTACCTTAATTATACGTATAAATCTTTCTTACCTATTTTTCTTTTCTACTTTCTTAGCATCCATACGCCTTAATTTAGGTAAGGCATCCGGATAAGTATTCTGAATAAAGGCCACCAAATCTTCCCTAATCTTAC
>CAZUIE010000118.1:0-3210 GCA_964620945.1 uncultured Maribacter sp.
GGGCAACCTGCATTTACGGTTCCCATGGGTTTTACTGCGGGAAACCTACCCGCAGGATTACAATTTTTGGGCAGAATGTATGATGAACCCACCTTGATTAGATTGACTTATGCCTATGAACAGGGAACAAAACATCGAAGAACACCTGATTTATGAAATAAGATGGGAAGTGAATAACTCCGTTACTTTTTAAGCGTCATCTTTATATCTCTAATAAATAGAAATATCTGCATTGATTAGACCCATATAGTTCGCTAAACAGATTGTTTTTGGTTAAAAAATATAACATTTAATTGCTGGTTTTATCTTTAATTCCAACGCACTAAACTTTAGATAATGTGTACTTTTACACCTATCGCAATTATGAAACTAACTTATGTATAGGCAGCTTTATTTTGACTATAACTCCACAACACCATGTGAGAAACAAGTGGTCAATGCCATGCTCCCATTTTTTAATCAAGACTTCGGAAATCCATCAAGCAACCACCACCCCTATGGGTGGTTATCAAAAAGCGCTGTTGAAGATGCTACTGAATCCATAGCGAAGAATTTGGGAGTGTCTAGTGCTAATTTAGTTTATACTTCTGGTGCTACAGAAGGAATAAATATGGTCCTCAAAGGTGTAGCGAGAAAAATGCAAAATAAAGGAAAGCATATCGTTACCACCAGAGCAGAACATAAGGCTGTCCTCGACACCTGTGCTTTTTTGGAAGAAGATGGGTTTGAAATTACTTATATGGAAGTTAACTCTCAAGGATTGATATCTACAGAAGAGTTAAGCAAACTATTACGACCCGATACAATTCTTGTATCAATTCTTTATGCCAATAACGAAACTGGAATTATTCAGCCTTTACAGGAGATTGCAAAATTAACCCATGAAAATGACAGTCTTCTTTTTTCAGATACCACGCAGGCTTTAGGAAAAGTAGATTTGAAAAATGTTCTCAAACAAGTAGATTTCGCCTGTTTTTCGGCACATAAAGTTTACGGACCAAAGGGGATAGGGTTGGTTTACATTAAGGATAATGAAAACGAAAATAGTCTGCCGAGTTTTATACAAGGCGGTGGTCAGCAGAAAAAACAGCGTGGAGGCACTATTAACACACCTTTAATTGTTGGATTTGCAAAATCGGTTGAACTAGCTCATAATGATTTAGAAGCAGAAACACGAAGATTAGAACAGCTGAGGTATAAATTAGAAACTGGTTTATTGAAAATCGAATTATCTATTTGCAATACCAACACGCCACGACGCCTTCCCAACACGGTTCATATTTCTTTCCCATTTGTGGATGGCGCCAATTTACTCAACGCCCTAAGCACGCAAATAGCGGTTTCAAATGGATCAGCATGTAATTCAGCTGCAGTACAACCTTCACATGTATTGACCGCAATGGGCATTGACCGTAGTTTGGCATTCGCCTCTTTACGAATGAGTATAGGAAGATTTACAACCGAAGACGATATCGCAAAAGCAATTGATATCATCACTAAAGAAGTAAACAAACAAAGAGAAAATAATATTTTATGGGAACGACGTTGAGACGCCGATCTTAGTTTCGGTCATGGATAGGCCCACTTTTTTCTCGAAGCATTCCTCCTACTTTACCCGAAAGAACTGCAAGAACCTCACTGAACAAACTGACTGCAATTTCCTCGGGTGTTTTAGCCCCTATTTCCAATCCGCAAGGTGCGTAAATACGATTTAATTCTTCTTTGGAAAATTTGATGCCGGTACTTTCAAATTCAGTTATCATTTTATCAAAACGCTTTCTTGGACCTAGGGAAGCAATATAAGGTACTGGGGTTTTTATCAATTGCTGAAGATTGTTATAATCTGTTTTATAGTCATGGGCCATCAAAATAATCGCAGTTCGTTTATCTAGTTTCGGACGCTCCTCAAGATCACTGGGATAGATATTTTTTACGGACTGCAGTTTTTCCTTTTTTAATTTTTGAACATTTCCTACGAGGCTTACGTCCCAATCCATCAATTTTGCCATTTCGAGTATCGGATACACATCGTAATTATCCCCATAAACTGCCAAATGAAATTGTGGTGGAATCATTTCTATAAAAACACTAGCCTTCACCCTTTCTTCTTCAAAATGATAGGTTTTTGATTTCTGGTTTTCCAAAACTTCTTGTATTTTTTTCTGAAGAAAAATTCGTAATCCATCATGCTGGCAATCCTCGAGAGATGCCGAATCCCGGTCATAATAAAAGCTTCTACCCAACGGTATAGCATCTAGTTCGGCATTTAACGCAGTTACCGTAGAAATAACATGAAAATCCCTATCAGACACACATTTCTGCAGCATATTTAATGTAGCCGAGTTATCCGAAATTGGGGAAATTAAAACATCTATGATACCATTACAGCCAAGCCCTACGCCTATTTCGTTCTCCTTAGAAGTATCGTAGGTAACAATTGAGGGTTGTTGTTTTAAAATAGCGATTTGGGAGCGTTTCAAAGCATCACCCTCTAAACATCCACCGCTAATCCCTCCTTCAAAAACCCCTGATTCAAAAACTAGCATTCTTGCACCTTCCCTTCTATAGGATGACTCTTCTACCCGAACCACCTGTGCAATAGCACATTTTTCACCTGACTTCTTGAATGAATTATAAAGCTGTAAAATCGATTTAATTTCTTTCATGTTCCTCTATATACTATTCTCTTAAAATAACTTCTCTAATTTATCTAAATTTAGTTATATTAAACTTTTAATCGCTAGGAAAGAAAATGAAAGATTCCTTTGACAGAACTATTGACTATGTTCGAATTGCCGTTACTGACCGCTGTAATTTACGGTGTTTTTACTGCATGCCTGCCGAAGGCATTCCCTATGAACCCAAAGCACATTTACTTAGCTATGAAGAGATTACCAGATTACTGAAAATTTTAGGCGAACTGGGTTTTCAGAAAGTGCGCTTCACCGGGGGAGAGCCATTTCTTCGAAAAGATTTTATGCAATTATTGGAGAGTACTGCAGGATTAGAAGATTATAAATCTATTCATATTACTTCTAACGGCACCCTTTTACAACAACATATCCCAAAATTAAAAGAACTAGGTATCTCCAAAATCAATCTAAGCATCGATTCTCTTGATAAAGAACGGTTTCAGAA
Organism: uncultured Maribacter sp.; assembly: GCA_964620945.1. Classification (GTDB taxonomy): domain Bacteria; phylum Bacteroidota; class Bacteroidia; order Flavobacteriales; family Flavobacteriaceae; genus Maribacter. The sequence continues at coordinate 3,139 of CAZUIE010000118.1, forward strand.
AATTACCCGTCGCAATGATTTTGAAAAGGTAATGCAAACCTTTCATATGTTGCTTGACAATGGATTCAAAAT
>CAZUIE010000118.1:3310-9152 GCA_964620945.1 uncultured Maribacter sp.
TTTAGAAGATTGTATCGGGGCTTATTTAGCGGAAGATTTAGTTGCCGATCGGGACTTTCCACCTTTTGATAGGGTTACAATGGATGGAATCGCCATCGCATTTAAGGCTTTTGAGAAAGGAAAACGAACGTTCACCATTGAAACCACAGCAGCTGCCGGCGCTCCACAACAATACTTAAAGAATATTTCAAACTGTATTGAGGTGATGACTGGTGCCATTATGCCAAATAATGTTGATACGGTAATCCGTTATGAAGACCTTACTATCGAAGATGATATGGCCACTATTAATCGTGATGCCATAAATCACAAACAGAACGTGCATTTTAAGGGAATGGATATTCCACAAGGAGCCATAATTGTTAACCAAGGAAAAAAACTTTCCAGTGCAGAAATAAATATTGCTGCAGCCATAGGAAAAGCTACGTTATGGGTTAAGCAAATGCCCAAAGTAGTTATTTTTTCTACTGGAGATGAGTTAGTGCCTGTACATCAAACTCCCAAATTACATCAAATCCGCAGATCCAACGTTTATGGAATTCAAGCAACTTTGAAGGAATGGGGAATTTTGGCAGACTTGCAACATGTAGCGGATGACAAAGAAGAAATGTTAAAGGTCATTTCTCAATCTTTACAAGAGTATGATGCATTTATTTTCTCTGGAGGGGTTTCTAAAGGAAAGTTTGATTACTTACCCGATATACTAGAAGAACTAAAAGTCAGAAAACATTTTCATAAAGTTCAACAACGTCCCGGTAAACCTTTTTGGTTTGGTAGTAGCGCAGATGGAAAAAAGGTTTTTGCGCTACCAGGGAATCCAGTCTCATCTTTTGTTTGTGTATATATCTACTTTCAGTTTTGGTTACAAAAGTCTCTAGGGATAACGTCGGACATACTTTATGTACAACTGAAAGATAATATCGTGTTCAAACCTAACTTGGTGTATTTTTTAGAAGCCACTTTAAAAAGCAACCAAGATGGGACAATAATAGCTGAAGCAGCAAAGGGAAACGGTTCTGGTGATTTTGCAAATCTTGTAAAAACTGATGGGTTTCTAATTTTGCCCCAAGGTAAAAGTGAGTTTTTAGCAAATGAAGTTTATCCTTTTGTATCTTACCGCTAGAACTGGGAATTTATGCATTAAGAATTACATCTTTATTTAGTATCCAAAAACAAAACAATATGTCCGTTAACAGAAAAAGAGATTTTTTTACTTATACATTTCCTGAGCTATTAAATAGACTCAACCCTGATACCGAAAGTAAATTTGGACTAATGACACCGCAGCATATGGTTGAACATTTAGTTAAGGCCTTAGAGAGTGCTACTGTAAAATATGAAGGTGAGCGGGAAAACCCTGCCACGGAACAGCAATTGGGTATGCAAAAATTTATCAAAAGCGGTTCCGTTCTTTCACATAGACCAAGCGATAAAACAAAGGCAGATTTACCGCCTTTAAACTGTGCGTCGTTAGAAGAGGCCATATCATATATACCTAAAGCGGTTCAAAAATTTTATGCGTTTCAGGATAACAACCCAGACTATATTCCCTACGCTTCTTTCATGGGCGAAGTCTCTTACGAAGATGTAGAATTATTCCATTACATGCATACCAAATACCATTTGTGGCAATTCGGTTTGTTGGAGAAATATCCTTGAGATTAAATTTTTTCGTGTTTTAAAACTCTAATTGGAGTCCATTAATCAAGAGCACTCTGATCCCTACAACTAACACCAAGATAGCTGTAATAACTTTAATTCCATTACCCGTAAGTCTACTTAAGCTTAATCGAATTCCTATTTGTCCTCCTATAAATACGGCTACTACTAAACCGAGGCCTTCGACCCATGGGAATTCAAATGAATTCTTCGTTAATAAACCTCCAATGCTCGAAATAGAATTAACGAGAATAAAAAAGCTGGCCAGCGCTGCAATTTTAATAGATTTATCCCATTTCATATGATTTAGCACCGGTGCTAAAAAAATGCCACCCCCGATACCAACAAGACCTGATAACAATCCAATTCCGGCACCTAATACATAAGTTACCCAAGGTGGATAATTTGTATTTACGTCATTAGAGGTCCTTCCTAGTATTGTCTGGTATATTAAGGCTAGGGCCGAAATTATTAATGCACCACCAAGAAGTATGAAAAAAGTACTTTCCGACAAACGAAATCGAGCCCCGAGAAAAGCCATAGGAATACTGCTAATAACAAATGGCAAAAACTTATTAAAATCAAGATGTCCATTTTTCCAATAGAGGTAACTACTTCCCGAGACAACTACCAAATTACAAACCAAAGCAGTACTACGAATGGCAAAAAAGCTAACAAAAACCAATGCTAATAACGCCAAATAGCTAGAACCCCCGCCGAAACCAACAGAGGAGTAAAGTGTGGCAATGACAAGAAAGCCTAGCATTACCAATAAAAGTTGAGGAAGGGTCAGGAGCATGAAGCCAAATACTGGTTTAAACCTCCTAAAACACTAAAAAGAGAACTTTTTGGATGCTGATTGCGTAATTGCTTTAATGCGATTTCACTGCGCTTTCCTGATTGACATAACAAATAAACGGTGCGCGAAAAATCAATTATACCTAAAGGTTCACATAAGTGATCTAAAGGGATATGAATGGAATCTGGAAGATGATATTGTTCAAATTCCTCAAAAGTACGTACATCAACGATTTGTGCATTCTCGGCCAACAATTTTTGAATTTCTTCTGCTCCAACCGTTGGAATAACTTCACAGGGGTCACTCCATTCGTAAAACTCTTGGAGTTCTAAAATCTCTAGGTTTTCAGGTCGTAATTTGAACTTTATTTTTTGATAAGAATGTTGGAGTCCATCAAAAATTAGCAATTTTCCTGAAAGCACCTCCCCTATTCCTGTCAGTACTTTTATAACTTCTAAAGCTTGTAAGCTACCAATAATTCCGGGTATGATCCCCAGTACGCCATGTTCATTACAATTTGGAACTTCATTTTCCTTAGGCATATTTGGAAATAGACAACGGTAGGTAGGCCCTCCTTCATAATTAAATACACTTACCTGCCCCTCATATCCATGCAAGGCACCATAAACAAACGGTTTTTTTAAAAGGACACAAGCATCATTCACCAAATAGCGCGTTGGAAAATTATCAGATGTATCAACCACGATATGATAATCAGCTATAATCTTAAGCGCATTTTCGGAAGTCAAAAAGGTATTGTAGACAACAATATCTGAATCTGAATTTTGCTCTTTTAGTTTATCTGAAGCAGCAAGCACTTTAGATTTACCAACATCACTTTCAGTATAAAGCACCTGCCTATGTAAATTGGTAATAGAAACGACATCCCCGTCCACGATACCAATTTTACCAACTCCCATGGCGTTCAAATAGGTCAAAACAGGAACCCCAAGTCCACCAGCACCAATGACCAAAACCTTAGCCTCCACCAATTTTTTTTGACCTTCATGCCCAAAGCCTTGGAGAATAGTTTGTCTTGTGTAACGTTTTTGGTTCATTTATCTAATATAGTAAAAAGTCAATGTTTAATAAGGGTTGATGGCAAGCTTAAATTAAACGGTTTCAATACTGGAAACGAACATACTAAAAAATCTTTGCTAATTTGATATCTTAGGACCATGGCTCAGATGCTCAATAATAACGATCTTGAAATTAAGATTGATCTTCCTCACGAAAATTATAAATCCTCTCGGTTTGATTGGACTGGAAAAATAGTCGATATCAAATTCAAAAACGTGAAATTAGCCGGTATTGAAAATTTAAATTACCAAAATAAAAATCTAATAGGAAAAGGGTTATATAACGAATTCGGCATTGATAGCGCCTTAGGGTTTGAAGAGGCTAAAATTGGTGAATGGTTTCACAAAATAGGCGTGGGTCTATTAAAAAAAACAAATTCAAAATATGCTTTTGACACCGCCTATGAAATAGCGCCTGCTACATTCCGAATCAGCACTTCCAAAAACAGTGTCCTAATAGACTGTATTTCGCCTACTGCCAATGGTTACTCATACGAATTACAAAAAGAAATTCTACTAGAAGACAACAGCTTTTCAGTTTCATATCGTTTGACAAACACAGGTATCAAAAAAATAAAGACAGATGAATACGTTCATAATTTTTTAAACATCAATAATGACTTGATGGGAAAAAACTACTACTTACACTTTCCCTTTGAGCTAAAGCCAAAGTTGTTTACCGAAACTGTTAATCCAGACGAAGCGGTGACGATTAAAGAAAACAAAGTTTCTTTCAATCTCACACCAAATAAACAGTTCTTCTTTAGTAATCTTTCTGGCGGCAAAAGTGTGGACGCCATATGGGAATTAACTCACTTAAAAGCGAAAATCGGAATTCGAGAAAAGAATAGCTTTCAAACCAAAAAAGTAAACCTCTGGGGATGGAAGCATGTTATTAGTCCGGAATTATTCTTTGATATAAAAGTCGAACCTGGAAAATCCTTAGCGTGGACAAGGAATTATGAGCTTTTTCAAATTTAATCCTTACTGCTACTAAACTAGCTTAATTGACGAAGTGCTTCTTTGTACTCCACTTCAGAATTAGCATTCAGCAAAACACTTTCATTGGTAGGAAAGACCAATTTTGTATTATGATTAATTAAATATTTTCTAGGGCATGTTCCATTTCCAGCATCTAAGTACATAAGCGAATCTACAAAAGCATGTGGTTCCCATATTGCACATAGCGGCTCTGGTAATGGGTTTTCCTTTAGCGCAAAAGCGGTTGCTTGTTTTGTAGCATCACGTTGCGCTATCAATTCTGTTAAAGCCTCTAAATCTAGTAGTGGAAGGTCACAAGCCAAGACTAGCCAAGCAGCTTCAGGATGTTTTTTATGAGCAGAAAGCAACCCATTATAGGGACCACGATATTCATTCAAATCTACAATAGTTGACATCCTTGAGGGCAACTTAGCCACCTGTTCTTCTCGAAGGCTTATAAAGGTTTCTTCACAAACCTCACTTAATAAATCATATAAATATTCGCGTTGTGGGACCCCGTGATACTCTATCAATCCCTTATCAGTTCCCATTCGGGTACTTTTTCCTCCAGATAAAACGAGTCCGTATAATTTAGCGATTGAAGTCATTCTTACCCCCTGTTTTTTGTTCTAGTTGTACTTCTGAGATTTTGATATCATGTGATAGTGCTTTGCACATATCGTAAATTGTCAATGCACTCACAGAAACTCCTGTTAAGGCTTCCATTTCCACCCCGGTTTGTTCGTTACATTTCACTTTACAAGTTACTTGTAATGCTTCATGAATCGGAGTAATATCAATCTGTATTTTAGAGAGATTGATTTGATGACAGAGCGGAATCAATTCTGATGTCTTTTTGACAGCTTGAATTCCTGCAATAACTGCGGTTTGGATTATGCTTCCCTTGTGACCTAAAAAATCTTGAGAAGCAAGTTCAGCAAACACATCCGAAGGAAAAACAACTTTTCCAGAAGCGACAGCCGTCCGCACTGATGCTTGCTTATTTGAAACATCTACCATGGAAGCATTCCCAGCTTCATCTATATGTGAAAGTTGTTTTGTCATACCTGTTTCTAGTTTCCCCTCGCTACGCTGAAATTACTTCAGCAAGAAGGAAACATAATTATAAATTAATTAATAAGTGATGTACTTAAAGCAAATTCCACCGCCTTTTCAGCATGAATTTCAGTGGTATTAAATGTTGGAATAGAAACATCTGATGGCTCAATCAATAAGGGTATTTCAGTACAGCCTAGTACGACTCCTTCAGCACCATTTTTAATCGCCTCTTCTATGATTCTTATATATTGACTCCTAGAACTCT
>CAZUIE010000118.1:9252-12267 GCA_964620945.1 uncultured Maribacter sp.
ACTTCATAGTAGATTTGGGTAGATTCCCAACTCATACCTCCTATCAATCCTATTTTTTTCACCTTTTACTTTTATGGATGCGCCGAAACCCAAACCGTTTTATTCTCAAACATTTCTTTTTTCCAGATAGGAACGGTTTCCTTGAGGGTATCTATTAAGTAGCGACAAGCTTCAAAACAGGCATCGCGATGCGCAGAAGAAGCTCCAACAACTACAACTGGTTCTTCTACTTTTTTAAGTCCTACTGCATGGCGAATAATTACTTTATTCAGTTTCCATTTCTTCATGGCATCCGAAGCAATCTTTCCCATTTCCGATAAGGCCATTTTCTTATACGTTTCAAATTCCAGGGAAACTACTTCCTCTCCCTTTGTAAACTCCCTAACGGTGCCAACAAATACACATATACCTCCACTATGGGCATCGGACAATTCCGTGAACACTTGGGAGGTATCAATACTATCTACGATTTCTACTATTTTTCTACTCATCAGCCGCCACTTACGGGGGGAATTATAGCAACCTCATCATTCCGAGTTAACAATACATCATCTTCTGCATATTCGCTATTCACAGCTACCGCAAAAGAGGAAAGTTTCCCAAAATCGGGAAACTTTTTGACCATATAATCTTTTATCTCTTTAACAGACTTGGGAATATTTTCATCAGTAGGAACCTGATATTCCGACTTGCCAACAATATCCTTTGCAATTCCGAAAAGTAATACGTCCATAGCTATTATCCTAAAATAGGTTTTGAATCCATATTCCTTAAAAAAGGCTGCTTATAAATTCTATTGCCAGTTGCCTTTTTCATTGCTATTGCAACCGCAGCAGCAGCTGGAGGTAAAGCCGGCTCCCCAAGTCCCGTTGGGCTTAGGGTGTTTTTTACAAAATGAGTTTCTACTATTGGCGTTTCCTTCATTCGAATCAAACGGTATTTGTCATAGTTGTTACTTGTTGCCATTCCGTTCTCGAAAACGAAGTCACTATACATAGAATGGCCTATACCGTCTATCGCACCACCTTCAATTTGGTTTTTAGCACCTAAGGGATTTATTACTATTCCGCAATCCACGGCAACGGTAATCTTTTTTACCACAGGTTGGTTGCCCTCCATTACTACATCGGCAACCTCAGCAACATGGGTATTGTGGCAATAATAGGCACAAACACCCTGATAAACTCCATCTTTAGGATTTCGATATCCTGATTTTTCAACAGCCAATTTCAAAACATCTTGTAATCGTTCAGCAGAATACTGGATTCTATCATCGGTTGTTCCTTTTACTTTTTCCAACAAATCCAATCGCATTTGAACCGGATCCTTATCCAAGTTCTCAGCTAGTTCATCTAAAAAAGATTGTTCAGCAAAGGAAAGGAAATTGGTATATGGCGCACGCCATGCACCTGTGGTTATATTACTTTTATAATTCGCAACGTCTACTTGATAATTCTCAATTGCTCCTGCGGGAAAGAAATTCGGAATTAAACCGTACATGTTGCCATTGACGGCAGCTTCTTTTAAATGATATCCCGTTACCTCTCCATTCTTGATGGATGCAGCAATACGATATTTAATAGCTGGGCGATATACGCCAGTCATCATGTCATCTTCCCTAGTTGAAAACATTTTCACAGGCCTTCGTATCTTATCTGAAATCTCAGCAGCTTCATAAACAAAATCACCATATAATCTTCTTCCAAAACCACCACCCATTCGGGTCATTTCTAAACGAATATCCTCTTGATTCCGACCAAGTAGTTCTGCAACCGTAGAAGCAGCATCTGCCGGAGTTTGCACCGGACCCACCAAAAGGATTTTAGAATCGGTTACATCTGCAAAGAAATTCATAGGCTCCATGGTGTTATGCGGAAGAAACGGTGACTCATAGGTTTGCTCTACAATCTTATCAGCCTCCTTAAATGCTTTCTGCACGTCTCCATCCTTGCGCATGTTCTGAAATTCATTCCCATCCAACAAATCCGTCAATATCTTATCGTGCGCCTTAGTGCTCTCTAAAGGTGAGCTTTCTGTCCATTTTGCATCTAAAGCTTTTTTTCCTTTTATCGCTGCCCATGAATTTTCAGCAATTACAACAACCTTCTCAGAAGGCGATAATATAGCGGTCCAGTTCACTTGCTCCTTCTCCAAAAGGGCTTTTGCCTTTTCTCCGATTTTAATCACATCCAATACTCCGGGGACAGCCTTTGCAGCACCATCGTCATATGATTCCAACACTTGACCAAATGCCGGCGGACGCAACACTGAGGCATAAACCATACCTTCAACCTTATAATCCAAGCCAAAAAGTGGTTTTCCAGTAATGATTTTATCAATATCTACATTACCGACATCGGTGCCTATAATCGTATAATCCTTTGGGTCTTTCAACTTCACTTTTCCAGCAACCTCTTGCGCCTTTGTATCCTTGAATTCGGGGTTTTCAGATTTAGATTCTTCCTCTTCAGCTCCTTCGGATGTAGGAATTTGCAGTTTGGCAGCCTCCTTTACGACGTCGCCATAACCTAAAGTCTCTCCCTTTGCATTGGTAATGACCCCTTGCTTGGCAGAACACTCGGAAGGATCAACACCCCATCGTGCCGCGGCCGCATTTACCAACAATTGGCGAGCAGTTGCCCCTGTTTGGCGCAACGCATCCCAACCGAATCGAATAGATTGACTACCACCCGCAACTTGTCGGGTATAATTTTGAGTATCCAAAATTCCTTGGACTACATTGACATTTGCCCAAGGAACATCAAGTTCCTCCGCAATAATCATGGGCATTGAGGTTTTCACACCTTGACCAATTTCCGGATTTGGAGAGAATAGGGTCACCATACCTTCATCCGATATCTTGATGAAGGCATTAAAGTCGTTGTAATTGAGTTTAGAAATATCGACCGGCATTTTCACATTGTCCTTACAGGCTGTGAAAAAATTAAAACCGATTAGCATTCCGCCACTTGCAAGTGAAGAAGTTCTTAAAAAAGACCTTCTGCTAAATTTTGT
>CAZUIE010000119.1:0-12265 GCA_964620945.1 uncultured Maribacter sp.
TTCCGTGTAGGTCACTCTCCCAATTTAAAATTAACGACCACGAAACCTACTTGTTTTGGTGGAGCCTTAGGATCAGGTTTCCATTTATGTGATAAGGCAATTTTCTTTGCAGGTTCTAACAAACACGGATGAGTATTGGTAGTACCTCTTTCTCCCGGCTCCGCAATAATCACTTTACCATTTCTATCCACTGCAATTTTAACAACGACCCTTCCGGATTCATTACAATCTTGCTCAACTTTATTACTCCCCATAAAAGATCTACCTCCTAAACCAGTCCCCCCTAATCCATTACCTGCACCCTTTGATCCATAATAACTGTCAGCGTAAGGATCTCCGTCCGGACTTCCCTTATCACCTGCCCTATTATCGTCTCCCTCACTACCCTTGGCTGTCCCGTCAGATTTGTTCAAACCACCCATTAAGGCATCCAATTTATCCTTTTTGGCTTGTTGCTCCTTGAGCGCAAGGGCTTCAGCATCGCGCTTTTTCTTAGCTATTCTTGCTGCCTCTGCCTTTAACCTCTTGGCTTCGGCATCCGCTTTTCGCTTGGCATCCGCTACCGCATTTTCTGCTTTTCGTTTTGCTTCTTCGGCTTTTTTTATCCGGATGGATTCTTCGTCTTCCTGAGTCAGCACTTCTTCGGATGGGGTTGGCTCGGCCACACTTTCTTCCGGAACTTCTTCCACAATCTCTTCTACCTGTTCTGCCACTTCTTGCTTTGATGGTTCTACAGGAGGCGTATCCAAAGGCTCCGATTGAATTTTTTCCTTGGGCTGAACGTTTCCGCTACCAAAATCCGTAGTACCAAAATTAACAGAAATACCATTCTCTATAGGCGGGTCCATATAGGTTAAGCCAATATAAAAAAGCACCAACAACAAAATACTTAAAAGCAATGTTGTTAGTGTAAAGGATTTCTTTTTATGTGTCGTGTCCAGAAACGCCATTAGTTGGGCCTCACTGCCAAAATAACCTTATAGTTGTTTCTATTGGCAATGGCCATAACGTTTACCGCCTCTTTGATGGCGACGCTCTCCTCTGCCCTTAGAATAATCGTAGGTTTATCTTGACCTTCGAGTGCTTTTTTTAGTTCAATTTCAATGTATTCCCCGTTAATTCTTTCGTTGTTCACGTAATACTGTAAGTTCTTATCGATGCTTACAGAAACATTTTGCGTATTGGTTGACTTTCCCTTTGCTTTTGGTAATAACAAATCCAAGGCATTCGGCGAATTTGCCGTAAGCATGAAAAATATCAACAAAAGAAAAACGATATCCGTCATAGACGACATACTGAAATCCGGACTCACCTTATTTCTTCCTTTTAGTTTCATACTAAAGTTTTAAAGTGGTTCGTTCAAAAGGTCTAAGAACTCAACGGCATTCGCTTCCATTTTATGTACCACCTTATCCGTCCTATTCACTAAGTGATTATACCCTATGTACGCAATAATACCAACTATCAATCCCGCTACCGTGGTTGTCATCGCCGTATAAATTCCGGAAGCCAAAGAACCCATCTCTGCCTGACCTCCACTACTCGCCATTTCGTGGAAAGCTAAAATCATACCGATTACCGTTCCCAAAAACCCTATCATGGGAGCAGCACCAGCCACGGTCGCCAGAACACTTACGTTCTTCTCCAATTTATACACCTCTAACGTACCCGCATTCTCTATTGCCGTATTGATATCATCCAACGGCTTCCCGATTCTAGAAATACCCTTCTCGGTTAACCTTGCAACCGGGGAATCTGTCTGTGCGCAGAGCAATTTCGCCGCTTCTAACTTACCAGTAGTGACATGGTCCCGTATCTGGTTCATGAAGTTTTTATCGATTTTAGATGCTGCATTTACCGCCAAAAGACGCTCAAAATAAATGTAAAGCGCTACACCTAGCATTAAAAAAAGTACGGTAATAATGACCACACTTCCTGTACCACCGTTAAAGACCAAGTCTATAACTGATAAGGTCTTTTCCTCAGAAAGTAATTCTTCGGCACCATCTTGTGCCAAATCTTGGAATAATAACATAGGATTCTTAAATTATGGAATTTGCCCTTATAACGGTGTTTTTACTATTAAATTATGCATTGAGCACAAAATCTCTCAATGCTATAAAGACCAAGGCACCACTTACAAAACCAACAAAGGCCAGCCAAGCAATTTTCTTGAGATACCAGAAGAAATCTATCTTCTCCATACCCATAGCAACGACACCTGCTGCAGAACCAATGACCAGCATACTACCACCCGTACCGGCAGAGTAAGCTATAAAATGCCAAAGCGGACTATCCATTGGTTCGCTAAACATCCCCATACTAGCCGCTACTAATGGCACATTGTCTATCACCGCAGAACCTACGCCAAAAAGCATTACTACAATATCGGTGTTTGGTATAGCCTCATTTAAAGCCCCGGCTGCATTAAATAAGATACCAAGGGACTCCATTGCGGCTACCGCTAATAAAATTCCCAAAAAGAAAAGAATACTAGGTAATTCTATTTTTGACAACGAATGATGCACAGGACTATGATGTCCTCCGGCTTCATGACTACCATCGTCAACAGAAGAAATACTGAATTTCTTATTACTATAGATTTCTGCGAATGTAGCCACAACCGCTAAAGAAAGCATCATACCTACATAAGGAGGCAAATGCGTAACGGTTTTGAAAAAAGGTACAAATAAAATAGCTCCTAGTCCCAAATATAACATAATTGCCCCATGCTTAGATTTTGAAGCCTCATCATCCAAATCACCATCTATAAGACCTTTGAATACCTTGAATCTTCCCGCTATCAATACAGGAACCAACATACATACAATGGAAGGCAGCAATACATGTAAAACTAATTGCATTGCACTTACTTTATTGGCGATCCATAACATGGTCGTAGTAACATCTCCTATAGGAGACCACGCTCCACCAGCATTCGCAGTAATTACAATCATACCTGCAAACCACAGTTTGGTTTCCCTATCTTTAATAACCTTTTGTAGGATAGTGATTAAAACTATCGTGGCCGTTAAATTATCTATTATGGCCGACAATATAAATGCCAAAATAGAAAACAACCATAATAATTTTCCCTTACTACGTGTTTTTATAAAACCCTTGATGGTGGCAAAACCATCAAAATAATCAATAATTTCAACAATGGTCATTGCCCCCAATAAGAAGAACAGTATCTCTGCTGTTTTTCCTAAATGATGCAGCAGCGACTCTTCCACCAAATGCATTTTACCTTCATGATCCATAGTTCCAAAACCATCAACCAAACCTTGTTTTACGGAGTCGAACCAATTAGGAAAACTATCTATTCCCAAGGCAATCAAAGCCCAAAGAATAGCCATCATGGCCAAAGCCGGAATCAGTTTATCTATTTTGAGGTTGTGCTCAAGGGTAATGGCCAAATAACCGGCTAAAAAAATAATAATAATTATAGTTTCCATCATTTGTTGGTTTTTAGTTTAGATTAAATATGGAGTAGTAAATATAGTTTTAAAATAACTTGGTTTCTAAATGTATTCTAGTAATTGGATTGATATATTTTGCCGTCGTAATATAGATTAAAAATGATTGAATAGAAAATCAAATAATTAAAATTACGTAATTCTTCCGTGGTATTTTTTATGACAAATACCATGGATATTCAGCAAAACTATCCCTATGTGCCTTATACTCTAAAAGATAACTAATGAATTCAAAGTCCCCATAATATAAAAAAGTACGGAACTTAAAATTTCATGATTACAAATGCGTTCTCCGTGGCAAACAGAAATATAAAGCGCTAGATACTTTAGTCAAGTGAAAACAACATGTGTAAAAATGACACAACAACCCGTAATAAAAACCCTTTGCAACACGCAATATTAACTAATTATTACAGCGGATACTCTTATATTTGTAAAGCGAATGAATTAAGACGACGGCTATGAACTTTACACTTACAGAAGAACAACAACTTATACAACAAGCAGCACGGGACTTTGCACAAAATGAGTTACTCCCAGGGGTCATTGAGCGTGATGAAGCGCAAAAATTTCCAACCGAAGAAGTACGCAAAATGGGAGAACTAGGTTTTCTTGGTATGATGGTTGACCCAAAGTTTGGTGGAAGCGGACTGGATACATTATCTTACGTTCTAGTCATGGAAGAGCTCTCGAAAGTAGATGCCTCTTCATCCGTAATCGTTTCAGTTAACAATTCATTAATCTGCTGGGGGTTGGAAACCTATGGTACGGAAGCACAAAAGAAAAAGTACCTTACACGATTAAGCACAGGTGAAATCATCGGTGCGTTTTGCTTATCGGAACCCGAGGCCGGTAGTGATGCAACTTCTCAAAAAACAACTGCTATCGACAAAGGTGACCATTACATCTTAAATGGTACTAAAAATTGGATTACCAACGGCGGCAGCGCCGAGGTCTATTTGGTTATCGCACAAACCGATAGGGATAAAAAGCACAAAGGAATTAATGCACTAATCGTTGAAAAAGGGGCTGATGGTTTCGAAATAGGTCCTAAAGAAAATAAACTAGGGATTAGAGGAAGTGACACCCATTCCTTGATTTTCAATGATGTAAAAGTTCCTAAGGAAAATAGAATTGGCGAGGATGGTTTCGGCTTCAAATTCGCGATGAAGACCCTTGCAGGAGGAAGAATAGGTATTGCAGCTCAGGCATTAGGCATTGCAGCTGGGGCCTATGAATTGGCATTAAAATATTCCAAGGAAAGGAAAGCGTTCGGCACAGAAATAAGCAACCACCAGGCTATAGCTTTTAAACTAGCGGATATGCACACACAAATAGAAGCGGCACGACACCTAGTTTATAAATCGGCTTGTGATAAAGATAATAAAGAAGACTATGACCTTTCTGGTGCCATGGCAAAACTCTACGCTTCTCAAGTAGCCATGGACACCACTGTTGAGGCCGTGCAAATTCATGGTGGAAATGGATTTGTAAAGGAGTATCATGTAGAACGGTTAATGCGAGATGCGAAAATCACACAGATATATGAGGGTACTTCCGAAATCCAAAAAATCGTTATTTCCAGAAGTATTTTAAAAGATTGATTATTTTCAAAACATAAAACCCCTTATCAAAAGGGGGTAAATCGCATTATACAATACAATCATAAAACAAGCCACCCATAAAATAGGGGTGGCTTTCCTTAATTACACCAAAATTATATATACACCCCATAAACGCGGTTTAAATATATCCTTAAACGCACCCATTTGAGGATATTATAAAAAGGATAGCTTAAAAATACATAATTCAATATTTTTTAACGATTAATTAAATACGTTATATTATTTATACCATTATTTAAAATTCGTTACGTTTTACGTATATAAAATGATATTTTTAAAGAAATACCATAATATATGATGTTGAAGAAACAAGGGCTTTACCTACCAGAATTTGAACATGACAACTGCGGAGCTGGTTTTATTTGCAGCTTGAAAGGAAAGAAATCTAATGATATTATTCATAAAGCATTAGAAATACTTGATCGATTAGAACATAGGGGAGCTGTAAGTGCCGATGGTAAAACCGGGGATGGCGCTGGTATTTTGATAGATATTCCGCATGATTTCTTCCAAAGTGTTTGTGAATTTGAACTTCCTGAGCCTGGCGAATATGCAGTAAGTAATGTGTTTTTTCCCAGAAAGGAAAATCAACGCGATTTTTGCGCCTCTGTTTTTGAAGAAAACATAAAAAAACAAGGATTACGGCTTTTGGGATGGAGAGATGTTCCCGTGAACCGATCTATTCCAGGAAGAATAGCTGCTGAAACAGAACCCTTTGTAAAACAATTGTTTGTAGCGAAAGAAAGCCCAGAACAAACCTACTTCGATTTCAATCTAAAACTGTTCATTGCTAGAAAAGTAACGGAACATACCATAATTAAATCCAAACTTTCGGAAAGCAAATTCTTTTATGTTCCTAGCCTTTCCACAAAAATAATTATTTTCAAAGGACTACTGATGCCCCACGACATCAGTTTGTACTACACTGATCTTTTAGATTCTAGGGTAGTAACCAGATTAGCCTTGGTTCACCAACGCTTCTCCACAAACACCTTCCCAACATGGGATTTGGCACAACCCTTTAGATATATGTGTCATAATGGAGAAATAAATACCTTACGCGGTAATGTGTCCCGAATGCTTTCCCGTGAAGAATTACTGAAAAGCGACCTTTTTGGAGATGAAATAAAAAATATCCTTCCAATTATCCTACCAGGTAAATCGGATTCTGCAACAATGGACATGGTAGTGGAATTACTATTAATGACAGGAAGATCCCTTCCCGAAGTCATGATGATTCTTGTACCCGAAGCTTGGGAAAAGGACGACGAAATGTCTGCAGCCAAAAAAGCGTTTTACGAGTATCATTCTTGCATGATGGAGCCCTGGGACGGTCCTGCATCCATTCCTTTCACAGATGGCAATTACATTGGTGCAGTATTAGACCGCAACGGCTTACGCCCTTCCAGATATTCCGTAACTAAAGATGACTATGTTGTTATGTCCTCCGAGACCGGGGTTGTAGAAATTGCACCTGATAACGTGGAGTTCCATGGACGGTTGGAGCCTGGAAAAATGTTTTTGGTAAACATGGAAGAAGGTCGTATTGTAAACGACGAAGAAATAAAAGAAAATATTGCCAAGAAATATCCCTATCAGCAATGGCTAGATACTAATTTGGTTCATTTAAAGGACATCCCTTACAATGACTGTCCTTTGTTCTTGGATGAAGCGAGCTTAGAAAAAAGAAAATCAGTTTTTGGATACACGCTAGAAGACATCAATACTATTATCCTCCCTATGGGTACGTCTGCAAAAGAACCTATAGGTTCTATGGGGTCAGATACCCCCATAGCAGTCTTATCTCAACGCCCACAGTTGATTTATAATTATTTCAAACAGCTATTCGCTCAGGTTACCAACCCTCCATTAGACGGTATTCGAGAGGAGTTAATCACAGACATTAGCCTTACTCTGGGTACCGACCAAAACATATTCGATTTCACCGAACTGCATTGTAGAAAGCTCAAAATACAAAACCCTGTCATCTCAAAAGAAGATTTGGATAAAATCAAGAACTACGATGTAAGTCCGGATTACAAAGTAGTCTCTATTCCCATACTGTATACTATTGAAAAAGGGCATAACGGTTTGGAAAACGCACTCGAAACAATTCTGGCTCAAGCATCCAAAGCGGTAGACCAAAATGCCAATATCATTATTCTATCGGATAGAAACGTAAACAAAGAAAGTGCTCCAATTCCTGCCCTGCTAGCCTGTTCTTATGTAAACAGCGGTCTTCAAAAAATGGGAAAACGCTCAAAATGTAGTTTGATAATTGAGTCTGCTGAACCTAGAGAGGTACATCACTTTGCATTGTTGTTCGGCTTTGGTGCCAGCGCGGTTAACCCATATTTAGTTAATGAAATAATTGCTGAGCAGATAACAGAACTCGATATTACTGATCTCAGTTTTGATGAGGCTATTAAAAACTACAACAAGGCTGTTGGAAAAGGTATTCTAAAAGTCATGAACAAGATTGGTATCTCCACCCTTAATTCCTACCGAGGATCTCAGCTTTTTGAATGTATCGGTATAAATACGAAAGTGGTAGAACGGTATTTTCCTAATACTCCGACCCGGATTCAGGGTATTGGTCTGTATGAAATAGAAAAAGAAATTGCGAAAAGACATCAAAACACATTTGCTAATGTGGAAGTAGCTGCCAATCTTGATTTAGAAATCGGTGGGGAATATAGATGGCGAAGAGATGGAGAGAAACATATGTTCAATCCGTTGAGTGTTGCAAAACTACAAAAGGCAGTACGTGGCAATGAGCCGGACACCTATAAAGAGTATTCTAAAATGGTAAACCAACAGTCTAAAAATCTTATGACAATAAGGGGACTATTTGAGTTTTCAAACTATGACCCCATTCCATTGGAGGAAGTAGAGCCATGGACGGAAATCGTAAAACGATTTAAGACTGGGGCTATGTCTTACGGGTCTATTAGTCAGGAGGCACACGAAAATTTGGCGATTGCCATGAACCGTATCGGTGGAAAAAGTAATTCTGGAGAAGGTGGCGAAGATGAACAACGTTTTTATAAAAATGCAACTGGAGACTGGAAGAATAGTGCAATCAAACAAGTAGCCTCCGGACGGTTCGGAGTTACATCGAACTACCTTGCCAATGCGAAGGAAATTCAAATTAAAATGGCACAGGGGGCAAAACCAGGAGAAGGCGGGCAACTACCTGGCCCTAAAGTTAATCCGGCTATCGCTAAAACTAGAAACTCTACACCTTATGTAGGTCTGATTTCACCACCACCGCATCATGATATTTATTCAATAGAAGATTTATCACAACTGATATACGACTTAAAATCAGCAAATAGAAAAGCGAGAATTAATGTAAAATTAGTTTCGGAAGTTGGTGTAGGAACTGTTGCTGCAGGTGTCGCCAAAGCAAAAGCAGATGTTATACTAATTTCTGGATTTGATGGAGGTACCGGTGCATCGCCCTTAACATCATTAAAACACGCTGGACTTCCTTGGGAACTAGGGATAGCTGAAGCACAACAGACCTTGGTCATGAACGACCTAAGAAACAGAATCGTGCTTGAATGTGACGGCCAATTAAAAACGGGGAGGGATGTTGCCATCGCCTGCCTGTTAGGTGCCGAGGAATTCGGTTTTGCAACTGCGCCCCTTGTTGCCTCCGGATGCATAATGATGCGTGTTTGCCATCTGAACACATGTCCGGTGGGAATTGCAACCCAGAATCCAGAATTACGAAAGAAGTTTGAAGGAAAACCAGAACATGTGGTTAACTATATGTATTTCGTTGCTCAAGAATTACGAGAAATAATGGCCGAACTTGGCTTTAGAACTGTAAACGAAATGGTGGGGCAGGTAAAAAAATTAGACCGTAAAAAAGCAATCAATCACTATAAGGCCGCAGGAATAGATCTAACCCCTATTTTACACCAAGTAGAAGTACCCGCAGGTACCAAGTTCTATAATACACAGGAGCAAAAGCATGATGTAGACAAGTCCATTGAATTTGATATTATAGCAAAGGCCAACCCATCATTATTCCGGAAAGAAAAATCCAGTCTTGACTTTCCTATCTGTAATACCGACAGAGCCGTTGGGGCTATTATTAGCAATGAGATATCAAAGATTTACGGAGCTCAAGGACTTCCCATAAATACGTTAAGACTTAATTTTACCGGATCTGCTGGACAGAGCTTTGGTGCTTTTGCAACTCGGGGGCTCACGATGACCGTGAACGGAAACACGAATGATTACCTGGGTAAAGGGCTGTCTGGGGCGAAATTAGTCATAAAAGTACCTGAAAAGTCGACTATCGTTCCAGAGGATAACGTAATCACCGGAAATGTAACCCTCTATGGAGCAACGGCCGGGCGTGCCTATATAAATGGCAAAGCAGGAGAGCGATTCTGCGTACGAAACTCAGGCGCTAAAGCTGTTGTCGAAGGTATCGGAGATCACGGATGCGAATACATGACAGGTGGCATTGCCGTAATCCTTGGAGAGGTGGGTCGAAATTTTGGAGCAGGTATGAGTGGAGGAATTGCGTATGTTCTAGATGAAAAGAAAACATTTAAAAAACGCTGTAACGCAGAGGCACTGAATCTATTAAAAGTAACCGAGGACAAGGATGTAAAACAACTCAAAGATTTAATTGAAAATCATTACAACGCAACCTTAAGTCCTTTAGCACAACGAATTTTGGAAAACTGGGAAGCCTACCTACCCAAATTCGTTAAAGTATTACCAGAAGAATATAGACAAGCTTTGATTCGTCTGGAAGCCGAAAAATTACAAACGATATAAATCGAAACATGGGTAAGATAACAGGATTTTTGGAATTCGATAGAAAAGTGGAATCGTATAAGCCGGTGGAAGAGCGGGTTCAAAATTATAAGGAATTTACGGTAGCCCTTCCCGAAAAGGAACTAAAAGAACAAGGTGCTAGGTGCATGGATTGCGGTATTCCATTTTGCCATAGTGGTTGCCCATTAGGAAACCTAATACCAGACTTTAACGATGCCGTATATCGTGGTAAATGGGAAAAGGCAAGTAAAATTTTACATGCTACGAATAATTTTCCAGAATTTACAGGCAGACTGTGTCCGGCACCATGTGAAGAGGCTTGCGTTCTTGGAATAAACGAAGACCCAGTTTCCATCGAAAATATTGAAAAAAATATTGTAGAAAAAGCATTTGAAAAAGGATGGATTACGGCGCAACCACCCCTTAACAGAACGGGAAAAACCATTGCTGTCGTTGGTTCCGGACCAGCGGGACTAGCCGCTGCACAGCAGCTAAATAGAGCAGGACATACCGTTACCGTTTTTGAACGAGATCAAAAGCCTGGAGGCTTATTACGTTATGGTATTCCTGATTTTAAAATGGAAAAGAATGTAATAGATCGCAGACTTACCGTATTGGAAGAAGAAGGAATTACGTTTAAATGTGGTGTTCATATTGGTATCGATAAAACGGCAGACGAGTTGAAAGAAGAATTTGATGCCATCGTACTTTCCGGCGGTGCAACTGTTCGTAGAAATTTACCCATAGACGGCTCAGACCTTAAAGGGGTGGTACAAGCTATGGACTTTTTAGGTCAGAACAATAAAAGGGTGGATGGAGTTAAAGATTTAGGCGAAGAAATTAAGGCAACTGGTAAAGACGTGGTCGTTATTGGTGGGGGAGATACAGGGTCTGATTGCATAGGCACCTCATTTCGTCAAGGAGCAATATCGGTTTCCAATTTTGAGATTATGCCCATGGCTACGGCAGATAGACCAGATGATCAACCTTGGCCATTTTGGCCTATGCGCTTAAGAACAAGTTCTTCTCATAAAGAGGGAGCAGAACGGTTTTTTAGCATTTCCACAAAGCGATTTATTGGAGATGACAAAGGAAATCTAAAAGGCCTGATTACAGCAGAAGTTGAATGGATTAAATCGCCTGGCCAGCGACCCCAATTGAAAGAAGTACCCGGAACAGAAAAAGAATGGAAATGCGAACTGGCCTTATTGGCCTTAGGTTTTACTGGTTCTGAAACGACATTAGCGAAACAATTTGGAATAACCATGGACCAACGCAGCAATATAAAAGCGACAGAAGACACTTATATGACGAACGTAGCTGGAGTTTTCGCTGCTGGTGACCAACGAAGAGGACAATCTTTAATCGTTTGGGCCATTTCTGAAGGAAGAGAAGCAGCATATCATGTGGATAGCTATTTAATGGGTGATTCTAAACTCCCATTAAAAGGTGAGGGTGATCTACCTCGAGTTTAACATCGTGACTTTAGTAAGAAAAGCAAAGGCCTGCTCATAAGTAGGCCTTTTTTTGTTTCAAAAGTTTTTCCGTTTCCTATTCCAATCTCAAATCGTAACTAACGGAGATGTTATTTAAGAAACTGTGGTATGATTTTTGGTCACCAAAACATTCAATGTTACTTCCAACGATGCAACGAGTTTTTCTTCTTTTAGCCTTATTCATGCTTCATTATTCCTGTATACCAACCCGAATAGCTCCCTCTATTGAAGACTACAAAGTAACAAAAGGAAAAAAGTTCAAAAGAAGCCTACCAGAACGGCAAATGTTTGTATTTGAAGACCCAAAAGCTGCCAACGAATTCTATAACTACGTCAACACCAAATTTGAATTAAATCATATTGATGTATATGATAACGTTCCCTTCCTATTAGGACAGAAACAGTACTTTTTTTCCTTTTATGAAGTAGATATCCCTAATAAAACCATCAACCTTGTTCCCCTCGCCGTTGATGCCCTTTTACAACGTGCAGACCTAGACCCAATAATGGATGGACAATATGAAACTAGGAAAGGAAATTGGTACGTCGCAATTGAAGTATATTGCGATACGGAGCAAGATTCTTTGCATCCGAACTCAGATTCTCGCCTTGCTGTATCAGAATATTTTCGTTTACTAAAGAATGAATATTTGGCTTCTCATAATTATAATGAAGTGCTATTTAAAAACTGATACTACGTCCTCTACTATTGAAACATAAAGATTCAATTGACATAGCTTTTCAAACTCTTTTTAAATGTAATACTATAATTAGTTTCAGTCCTTTCTTCAAATCCTTGATAATTGCGCACAAAAAAGCCCCCTTACAGTGTTGTAAGGGGGCTTGAAAAAAAGGCGGCTAC
>CAZUIE010000120.1:0-12148 GCA_964620945.1 uncultured Maribacter sp.
AAGAACTCTTTTACAGAAAGTGCTCTTGACTCAGAAAGACTTTGATTTAATTTAGCACTACCTACGCTATCCGTGTGCCCTTCAACTGTAAATTTAGCTGTTGGATATTCATTAAGGATTCCGATAATGTCTACCATTACACTAGTTGACTCAGCTTTGATAGAAGTTTTACCTGTATCAAATAAGATAGTTCTAGCATACTCATTCAATTGCTTTTGTACCTCTTCCGTTACTTCAGGGCAACCAGCGTTAGCTACAGTACCAGCAACATCAACACATTGATCATCTTTGTCAAGTACACCGTCACCATCCGTATCTGGCCATGGGCATCCTTTATTTTCAGCAGGACCAGCTTCGTTAGGACAAGCATCATCTTTGTCTGCAACACCATCGCTATCTGCATCTGGGCAACCAGCTAAAGCAGCAATACCAGCTTCGTTAGGACAAGCATCGTCTTTGTCAGCAACACCGTCACCGTCAGCATCTGGACATCCGTTCATCTCTTTGGATCCAGCTTCATTAGGACAGCTATCTTTGCTATCTTCGATACCATCGCCGTCAGCATCTGGACAACCGTTGAAAGCTTCTAAACCAGCAACTTCTGGACAAGCATCGTCTTTATCGTATATACCGTCACCATCAGTATCCGTTCCACCAAACTTGATAGAAAGACCAGCTAAATGTTGGAAATGAGTAACACCATAATCTTCGAAAGCGTTTTTATAAGAAGATTGTAATGTAAGACCTACATTTTCCGTAAACCAGAAATTAACACCAACACCACCATTAACGGTACCAGCACCTATTTCATCTACCCAAGTATAACCACCGCCTATTTCAACGAAAGGATCAACTACGGTATTTTTAATAAAATTATATTTAATCGTACCATCTAAAGCATAATGAGATAAATCATCTACAGATACATCTCCTAATTTACTTATTGTATTTAAAGAACCTCTTGCACCAACAGAGAAACCTCCACCTACAGATTTTGACAACCCGATAAAGGAAATAGAAGGAAGAATGTTCCAGTGGTCATTTGCATTAAAGAATTCGTTACCAAAAGAACTTACGTCACTAGTAGGATATACGTCAATGGCATTTACCCCGAACTGTACTTGCCAAGGATTGTTCTCGTCTTGCGCTTGTACGTTGTTAAATCCTACAACAAGTAGGGCAACAAGCATTAATTTGCTAAGATGTTTCATGTTCAAATTTTTAAGTTTAAGTGTTTATTAGCTGCAAATGTAACTTGTTAAATATTATTAACAAAATCAATTTCCTATTTTTTTTAACGCATTTGACGGATTAAATGACGCGTTTAAACGATTTTTAACTCCTTGCCGACTTCCGTAAAGGCTTCAATAGCATTATCTAATTGCTCTTTGGTATGCGCTGCCGATAGCTGTACACGTATTCGCGCTTTGCCCTTAGGCACCACTGGGTAAAAGAATCCGATAACGTAGATTCCTTTTTCTAGAAGCTTATTCGCCATAACCTGTGAAAGTTTTGCATCGTATAACATAACGGGAACTATCGCAGACTCCCCATCTATAATATCAAACCCGGCGTCTTTAATGCCTTTTTTAAAGTAAGCCGTATTTTCTTGTAGTGCATCTCTTAGGCTAGTATCATTTTTTAACATTTCAAAAACCTTAATGGAGGCTCCTACTATAGTAGGAGCTAGGGAATTTGAAAAAAGATAGGGCCTGGATCGTTGTCGTAATAGTTCTATAATCTCTTTCTTACCAGTGGTATAACCACCCATGGCACCACCTAGGGCTTTGCCTAAGGTGCCGGTAATGATGTCTATACGCCCCATGACATTTTTTTCTTCTAAGGTACCAATTCCTTTTGTACCTATAAAACCTGTTGCATGACATTCATCTATCATAACCAAGGCGTCATATTTGTCTGCTAAATCACATATTTTATCCAAGGGAGCTACCAATCCATCCATTGAAAAAACACCATCTGTTACGATAATTTTAAATCTAGCACCGTCTTCCTTGGCTTGTTGTAATTGTTTTTCAAGATCTGACATGTCACTATTGGCATATCTATATCGCTTAGCCTTGCATAAACGAACACCATCAATAATCGATGCGTGATTTAAGGAATCTGAGATAATTGCATCTTCGGCTGTTAATAAAGGCTCAAAAACACCTCCATTAGCATCAAATGCAGCGGCGTATAAAATGGTATCCTCTGTTTCATAAAAATCGGCGATTTTGGCTTCCAGTGTTTTGTGAATATCTTGGGTGCCACAAATGAAACGTACCGAGGACATTCCAAAACCATGAGAATCCAAGGTGTCTTTTGCTGCTTGTACGACAGCTGGATGAGAGGATAATCCCAAGTAGTTATTGGCACAAAAGTTAATCACTTCTTGTCCTGTAGATATTTTAATAGAAGTATCTTGGGGTGATACGATAATGCGCTCTTCCTTAAATAACCCGTCTTCTTTTATTTGTTGAATTTCAGCTTCTAAATGTTCTTTGATTTTTCCGTACATAATATTGTTAAATAAATTCTACAGTTATAACATTGTCAATATAAACAATGATTTTTTTATTTATGGTATAACCCATTTTTGTTAAGGCGTTGGCATAACCTAATACTTGATTATTGTATTTTGTATTTTTACTCCCCGTCTTATAATCAATTACCGAAGCCTGATTGTTCCTGATGACCACTCTGTCCGGTATTAACTTTTGCCCGGTGTCCAAAAGAATCTCCCTCTCATTGTAAACTTGGTTTTCTTCATTGAACAAAGGTATTAGTTTTGGATGGGTAACAACCTCCAACACCTTATCTTTTACCTGTGATAGTTCGTCAGGGAGGATTAAGCCTTGTTGCAAGGCACGTTTCATGGCAGGTTTAACATCCTTATCGGTATGGATAAGGCCCAATATGTAATGTATTGCATTTCCTTTTTTTATAGCCTCTTCTTGTGCCGTATCCCAAAGCATACCTGCTGTTGTCACTATTTTAAAGCTAGCTCTGTTCCTGTGAGTGTAGCCAAATGGAATTTCTACATGTTCGTATTCTTCGCTGTTCTTAACCCCTATTTTTTTTGGGAGTGTGCCAAAACTATAGTTTACAGTATCACTGTCCCAAAGCCCTTTGGACTGTAGGTAGTGAATAAAAAGGCCAGAGAAATACTTGGGTTTATGGGAGCCATCCTTATTCAAATCTTTTTCGCTTATAATATAAAGCGATGCTGCTGCCCTTGTAAGAGCTACATATAAAAGATTAAAAGCGTCTAAGTGTAGTTTTTGCTGTTCCAACTGGAATAGTAATGCTTCTTGCTCCCCGTATTCTTTAACCTCCTGTTTTTTTGAAAGTAGCAGTTCTTGAAAGCCAGAAAAAGTGCCTGGATCTACAGTAGTCCATATTTTGGGATCTATTTCTTCAAAAATATAGGTATTAGCATACGGGAAAATAACTACGGGGAATTCCAGGCCCTTAGATTTATGAATGGTCATTATCTGTACGGCATTTGTGGTCTCTGGTGTGCTTATGCTCAACTTTTTGCCTTTTTTTTTCCAATATGTTAAGAAAGATTGGATGTCTGCACCATGCTTTTGTTGGACTTCAAAAATCGTATCCATAAAAGCGGTCAAATGGGCGTCGGATTTTGGAATTAGGTCAAATGTTTTAATTGCGTGCTCCATACCATCATAAATGGCAGTTTCCCTAAAAAGTTTAGCATTAAAACCATAAGAATCTTGAAGGAGAATGTCTAGCTTATTTAAGTTGGCCGCTATAAAGCTATGCTTATCAGTTAACTCTGGTGCCAAAAATTGTAGGACTTCATAACTAAATTCTGCTTCGTTTGGCTGCATGGCATATTTAACCAAGGAAACTAAAAATTTAACCTTTGTGCTACTAGAAAGTAAAAGCGATTCCGAGGAAACTACCGGAACATTTTCTCTCATTAGATAGTTTGCCAGCAAGACACCATGTTTTTTTTTGCGAATAAGGATACAGATATCTTTATAATCAAACCCTTGTGCCAAGGATTCTGATATGTGATGCATTGTTTTGTGTCCGTAAAGTGAATCATCTGCATCGTTTAAAAATGACAGATGCACATACCCACCTTCTTTGTGGTTGGTTTCTTGTCGGTTTCCTTCTTCAAAAAATAACCGATAGGTTGGCTCTTCTAAGAAGGAACGTATACTTTGAAAAAAGGCGTTGTTGAAACGAACGATTTCATCACGACTGCGATAGTTTCTGGGAAGCATTCGGGTTTCGCCCGCTACAGAAAACGGGTTGGATCCGGAGGTGGCCAATTCTAGAAATTGTTCTGCTTCCCCCCCTCGCCAACGGTAAATGGCCTGCTTGGCGTCCCCAACCAAAAAAAGAGATCCTGTTTGCCCCTGTTCGTCTTCGCTTTCCAAAGCATTTCCTATTAATGGAATGAGATTATTCCATTGCATTTTAGAGGTGTCTTGAAATTCATCGATAAAATAATGACGGTATTTCTCCCCCAAACGTTCGTATATAAAGGGAGCAGGCTGATTTTTTATTTCGTTGGATATAATCGTATTGAATTCAGAAATGGATAGCTGATCTTTTTCCCTTTGAATGTTCTTTAACTCTCTCTGGATTGCGTTAAGCAACGTAAGCGGGACAAGGTTTCTGTAGACATTCTGCAAAAAGTTAAAGCGCATCAACTTCGACTCTATCTCTCTAAATAGTTTAATGAACTGGGCGTGAAGACCATCCAAGATGGATTTTGTAGGCTCTTTGCAAGATTTAGTATAAAGTGGCTTCGTTTCAAAATTCTGTTTCCATGCGCTTTTAAAATCCTGTTTTAAATCGCCTTTTGCTATTTTCAGCATAAATTTTGGAAAGTAGCTTGATGAAAAATCACTGAAGACCAAGTCATTTTTTTCTATGAGCTCCAGACTTTCATTTGCATTAGAAATTATTTCGTCTTTATAATTTGATAAGGTTTTGGAAATATTGCTTTGTAAGATTAAAAAATCGGTTATCGATTTATTTTCGAGATTTTTTACATGGGATACATTATTTTCATTAAATAATAATTTACCAATTTTAGTTAGGTCAAAAGCGATGTCCCAACTCCTATCGTCATCTATTTTTTCCAAAGCAAAGTCCATCAAGACCTTGGTAAGTTCCATGTCTTCTCCGGCCTTTGCGATAACGCGCGAAACGGCCTCGTCCAAAAGCAAGTCGGTATCAAGGACTACTTCAAAGTTGTGTGGAATTTTAAGGTCTTTGGCAAAAGTTCGGATGAGCCTATGTGTAAATTTGTCAATGGTAGAAATGTCAAAGAACGCATAGTTGTGAAGTAACTCCCTAAGGGTTTTTTTACTTCGTGCAGTAAGCGATTCCTGTGTCATTTTTAGCTCTTTCATGACATCTTTAAACAAGGTGGAAGCTTCCGCAATTGAGGTAGTTTTGCTAAAAGCAAAGAGACTATCCAAAATTCGCTTTTTCATTTCGTTCACTGCTTTGTTGGTGAACGTTATGGCTAAAATACGCTTGAAACTGCGTGGTGAAGAAAGAACAATTTTTAAATACGCTTTAGAGAGGGCATAGGTTTTTCCAGAACCTGCAGAGGCGTTATATATTTTAAAGGAGCTTTCCTGCACTTACTTTTAGTTGCAAAATAAGCATAATCATACAGTTCTTAACAAATTATTAGGGGAATGTAAATGTTAAAAACTGTAAATTTGGTTAGAAAATAATATTAACAACAAAACAAAAAATTATGGCTTTTGAATTACCAAAATTGCCTTATGCCTATGACGCGTTAGAGCCGCATATAGATGCAAGGACAATGGAAATACATCATACGAAACATCACAATGGATATACAACCAAGCTAAATGGTGCCATAGAAGGGACCGATTTAGCAGGTAAGTCGATAGAAGAAATTCTTAGCTCCTTGGATATGGATAATGGTGCAGTACGTAACAATGGAGGTGGATTTTATAATCACGCCTTATTCTGGAATATTTTATCCCCTAACGGAGGTGGTCAACCTACAGGAGCAATAGAAGATGCTATTAATGATGCTTTTGGCTCTTTTGAATCGTTTAAGGATAAATTTAGCACCGCAGCTGGAACTAGATTTGGTTCTGGATGGGCTTGGCTTTGTGTTCATAAAGGAGGTAAATTAGAAATTTGTTCTACACCAAATCAAGACAATCCATTGATGCCAGGGGTAGGATGTGGCGGATTTCCTATTTTAGGCCTAGATGTATGGGAGCATGCATACTATCTAAATTATCAGAATAGAAGACCAGATTATATAAATGCATTTTTCAATGTTATTAACTGGCAAAAAGTAGCTGAACTATATGAGCAAAACAAGTAATGTATTATAGGAATACACTTGTTAAATTAAAGATTTTCAACCACTTAGACTTTTTTTCTAGGTGGTTTTTTGTATCTAATAGAAATAGAAAAGGGCGGAGAAGTCTCCACCCTTTTCGTCCCAAATCTTACCATAAACTTAACCTACTTATGCTATGGCAATACTAAATTACTGGTATTGTGGTAAATAAAAAAAGAAATGTTAAAAAAAATACACTTTCTTTTTATAGAGACAAACCCATAAATGGTAAAGTAGGAGTGTATACCAAATAAAAAAGGCGGAGCATTGCCCCGCCTTTTTCCCCAAATCTTACCATGAACTTAACCTACTTATGCTATGGTTCTTCAAAAGTATGGTGGATGGTTTCATTAAAAAAAGGAAATGGACAAACATCCGTTTACTTAGATGAAATACTACTATTGCATACAGCATATCATTTCTTAGATGGTTTTTAAAATTTAATTTGTAGGTCTATATTGTAGTGTAACATTTCAGTTTGTATTGAATCTTACAAGAGGAATTAGGTACTCTTAAGGATTAAAATGCTGAATTCGCTATTTCAAACTTTTGGTTAGAAACTGAAAGACGGTAAAAAGGAAGACATGAGGGGTTGTCAGAATTCCTAAGAAATGGATTTAAAAATAAAAAGACGGAGCATTGCCCCGTCTTTTCCCCAAATCTTACCATGAACTTAACC
Organism: uncultured Maribacter sp.; assembly: GCA_964620945.1. Lineage (GTDB taxonomy): Bacteria > Bacteroidota > Bacteroidia > Flavobacteriales > Flavobacteriaceae > Maribacter. Next base: position 7,056 of record CAZUIE010000120.1, read on the forward strand.
TACTTATGCTATGGTTCTTCAAAATTATGGCGGATGGTTTCATTAAAAAAAAGTATCGGTCAAACACCCAATATATTAGGTTTAAAAGCAATTATCCAGCATATCGTGAAAAACTGGATAACCCAATATTTTGGTTACAGTTTTTGAAAGTGGGCGAAATCTTGAATAAGTATTAAGAATTGAAAGACAATGCCTTTCGCTGAGTTTGGTTCTTATTCTGTTATTGTAAAGGAAATAGAACCAAATAAAAAAGGTGGAGAAGTCTCCACCTTTTTTGCCCCAAATCTTACCATGAACTTAACCTACTTATGCTATGGTAAGCCCAAAACTAATTTTGTTTCGTTCAAACCATCTATTGTAACGTTAAAACGCTGATTTCATCGACGAAATACTTAATTGAATGTTTTTTATAGATTAAATTAGTAGGCACGTTCATTTTTACCTTCGTAAAAGTTGATAAACGCCTTGTTTACTACTCGGTTTCCACCAGGGGTCGGGTAATTACCGGTGAAATACCAATCACCTAAATTTTTAGGACATGCCTTATGTAGATTAGAGATGGTTTGATAAATTATTTGGACTTCTGCATTTATCTCAACAGAACTTAAAAGTTCTCCTATTTTAGCAGAAATTTGATTTGCAGAGAATGGGGTATAGAACTCTTTTACATAGTTAACAACATCTTTGTCTTTCGATTGTACTTGTTTCTTACACTTCTCATAAATTTCATCCACTATTTGTATTGACCCCTGATCTTCATGCAGAGCCAAGGCTGCTTTAAATGCGATAAAATCTTCTAATTTAGCCATATCAATTCCATAGCAATCAGGATATCGGATTTGTGGTGCAGAAGAAACAACAATAATTTTTTTGGGAGCTAGTCTATCCAATATGCGTAATATACTTTTTTTAAGTGTAGTTCCTCTGACAATACTATCGTCAATAATGACTAGATTATCTCCTTTTTTTACCGAGCCATAAGAGATGTCGTAAACGTGTGCCACCAAATCGTCCCTACTATCATCCTGTGTAATAAACGTTCTTAGCTTCGCATCCTTTATTGCTACTTTTTCTATTCTCGGACGAACCTCTAAAATACTGTGAAGTTCTTCACTTGTTATTTTTTCACCTATAGCAAGTATTTGTTCTTCCTTTTTTTTGTTCAGGTAATTTTGGGCTTCTTTGACCATACCAAAGAAAGAAGTCTCTGCCGTATTTGGAATATATGAGAATACGGTGTTCTTGATATCATGTTCTATTGCTGTTAAAATTTGAGGGAAAACTAATTTCCCCAATTCTTTTCGTTCCTGATAAATTTCTTTGTCACTACCTCTAGAAAAATAAATCCGCTCAAAGGAACAAGCCTTGCGCTCCGTTGGTTCTAGTATCTTTTTTATGCTTGAGGTTCCGTTTTTCTTAATTATTAATGCATGTCCGGGATCAAGTTCTACAACCTCTTCATAAGGCACGTTGAAAACCGTTTGTATAGCAGGTCTTTCGGAAGCTACGACTACCACTTCATCATCCCTGTAATAATAAGCGGGCCGTATTCCCGCAGGATCCCTAAGGACGAAAGCATCACCGTGGCCTAATAGACCTGCCATTGCATATCCGCCATCAAAATTCTTAGCGGCCCTACGTAGTATCTTACCCACTTTTAACCGCTCTGCGATAATAGCGGAGGCTTCTTGCTTGGTATAGCCTTCTTTTTTTATCTCCTTGTACAGTTTGGCAACGGCATCATCCAAAAAATGACCAATTTTCTCCATAACCGTAACCGTATCCGCCATTTCTTTAGGGTGCTGACCTAATTGAATAAGATTGTCAAAAAGTTCGTGCACATTCGTCATGTTGAAGTTTCCGGCGATGATAAGGTTACGGTGCATCCAGTTATTCTGTCTTAGGAAGGGATGCACACTTTCTATACTGTTCTTTCCAAATGTACCGTAACGAACATGTCCTAAAAGTAATTCGCCTATATAAGGAATATTCTTCTTTTGTAATGCAACATTATTTTGATATTCCGGATGTTCCTTTAGTTCGGAATTAATACGATCGTTTATTTGTGCAAAAATATCCTGTATTGGTTGTTGTTGGCAGGAGCGCACTCGGCTCATGTATCTTTGACCTGCTTCTACGTCTAATTTTATACTGGCAAAACCAGCTCCATCCTGACCGCGGTTGTGCTGCTTTTCCATCATTAGGTACATTTTATTTACCCCATAAAACGCAGACCCATATTTCTCTTTGTAATATTCAAGAGGCTTAAGTAAACGGATTACCGAAATGCCACATTCGTGTTTAATAGCGTCACTCATTGTTGATTTTGTTTAATAAGCTTTATTGTTCTAAATCAAAATTCTATACCAGTATTTTGCAAGACTATCTTTCTATTCTAATTACAGTCAAAAAAACCCCAATTAAGGGGTCTGTTTTATTGTAATTCAATTTCGAACTGTGTTAATGCCTTAAACTGGTGTAATCGTTTATTGACCTCTTTTTTCTCTAGGTTGACCATGCGTTCCGTACCAAAACGTTCTACGCAGAACGATGCCAAATTGGAACCATGTATTACCGCTTTCTTCATGTTTTCGAAGGATGTGTCGCCAGTTGCGGCAAGATAACCAGAAAATCCTCCTGCAAAGGTGTCACCGGCACCGGTAGGGTCAAAAACTTCTTCTAATGGCAAAGCCGGAGCAAAGAAAATCTGTTCGCGATTAAACAAAAGAGCGCCATGCTCTCCTTTTTTGATGACCACATATTTAGGTCCCATATCGTAAATTTTGCGAGCTGCCTTCACTAAGGAGTATTCACCTGTAAGTTGTCGTGCCTCTTCATCATTTATCGTAATTACGTCAATATGTTTTATGGTTTCGATTAAAGTGTCCAAAGCATTGTCCATCCAAAAATTCATGGTGTCCAATACTATAAGTTTTGGTCGTTTTGTCATTTGATTAATTACACCCATTTGCACACCTGGATGTAAATTCCCTAACATAACCACGGCTGCGTCTGTGTAATCGCTTGGCACCACAGGATTAAAATCGGCTAAGGTGTTCAATTCGGTTACTAGGGTGTCCCTAGAATTAAGGTCGTTGTGGTATCGGCCCTTCCAGTAAAAGGTTTTCCCACCTTTAACAATTTCTAGTTGAGATATATCAATGTGTTTAGCACTAAGCAAATCCAAATATTCCTGCGGAAAATCTTCTCCCACTACAGAGACAATGGTGGAGTCAACATCAAACTGTGAAGCTGAAAGGCCAATAAACGTAGCTGCACCTCCCAATATTTTATCTGTTTTCCCGAACGGAGTTTCAATCTCATCAAACGCCACTGTACCCACAATCACCAACTTACCCATATACCTATTAAAATTTGCATACAAATATACAGTTTTCATTGCCTATTGTAAACTGGTTTTTAATAGAATAATAGTTTTTGGAAGTGATGCTTAAAGCTGTGTTATAAAGGACAGTTTAGTAAAGTTAAATAAAGGGATTATTACTTTCTTCCAAAATCTGCAGGTACTTCTCCCCAGGCTTTTGTTTCCCATTTAACTATAGGCGTCTTGTATTCGTTTTTATTCAACCAGTTTATTGCACGACGGATTAAATCGAATACATCTTTGTTTTTCGTTGTTTCCGGCAATTTTGTATTGCAGTTTTTCTTTCGCACCCAGCTCATGGCGGTACGGGAATCGGTATAAATAATACGGTCGCTGTTACGTTCTTTCAAAAAAGCAAGTCCGTGTACGATAGCCAAAAATTCCCCGATGTTATTAGTACCTTCTGAAAAAGGTCCCTGTCCAAATAGTTTCTTGCCAGTTTTGGTATCTACGCCCTGGTATTCCATAATACCAGGATTTCCGCTAGACGCTGCATCTACCGAAATAGAATGATAGTTGGGTTGCCCTATTTTTAAAAGTTCTTTTGGAGATAAGGAAGAACCTCCTTTTTTCTTCCCCTTAAAATCTTCATAGTTGCCATTAAAGGCTTTTTGTGCTAGAGCAAAGTTCTCAAATGACTTATATTCTGCACCTTTGTAACCTTCAATGGCCTTTTTACAAGCGGCCCATGTTTTATGGATGCCAGGTTGCTTCCCCTTCCACACCACATAGAATTTTACCTTTTTTGACATTTGTTTGCTTTTGTCACATTGAGCGCAGTCGATATGCATACTGATAAAAGGTTCTTCATCTGCACTTAGACTGACAGCTGTGGAGATTCTATTTTTTATTGGTTAACAACTTTTCTATCACCATAGGAAAATGTTCAAACTCGAGTTGATGTATTTTCTGCGCAATAATTTCTGGAGTGTCTGCTGCCAAAACAGTTGTTTTGGCCTGATGTATTATTGCACCTTCATCATAGTTTTCGTTAACGTAATGTATCGTAATACCAGTTTCGGTTTCGTTGTTTTCTTTCACCGCTTTATGAACATGCATACCATACATACCTTTTCCGCCGTATTTTGGTAAAAGTGCAGGATGAATATTTATAATTTTATTGGGAAAGGCATGAACTAGTTCTTGCGGAATTTTCCACAGGAAACCTGCCAACACAATAAGGTCTGGCGTTAGTGATGCAAGGATGTTGATAATACAATTACTATCTGTAAATGCATGTTTATTAAAAGACAGCGCATTTATTTTCAATCTATTACATCTATCCAAAACTTTGGCATCCCTTTTGTTGGTTAAGACAGCGGCAATGATAACGTTTGGGTCATGCTCAAAATATCGAACTATGTTTTCTACATTAGAACCGGAACCAGAGGCAAGTAATATTAGTTGTTTGGGTTTCAAAAGAAAAGTATTTAGCGTAAAGATAGAGTGATATTTGGCAACGACATTGGAAACTGAACAAAGTAAAAGAATAAAGAGCTCAACATCATTATGTATACTTTTCTCTATTTCAACTACTTTTTTATATACCTACAAACCTTGTTATAACGAAATAATTATTCAGGTAAAATTACTACTCTTGTATTTAATTTGATTAAATTACATCACATTTTAACGACAAAACGTGTTATTAAACCAAAGTTTTTTATTTTTGCCATCAATTTAAATTTTTAAAACCAATATTATTATG
>CAZUIE010000121.1:0-12062 GCA_964620945.1 uncultured Maribacter sp.
ATAGCGTGGCGGCGGCCAAACCTTTAAGTACTTCAATGTTTTCAATGTTGTTCGGGTCTAAATCCAAGAATCTCGAAGAAGTTGGGTTTCCATCTATAAAATCTCCAGGGGAATTAGTATCGTTTGCAAATGGAATTCCATCCACAATGAACAATGCCTGGTTCGTTCCGCTAAAGGAACTTAAACCCCTTACGGTAATGTTGGTAGCCGAACCGGAAGATCCACCGGCAGCAACGATTTGTACACCGGCTGCTTTACCGGATAGTACCCTGGCAACATCCCCTTCGGTTCTTCCCTCGAGTTGATCGGCGCCAACAGACGTAGTGGCGTATCCGAGCGCTTTTTTCTCCCGCTTAATACCTTGAGCGGTAACAACCACCTCTTCTAACGCTTGTGCATCCTCTTCCATCTGCACATTTACCGTGTTGCCTGCTCCGACCGCTTGCCTTACAGCTTTTTGGCCAATGTAGGTAAATAATAAAGTTTGCCCTGTCGAAGCGCTGATAGCATAATTTCCATCAAAATCCGTTTGGGTCCCAGTGGTTGTCCCTTCAACAACTATGTTTACCCCGGGCAAAGGCAGCCCATCCTGATCGGTGACCGTTCCGGACACCGTTTTCTCTTGTGCAAAGGAAATCTGCACAACTAACGCCAAAAATAGCGTTAACAATCCATTTAGTTTTGTTCTCATTTTGTAAATAAAATTTAAAGAGTTAGTTATCCCCTTCGGTTTCATTTTCCTCGCAAAAAGGTTAATAAAACGTTAAGAGAAGCCGCAAGAAACTAAAAAATACAAGGCGTGATTTTTGTTTGAAACGAAACGTGTGAATTTTGCTATAAAACCCTATGGATTTAAAGTAAAAAAGATAACATGACCAATATTAATCCAATAACAACCATTATCATACTTACACATAATTTTTAAAAGGAGAACTCTTTAAATCTAACCGAAATTCAATGAGAATTTTTTGATAATTATTAAATAACTGAATAATCTCTTTATTTTTTAAATATTTGACACCAAAGACCACTAATTTGCTACAAAATCCAAATTTAAGATATAATCATCCATAAAATATTACTCACGTGTAACCCGATATTTGAAATTCACTTTGAATCCAAATACAGATATTTAATCTCTCTTATTTTGACCTTCCGTTGAAACCACCTTCAAAAGGTAGGTCTAGAAGTTTAAAAAATGAGATAAGTGGTTATACCTGTAAATGATTGCAAGAAATATAGCCTACTCAATGCTATTTCTTTATAAATCCTCTCCACTAAGTCTGCAAATTAAGCTCTACTCTAAATGAGCTGCCATAGTTAAAGACTATTATGTTTTAACATTAAAGACAAACAATTTGCTGTGAAATTAACAATCCGAAGATTTGGTCGCCTATAAAAACAAATAACTAGTTTTATTTGAAATATATTTTCAGCTGCAAGCTTTACATCTAATACTCTTCTTAAGGATTATGCTAATACTAAAAACGGAATAAGATGTATAATATTAATCAACTTCGTTTATCCTGGTTTTAAAGAAATAAAAGGAATGGGTTAAAAGAGACGTATTTTCAAATTTCATAAACATGGGAGCTTGTCAATAAAAAGCTAAATGAAACGGAGTTCAGTTTCATAAAGATGTAAAGAAAAGTAAATTTTAAAAAAAGATATGATAAGTAAAAAGTCTAAAAAAATGGGAGCAAGCTATTAGCCACAAAAATAAAAACTACTCAATTTTTTGAAATAAACACTTAACCCCCATCTCTTATTTTCAAAACAAATAAAGTGATTATATTCGATACTATTAAAAATTTGCTGCCAAAAGAATTAAATTTGCAACCATATTTAAATACTCTAATCTAGTTTTCAAATTGGCTGAAAAAGATCAACACAAATAAGTTAGAACCGAACAAAAATTAAAACTTGTTTATAACAAGACAAGCAAAACTATTATCGAACAATACCTACGATTCTCCCCGCTAAGCATATTGATTAATTCCTATGAAATTGAATCTTTATCATTACAAATGAAGACCTCTTTATTTGTTAATTCCTATCTGTAATCTCTTATCGACATAATCTTCATTCAAACTATAAAAAGTTATATAAAAATAGGATTTTAGAGAATTGCGCATTCCATATTTCAAACGCAAAATCCCATTAGTAAAACAACTCTTTAAAATCAACTTAATTGCAAAAAACTAGACTTTGGTAAGATTATAAGCAATTTATGTTTCATAAATTGACAGTGCTCTATTGGTTTGACTATACTTGATTAACCTACAGAAAACGGTATGCCAGAAAAAATTAAACTTGTTTTGAATATGTAGTGCAGCACTATATGCAATTGACTGATGATAAAAAACCTTACTAGTGGATATTTTGTTTTTATAATTAGAGGGGCTGTCTTCATCAAGGAAACCCTTTATATCCAAAAGTTGGTGAAATTAATATTTATACTTAAGCCAATTTAAAATATAGTATTCAAAATGAAACATTAAGAAAACCTGGATATAACGCTGAGATGATTTTGTTTCCTACTAAACTACTCTCCGTATGAATAAAATTAAAAACAAAATTATCCTTCAAATTTTTATAATATACACAAGATACCTTATTGGTGGCGTATTTGTATTTGCAAGTCTGATTAAAATAAAGGGCAATCGTTTTACCAGTGAAAGTGGTGAATTGAATCCCATAAATAGTGCCTGGCACTTTTTTGAAACCATATATCAATCGGGCTTGTATTGGAAATTTATTGGACTAGCTCAGTTAATAGCAGGCTTTTTGCTAATGACACAGAGGTTTTCTAAACTAGGTGCAGTAGTAAATCTTCCAATCATATTAAATATTTTCATTATTACCTTGTCCTACTACTTTGCTTATACTCCTGTAATTACTGGTTTAATGTTACTTGCTAATCTCATGCTCATTATATGGGATTGGGACGACCTTAAAGTACTATTTAATTTGAAGCCCTACATTGACATAAACATCAGATTAGAGCACGATTACTTTTGGCAAATGCTCGGCCTATTATTATTCGCTTTCACTTTTATATACAGGTGCTTGTTTACTACATATAATCTTTGGTTTTGGCTGTTAACATGTTTTTCAATAGCACTGATAGGTTTAATAATTGGTTTAGACAGAGAGCGAAAAAGAAAAAAGCTCCTTTCGGATTTAAAAAACACTCAATTATGAAACTGAAACTTGTAGTTTTTATAATTTTTCTAAGCTTCTCTTGGATAAATTCTCAAAAAAAAGAAACGATAATCCCGTTTAATCTAAGTTCCTACAACAATATTATTTTTAAAATGGTACTTAATGGCACGGACACTTTAAACTTAAAATTCGATACCGGCACAACCGGACTTTTATTGAACCATAAAGCTATAAAGGAAAAAACAGATCTACTCACTAGTGAAGAAAAAACCACTCTTAATTATGTGAAATTAAAATCCAGTGTTTCTATTAAATTGGGCAAACTAACCTGGAATAATTTAGAAGTATATCCCGTAACACTTTCCGGTCAAGGAACAGACGGCAGATTTGGTTGGGATCTCTTTAAGGGGAAAATAGTTGTCTTAGATTACAAAAAAAGGGAAATGATAGTCACACAAGAGTTGCCCAATGTATCAAGATTTACATCCACGAAGTTAATAAAAACCAAAACCGTACTATGCATTCAAGGGAAACTGCAAATAGAAAACAAAGCTTATGATGGACCATTTTTAATAGACACCGGATACCAAAAGGCACTACTGTTAGACAGTTTTCTCCTAAAAGCACAAAACTTTCCTAACAACTTGAAAATTATAAAAGTAAATGAACTTCGAAATGGTGCCGGAGATTTATTTATCACGAAAGTGATCGAACTACCATATTTGCTTTTTGGTGAGCAAATCATAAAAGAGTTTCCATCTCAATTATTGAATACGACAAACCCAGCAGGATTTGAAACACATATTCTTGGAAATGAAATTTTAAAAAGGTTCAATACCATCTTTGATTTTAAAAATATGGTGATTTACTTTCAGAAAAATGGCTTGTACAACATAACTTATGATGATGCACTTAACAATTACAACAAAAATCAACCGTGATACTATCCGTAAATATCTATGTTTTACGGTAATACTATCTTTCTTATCTGTCAATAGTCAGGTGACTGTAATTAGAAACTTAAATCTTGCATTAGTTGAAAAGGATAGTCTGAAATCTTACATTATTGAAAACTCTTTAAACGGATTTTTAACCGAAGCTAAGAATGGAAGTTATTCCAACCAGTATGTGGACACACTTCATTTAAAAAAATATGAGTTCTTTTTTAATAAACTATCTGGCATTGGGATTGAAACTGAGCATATGAGTTTTAACCCACCAAGTGTGCTTAAATCTTACACGCCAAATGGCAATGATTACCGTTTGACCATAGCGTTTACAGGATATCAAGACGGTATTCCTATTGTTTTTCAAGTAACCGAATTATTAGCTGTCCCTTATAAAGATTATTATAAATTTTATTGTCCATTTGAAAAAAACACAGCTAATTTTAGAACTAAAAAGATCAATGATGTAACCTACCTTTATAGTGGAACCATAAATGAATCAAAAGCCAATGAGTTTTCAGAATTCAAAGATAATCTGGACGAACTGACGAATACGACTACATCAGAATTAATTTATTATTCCTTTCAAGACCTAGATGAGCTTTTGAAATCATATGGATTTTTATATAGTGCAAGACAATGTAACTTCCTTTGCTATGATTTAGGATTTATGGATAATGAAGGGCAGATTTACATGACAGGTACAAATAACGAAAACTACATATTCGGATACTTAGGAGACTATCTATACTATAATTTTCCGAATGCAAAGGATATGTATTGGCCATTTGTGCAAGGTGTATCTACCTATTATGGCGGATACGGGTTGACTTATGACACCATGGAGGAACTAAAACAACAGTTTCGCAATGAGCTTCAGAAAAACCCAACTATTGATTTTTTGAAAGAATTCAAGAAAGGTCGAAAATCATCGGTCAATAGGCATTTTTCATACTACGTTATGAGCGCTTTTTTATGTGAAGAAATAGTCAACCGAAAAGATTTTAAAGATGTGTTAAAATTGGTTTATTCCGGAAGCAGGGGTGAACTATTTTTTAAAAATCTAAAAACAATTTTAGATGTTGATGAAACCAATTTTCACGAAACAATAGTAAAATTGATTAGCAACAAACAGCTATAAAATAACGATGCCTCATGAACGATTCCTCTACAAACCAAATTACTAGCTGGTCTTTTACCAAAAAAATAGTATTCAGATTCTTCTTTAGTTATTTCTCTCTTTTCATTGTATTTCAAAACAACGGCGCTTTTCCATTTTTTGATGTGCTCATGCAAAAGCCAATGGAATGGGTTCAACAATTTATTATATGGGTTGGAAAATCTGTTTTAAAACTACCCGAAGAAATAAGAACGGCTCCAAGTGGCAGCGGAGACACCACTTTTGACTATGTCTTAGTCCTATGCCTTTTGACTTTTAGCTTATTTGTAACTGTAATTTGGTCTGTACTGGATAGAAACAAATACGACTATACCAAACTTTATTATTGGTTAACAGTGGCTCTTCGTTTTTATATCGGTTTAATGCTAATAAATTACGGACTCTTTAAAATCATAAAAATGCAGTTTCCTTTTCCAGGACTTTCGAGATTAGTTGGTTCTTTTGGGGAATCATCCCCAATGGGCCTAGCGTGGACATTTCTTGGCTTTTCCAAAGGCTATAATATTTTTATGGGTGTAGCCGAGGTTTTATCGCTCCTATTACTTTTTAGAAGAACAATGACGGCTGGAGCAATAATTACACTAATGACCGCAGCGAATGTAATGGCCGTTAATTATTTTTTTGATATTCCAGTAAAAATCCTTTCGACACATTTAGTACTTATGACCCTATTTTTACTATCAAGGGATATGAAAGTACTATTTGAATTCTTTTTTGTAGGTTCGGAGGTACGTCTCACAACCATAGATCAACCCACGTTCAAGTCAAAATGGATAAAACCATCATTTAAGATTCTCAAACTTTTAACTATTGGCTATGTGCTCATATATGGTTTTATAAACGTTCTCGATTATTCCAAACAATATGGTGACCTTGCTAAAAAACCAAAACATTATGGATTATACGAGATTACGCATTTTCAGAAAAACAAGGATACAGTATCCAACACCTTGGATAACAACCAGCAATGGAAATATATCATATTAGAATACGAAGGCACGACGCAGATCCAAAAAATGGATAAATCTAAAGTATATTATAAAACTACATTAGATTCTTTAAAAAACGAATTGAAACTAACGAGCTACAGAGATTCTACGGTTACTTTTAATTTAAACATAAAAAAAACCGATTCCACATTTACAATCGAAACGGTCATTAAAAATGACTCAATTAGAGCCTCAGGAAAGATTCTCAAAAAGGAAGATTTCCTTTTAATGAATAGAGGCTTTAGATGGATAAATGAATATCCTTTTAATAGATAACATACGTTGAACTATTTTTAACCGGTAAACCGTAAATCGTTTAAAGGGATATGTGAAAGATAATAACTCTTATTAGTATTGAATGATTTGAAACGAGGGCTTACTAAAAAGAGATGCCAGCTCCAAATAGGAAGAATGGGACTCCTGTTCATTCAACTAAAAACCAATAGGAAATTGATTTTAACTCACACGTAATTAGCCCTATTTAATTTGTTTTAAAAAATCATCTATTCGACATTTTAATTTTTGTTGCAATTAAACAATGTTTTGTTTCAAATTTGAAAGGTTTACAATTCATTTATCAATAGCAACGCATAATTACCCGTTCTTTTGCTAAAGAAAAATTTAGAAAAATACGGTCTCTACTTTATCTGTCCATAACTTGTGCAAGCAATTACAGATTTTCGTTCTTACATAAATTACCATAGAAATAAAGAATTAAGTAATTGAAATAAAACCATTACATTAATTTTCCAATCAAAAAAAAATGGGTTTTCCTCTTTAAACGTATATTTATTACATCAGGGGAAAACCAATTATTGGTGACATTCAAAGAAGTGAAACAATCGATTGCATTAAAACAGTATCATGTGAATTTTTTAAGAACTTTAATACATATTTTTTTACGATTTTCCTTGTTTTTTGTCTTCTTCACTGTTGTTTCTCAAGGAATAAAAGGTCAAAAAATCAATTTCACTGATTCGATTATTAAATATTCGCAAATAGACAGCTCAAAAACAAAATTTTTTATCGATGAATATATTTTTGAATCTAAAGCAGATAATGACCCTAAAAACCTTTTTGTCGCCTACCACTTTTTAACTGTTTTTTATTATCAACATAATGATACCTTAAAGGTTATAGAAAATACCAATAAACTTTTTTCTATAGCTAAAGAAAATAACTTGCGTATAGAGTTACTTAAGGCATATCATTTAAAGAACAACAATTTAAGAATGAAATATGGACTTGACGACCCAAGAATAGTCGATAATATTTTTAAAGGTTTAAAACTTGCCAAAGAAATTAATAGTGTAGTATGGGAATGCAAATTTAATCAAGCTATCGCCGAATATTATGTCGTCACCGATGAGTATGATCAAGCTCTTTTATATTACCAGGAAAATTTAGCTATACTCCTGAACATTGCTAATTCTGAAGAATATAAAAAGTTTAAAATTTGGGGAAGTAATTTAGAGAACACGTATTTGAGCATAGCCGAAATTTATACTGAATTAAAAAATATAGATTCTGCTAAAATTTATAATAAATATGCGAAAACGGTTTTAGACACTACAACAGGAGGCTACAAAGAAATGTATGAATTCTCTCATAAAGTCAATGAATTAGAAATTAATTTACTTGAAAACAATATTACTTTAGCTAAAAAAAACTTCGAAGATGCTGTCAATTTAACACCGGATTACTACAAAAAATCGAACAATGATTTTTGGAAAGAATATTATTCTGGAATGATTAGTTACCACGAGGGGAAATATAAAAAAGCCATTACCCATTTTGAAACCCTAGATACCTTTAAAATTAAAACCAATGAACGTTTAGGCTTTTTTTATGACGATTTGTACAAAACACTCTACAAGTCATATTTAAAAACCAATAACTTAAAAAAAGCGGATTATTATTTTGAAAAGCACCTATCCTCTCTTAAAGGCCAAATGGATATTAACAACTCGGTAAATTCAAATTTTAAAAAAACCGAAATAGACCAATACAACGCAGAGGTAGCGGCGCTTAAAAAACAAAAATCAAGACAATGGTATATTCTACTTGCCACCACTTCAGTAGCTGCTTTCATAATTTGCTTACTTATTGCACGTTTTAGAAAACAGAAAACAAAGAGTAAAAAGCAATTAAAAGTACTCTTGGATCAGATATCCAAGAATGAAACACCAATAAAACCGAAAGTAGCTCCGATAAACATTAAGGATAAAGAAATGAAAAGGATTATCGAAAAGCTAAACGAGTTGGAGGATAAAAACTACTATTTAAGAATGGACCTGACCGCTTCAAGTCTGGCAAAGAAACTTAAAACAAATACAACTTATTTATCCAAGATTATCAACATTCACTATCAAAAAAATTTCACGACCTATATTAACGACCTAAGAATAGACTTTGTAATCAATAGATTAAAAGAAAATAACCTATTCCGAAGGTACACCATACAGTCCCTTGCCAATGAGGTTGGTTTTAAAAGCAAAGAATCCTTCAATACTGCGTTCAAAAAAAGAACAGGGGTGCTACCTTCAGCTCTAATCAAAGAACTTACTAAACAATCAAATTAAGCCAACAGCAAGTTATACGGTAGTTTGTTTATTATTCTATTTCAAATCTTACTTGAACTCTATTAAGAAGGTTACAAAGTACTTATTGTTGGCTAAGAATATTTTAGAGACGAAACTAAATTAAAGTACTCTTAAATTTTACGATATCTCGTAAATCACAGTTTTGTTACAAATTTTTCTCCAATATTTTTTGTTGCACCAATATGTTATTACGTTTCACATTGATGATATTACATTTCAATTTTTATTAGTGAAAGAAAATTATACTTCTTTTACACTAAAAATTATGAAAAGTATTATCTGTCTATTGAATTCCTCTTGGGTAGCATCGATCATTTAAGAAAAACCAGATAGAGCTATTCGGCCAATTTTCCAACATAAAATCATATCAAAAGTAAAGGTAGTTTCCTTAAAAATATATTAAAGTCAAACTAATAAAACTCAATAAGAGTTATCTTATACTGAAGTGAATGAATTTTATAAAACAACATCAATTGAATTTTTTTAGAATTTTAAAAAACATCGCTCCCCTTTGTACAATATTTCTAGTGCAGAATCTAGTTCAATCACAACAGGCAAAAAGCGAACAATTATCTTATCCTGATTCAATTCGTAAATATTTTCACATAGATAGCGCTAAAACCAAAAATCTTATTAAAGATTATGTCTTAAAATCCAAACAGGATAATAATCCAAAGGACCTTTTTGACAGCTACCATGCCTTGTCATCGTTTTATCATAAACATGAGGATACACTGAGGTATATTGAATACACGGATAGCCTTTTCTCTGTGGCAAAAAACAACAATTTGAAAATAGAACTACTCAAGGCGTATCACCTTAAAAACAATTATTTAAAATTAAAATACGGTCTTGATGACCCAAGAATATTCGATAATATATATTCGGCAATAGAAACTGCCAAGGAAATTGATAGTAAAGTATGGCTATGTAAATTCAATCAAGACATTGCTGGATATTACCAACTAACGGGAGAATATCATCAAGCACTAAGGTTCTATAAGAACAACCTATCTATTTTAGAACAGATTACCAAATCACAGGATTACAGCAAATTTAAAATATGGGGAAGTAGTATAGAAACTACTTACTTGGAAATTTCTAAAATTCATATAGATTTAAAAGAAATAGATTCTGCTACATTTTATAATAATATCGCCAAATCTGTTTTAGATACTACGGAGGGAAATTACCATGACGTATACCGTTTTAGACACAAACTTCAACAATTAGAAATCGATTTACTTGAAGATGATATCCAATTAGCCAGAAAACACTTTGATGAAGCTTATAAAATAGTACCAGATTTCTACCAAAAAACCAACATTGATTTCACAAAAGATTATTATTCTGGATTGATAAGTTACCAAGAAGGAAATTTTCAAGAAGCTATTGCTTTTTTCGAAGCCCTTGACACTGTTCGAATCAAATCAAATGAGCGTTTAGGTTTTTTCCATAATGATCTTTTCAAACTACTCTATAAATCCTATTTAAAAACCAATAACTTAAAAAAAGCTGATTATTATTTTGATAAGCATCTATCATCTCTAAAAGGTCAAATGGATGTCAACAACTCGGTGAATTCAAATTTTAAAAAAATCGAAATTGATCAATACAACGCAGAGGTGAACATTCTTAAAAAGCAAAGATCAAAACAGCGGTATATTCTACTTGCCATCTCTTTGGCATCTGCTTTAATAATTTGCTTGCTAATTGCACGTTTCAGAAAACAGCAAACAAAGAGCAAAGAGAAATTAAAAGTACTCCTTGATCAGATATCCAAAAATGAAACACAAATAAAACCAAAAGCAGCTCCCCTGAACATTAACGATGATGAAATGAAAAGGATTATTGAAAAAATAAACGAGTTGGAGGATAAAAATTACTATTTAAGATTGGACCTAACTGCTTCAAGCTTGGCTAAAAAACTTAAAACCAACACTACTTATTTATCCAAGATTATCAACATTCACTATCAAAAAAATTTCACGACCTATATTAACGACTTAAGAATAGACTATGTAATCGATAGATTGAAAAAAGATAACCTTTTTAGAAGATATTCCATACATTCCCTTGCTAATGAGGTTGGTTTTAAAAGTAAAGAATCTTTCAATGCTGCTTTCAAAAAAAGGACAGGGGTACTACCTTCTGCTTTAATTAAAGAACTTGCGAAAGAACCAAAGCAATACCAGAGCTGATTATTACGCCAGTTTGTTTATTATTCTTCCCCTACCCTAATTAAAATTCTCTTCTTTACCATAACAATTAGTACATAAAGTATTGATTTTATAATACTTATAGCACTATTTCAGCTACAATTTAATGTCCTTAATGAGGTGTCTAAAGGTGCTTAATTTTATAAAATTAAGCACCTACTTTTTTTAAAACAGGGATATTTATTGGTTATTTATAGTAAGGATTAGCAGCTGTAATGAAAAAGAAAAGGCTAGATGTAGATGAATGGTTGTTCAGCAAACAGCTGAACCCCCTGGAGGAAATAGAAAAAGGTAACCACGGAGAGAAAATATTTATTTCCGATGTTTTGGAAATGTACCTAGAAGACCATTTTAAAAGCGATAATTCTTTTTTATGTGAATAGCGCTAAAGGGGTAATAAAAAATGATTAATCACATGCATTCAACAATTGACCTTAAACAATACAGTCATAAAAGCTGGATAAAGTTCTAAATCGTTTTATGAATCACCCGCTATTCATTTCTTAACTTAAGTGAATAAGTTTTTGGACTTACCCATTCTAGTTTTGTGCTGAATACTACCCTATTTTTTTACGCAACGGGGAACAAACAAAAGAAACGTCAATATCAAAAAGAAAACAACATGATAAATTTTCCTAACAAAATTATTGTACCTGAGGGAAACAAAAAACATCTCTTTGAAATCAATGAAGTTAAATTTATTAAAGCTGACAGATACTATGTAAACGTATGCTGTTTCAATAAGAAAGTGTTGATAAGGATTACCATGAAAAAATTGGAAGAGCTTTTACCTGAGCTTTTTATACGAATTAGCAAATCTGTAATAATTAATGTTCGCCATGTTATTAGAATTGAAGAATCCAAATCTTCCTGTAGTGTAGTACTTTCTGGTGAAATAGAACAACAGGTATCTGAAAAATATAAACGAGACTTTGACCATTATTTTTCTGAAAAAGTAT
>CAZUIE010000122.1:0-6626 GCA_964620945.1 uncultured Maribacter sp.
ATTGACCCATTCCCACAAATGATTGCTGTTTTCCGTAACTGGAGAAATGATGGATTTGTCCTTTTTGATAGCGCTAAAAATTAAATTAATCCATCCATATTTTCCCAGCTCTTTCCGCTATTCTTGGAGTCAAAAAAAAGATGATGAGAAATCAGATAGTTTACTTGATAGTATGGATGCCTTTTTTGGCGCTAGCCCAAGAAGCTAATTTTAACTATGAAGTTGAACTCGGTACCGATAATGATAAGTTCATAGCGTATACTACCACGGATAGAAATTACACCTATGGAATAAATGCCGCACTACGATGGAGTCCTAAAACAAATACATTTTTTGCAGGGCTATTTCCCAAGAAGAAGAAAAACTATAATGGAATAAGTATTAATTTAAAAGCATTTACACCTAATTACTTGGACGAGCCAACTACCAATGATTCAAATATAGAACGACCTTTCGCAGGTTGGAGTTATTTTTCATTTGAATCTACCTTCACCTTTCGGAATTCATTTTTTCGAATGGGTTTAGAAACCGGTATTCTTGGTCCCGATTCGCAAGCGGGGCGCATTCAAAATTGGTTTCACAAAACAATTTCCAACGATGCGTCCGTAGATTGGGATGGACAGATTCCGAATCAGTTGGGGATCAATATTACAAGCTCGTATGCACACAGACTTTATGGTTTAAATTGGATAGATTCCTATGGAAGAGTGGAAGCGTCCATAGGAAATGTTTTTACCTACGTGCGACCACAGCTCAACCTAAGAGTTGGAAAATTTAATGGAGTAGGGGAGTCGGTAGCGAACCAAAACGGAATGTTGGCATCTGCCGACACTTCAGAATTTTTCTTGGAATATGGTTTGGGTTATAAGCTATCTGCCTATAACGCAACGGTTCAAGGTAATTTATTTAATAAAAATAATAGGACTTCAAAAGAAATAAACAACACGGTTTTTCTAATGCATTTAGGGCTGAATTTTTCGTATAAGCGATTTGGCGTATTGTTCAAATATCAATATGGAACAGGAGAATTTGAACGTACCCAAGTGCATAGATTTGGAGCACTTAGGTTATTATATCGTTTTAGGTAGGGATAATGACCTATAAAGTTTGGTCTGATTGTCCATACTCATTTTTATAAATACGAACTACAATCAAGAACAGGCTCACTAATAACGGGCCAAAAATAAGACCTATAAAACCAAATAATGGTACACCTACCAACACACCGATTAAGGTGATTAATGGGTGCACATCATCTAATCGCTTTAAAATATACAATCTAAAAATGTTATCCGTTGCACCTATGGCTACGGTACCATAAATCAGTATTCCCCAAGCCTGAAAAGCATTTCCGTTAGAGAGAGCCAAAAGGAACACGGGAACCGTACCCAATGCACTACCTACAAAGGGAATCATTGATCCTACGGTAACAATGGCGCCCCAAAAAAAAGGATCTGATACACCAAAGATTAAAAAGCCAACAAGCCCAACTAATCCTTGTCCTATGGCCACCAAGGGAATTCCCAACGCATTGGCTTTTACTTTTCCATTTGTTTCTTCGCCTATGGTCTTTAGATTTTTACCTTTTACAGGTATATACTCGAACAAAGACTCTTTCAGCTTTTGTCTGTTAATGAGCATAAAATATAAAAGAAAATACATGACCATGATAGAAATAACCATACCAAAAGTGCTTCCGGCAAGGCTTTGAAGATTTTCTGATAGCCATGTAGTTATAGCAGCGGTATCTATTTTAGAAGCCATATCAAAATTAAGAATGCTTTCCACTCTAGCCAATTGGGATTTTGCGGCATCGATTGCCCTTTGGGAATTATCCACCGCATATTCTATTTTGTTGCCCATCATCAACCCCAAACCAACTAAGGGAATCATGATGCATATAAAGGACAATACAATTAAAAAAATAGCCGCTAAGTTGGCCCGCCAACCTTTAGCGATCAATACTTCCATAGGTTTACGAAGAATCACATAAATGGTAATCGCTCCCAAAACCCCACTTAAGTAGGGGAGCATCTCTTGAAAAATAAGTACACCCATCAGTACTATAAGCAACAGTACAAAAATTTGACGTATGATATGCGGACTGATATATTTCATAAACTGAAATTGTTTGAACTTGCTATTCTAATGGTTGCGTAGGGCTCTGATTAGTGCTTTTTTGTCCATTTTGGACCTGCCTTCAATACCGATTTTCTTCGCCTGTTGGTACAGCTCGTTCTTTGTTCGTTCTTCATAGTTAGAAGCCTTCCCACCTTTTTTTCCTGAGTTTTCGGTATTCGCTATTCGTGCAGATTTCTCTTTACTGTAGCCCTGGTCACGCAGCGCATCATATTGTTCCTCGTTTTTTATTCGTGGTTTTTCCATTGTTTTAGCTTATGACCCTAGTATACCATTCACATATATTAAGTAGAAGATAACCATTATCAACAAAATACTGGCGATGATATAATTTCCTATGGGTCTTTTTTTACGATTCATACTATTTTATTTTTTAAATTTCTATTAACGCTGTTGTTCCGTAGGCATAATAAAGACATCATTGATATTGGCGCGGGAAGGCTGTGCAAGTGCATAATATATTGCCTCCGCTATATCTTCAGCTTCCAAGAACGTCATTTTCTGCATTTCTTTAAACTGTTCTTTGATATCCTCGTCAGTAATGGTATTCATCAATTCTGTGGAAACGGCCCCTGGCTCAATAGAGGTTACGTTAATGCCATATTTTGGAGCCAGTTCCTGTCGCAGGCCTTCCGAGAACATCTTTATGGCCGCTTTGGTTGCACAATAGACCGCTCCCCCAGGAAAATAATTATGCGCAGCACTGGACGCAATATTGATAACGTGTCCACTTTTTTGTTCAATCATGGTGGGGATTACTGCTGCTACTCCATTCAATACCCCTTTTATGTTCACATCAACCATTTTTTCCCATTCATCGGTCTTTAATTTTTTGATGTAAGAGAGTGGCATGAGGCCTGCATTATTGATCAAAACGTCTATTGTTCCAAATTCCCTTAAGGTCTTTTTGACTAAATTGTCAAAATCAGACTTTTTGGTTACATCTCCCGTTACCACGAGCGCAGTTCCGCTATCACTTTTTATGCTATTGGCCAAATCGTTTAGGCGTTCTTCGCGCCTTGCGGTCAACACCACTTTTGCACCTTTTTTAGCCAGTTTGTGGGCTGTTGCTTTTCCAATTCCACTTGATGCTCCGGTAATAATAATTACTTTATTTGCTATCTCCATGATTTGTATTTTGTTTTATGTATTTAGGAAAGAACGCTCTCTTTCATTTCAAAAATGAAGATTTACATGGAATATCGTTAATGACATCCAATTAAAAATTAACCTAGAAAGATAGCATTAGTTTATTTCTTTACGGCAAGTTCCGTAGGTTCAATACCTCCTCCATATCTGTTGGCATAGACATACGTAAATTCTGCGCCAAAGAATAGAATCAAGGAAGAATAGGATACCCATAATAGCACTAAAACAATAGTTCCTGCTGCGCCATAGGTAGAACCCGGATCTGCTTGCCCAAAATAGAGCCCTAAAAGTAATTTACCAATAACAAAGAGAATGGCGGTTATGACGGAACCTATCCATACTGTTTTCCATTTAATTTTGGCATCTGGAAGGAATCTGAACATGAGGGCAAAAAGGATAGAGATGATGCCCACGGAAAGTACAAAATCTAGAAGATAGGCTACATACACAAGAATATCTGGAAGCGCTTCACGTATGTAGTTATTTAGCGCACTAATGGCGGCGGTAACGATAAAACTAATTAATAATAAGAATCCGATAACCAAGATAAAGGCGAAGCTAAGCATGCGGTCCGTTATTACTTTCCAAAGTTTAGCATCTGGATTAGGAACTATTTTCCAAATTTCGTTAAGGGATATTTTCAGTTGATAAAAGACACCTGTTGCGCCAAAAAGTAGGGTGGCTATACCAATAATTGTGGAGATCGCATTCTTGTCGGAGGCTCTGGTTTCGCGTATAATGGTTTCAATTGAGGTAGCCGCATCTTTGCCCAATGCGGATGAGAATTCCGCTGTTAATTCTCCCTGCACAATTTCGTACCCCCAGATAGAACCTACCACATTAATAATTATAATCAGTAGTGCGGGAAGGGAAATAACGGCATAATAGGCCACTACCGCACTCAAACGGAAGGGCTCGTCTGCCATCCACGCCTTATACGTTTTAGCGATTAGGGAGGGTAAATGTTGAATTTTGAAGGATTCTGAAGTGGTGGTTGTAGTCATTTTATACCATGCTTTTAATATCATTGCACCAAGACGGATAGGTGAAAATCATTTTCTTTAAATCTTCCGTAGTTGTTCCGTTAGTGATGGCCATCGCAAATAGGTTGATAGTTTCCGCTGCAGTTCCCGAAAGCAGATGGGCACCAACTATTGCCTTGGTTCGGGAGTTGCTAATAATTTTATAGGCGTACGCAGGTTCGTTCAATCGTCTTGCATTAAACCAACTGGGAACGGATTCATAGTTCACCGTAACATTTTTATAGCGTTTTTTAGCTTCTTCTTCGGATAAGCCTACGGATGCGAGATTGGGCAGTGTAAATACTGCAGATGGAACAACAGGTGTGGAAATCTTCTTTTTATTTCCATGTAGGATATTCTCCGCTACCGTATGTCCTTCTTTACCTGAAAGTGGCGTTAATGGTAAACTATGATCGGAAACATCGCCACAGGCATAAACCGCAGGGTTAGAAGTGCTATGAAGGTATGTATTTACTTTAATACCACTGGAAGAAAAATCAATATTTCCTTTCTCAAGATTCAGTGCAGCAATGGAGGGAATGCGTCCCGCGGTATTAAATATCATTCTCGCTTTTTGGGTCTGTGTTTTACCGGATACTTTAAATTGTATCTTCAGATTTTTACGCAGTTTTTCTATTTTCTTTAGTTCTGAATTAAAGACAAACTGGATGCCCAAATCCTTGGAAACGTTCGTCAGATGCGCAACTAAATCTGAATCGAATGCTGTGAGCGGTCTTGCTCCCCGTTCTATTATGGTCACCTTGCTGCCAGCTCTTGCCGCCATGTGCGCAAATTCCATTCCTATGTACCCAGCGCCAATAAAAAGGATGTTTTTCGGTATTTTTTTGAGATTAAGAAAGTCATCACTAGTTTTTAGATGCTTACTTCCTTCAACATCAAGTTTACGGGGTATTTGCCCTGTAGCGATGACGATTTTATTAGAGCGTACCGTTTTGCCTTCAACAGAAAGCGTGTTCTCATCAATAAATTTAGGACTTTGATGGTACAGCTGAATACCCAAATCCTTAAGGTTACTTTCTGTAGCCGCAGGAACCGATTTAGTAAATGTCCGTTTGAATTTTTGTAATTTCTTCCATTTAAGTTTTGGGCTGGTATCTATACCTTTTTCCTTGAGATTATTGGCGGTTTGCCAAACTTCTGTAGCACCTAATAGTACTTTTTTAGGGTCACAGCCTCTGTTGGGACATGTTCCTCCATAGACTTTATTATCTGCAATGGCCACTTTGAGGCCACTCTTCGCGCAAGTTTTAGCGACTGTTTGCCCTGCACTTCCACTTCCTATAACAAAAACATCAAATTTCCTTATGCTCATTTCTAATCAATTATTATGTACATGTGTGCTACATCAATAGGCTCATAACTGGATGTCAATAGCTTTTTAGACTGTTTAAAATGGAGTAAAAGCTGACATATCGTAATGGCTCTCAAGGTATAATTTTCATTTTAAATTCCAGGTTATCAAAAATTTGCAGCGAAGGCCCTATATCGTAATAATGCAACAAAAAAAACACCACCAAATGCATTTCCAAATAATGCTGTGGCCTGAAAATAGGCGTAGGTTCCAAAGGAAATGGAATCGGTGAATAGTACACCCGCCAAAACTTCTATATTACCTACGATGCTATGATGAAATCCTGCGAACCCTACTATAGCCGTAATCATGTAAATAACAAAGATTCGCCCAGTAGTGGAAGAGGAGGAAGTAACCAACCAGGATAATAATGCCATAAGCCAACCAGCCATGATGGCGCTACCAAATATTACGGCAACACTACCTTTGGTTACATGAAGCGCAATCGCGGAAACACTATCGTAACTGATAATTCCCATTCCGGTACCAACCAATACAATAAACACGGCCATAAAGGCACCACCCACCAAATTTCCGGTGATTACAATACCCCATAGTTTCAATAACTCCGTTATTGTGCGTTTTTTATGAAGTACAGGTAACGCCAACAGCGAGGTTTGTTCTGTAAATAAAATTGATTTCCCCAAGACAACGATGATAAAGCCAATTGGATAGGCAAACGCAACCATATAGAAAATGGTAGTGTCGGCAAATTTTCCATTTAGAAAGGTATACAAAATGGCAATTAAGAGGTAGCTAAAGCCTATTTCCAATCCCGCAGTTAGTGCCCCTATAAAAACTTTACTCGAGTGTTGTTCATACGTTTCAATACCCTCACATAGTTGATCTACAAGAATCATCTCTTGCGACTTAGGTTTGTTAGCGTCTTTATTTAGGTCATCAACCTTTTTTTCAATCTTTTCTTCTTTATTGCTATTGCTCAT
>CAZUIE010000122.1:6726-12060 GCA_964620945.1 uncultured Maribacter sp.
GTCTTGTTTCCGAATAGTAGTGAATTTCCATCAAGAGCCCCCCTTTTATCTAACGATTTTAGAATTGAGATAAATGGCGTGATGCCTGCACCCCCTGAAATAAACATGCCGTTTCCTTTAAATTGAATCGCTCCATAAACATCACCCACACTAAGTTCGTCGCCTGGCTATAGTTGGGCTAATTGTTCCGTAACTCCATCGTGCGAAGGATATGTTTTAATCGTAAATTGCAAATGGTCGTTCGAAGGGAGACTGGTAAACGTAAAAGGTCTTTTTTCTTCTTTCCATTTCTCTTTTTGAATTGCTACATCAGTTGCTTGTCCTGGGGTAAATGTATACTCTTTTGGTTTTTCCGTGACTATTTCGATTACATCATGGTTGAGGTATTGAATTGATTTAATTTTCACAGTTTTTCTTTCCATATGTTGCTTTTTTTTTGGGTTGATAATTTTGAAGCTCATAAAGGTATCTAGCGTTTCAGGCCGAATTTTTTCTCACTTGCCGTTTCGTACGCTACCCATAGATTTTCTCTTTAGATAGCTACAATATGTTTTATTTATACCATTCGATGTAATGCAAACCAGTTTTGTGTTAACTCATTTGAAAACAAGGGAAGCCAACCTATAATGTTTACATGGTGCAGGTTGACTTTAAAGTGTATGCTTATTCGAAAGGAGAAGTATGCTTAGCATGTTAGTAATTATACACTCATTTAAAAGCATTTATACTGTTGGCAAAGGAAGAAAATATTGAGAAAAAAAGAATTTACTTCCAAAAAATATGTTACTAGCATACATGAATCTTAAATTGTTACATTAAAACGTATAGAAACGGTCAAAACACACGGTGTATTCGGTAATGATTAAAAGGTTCCTATTGGAAGTAATTATAGGGAGATTTAGTGTTGTCCTAAATGACATGGTTAAGAGAGGAGCCCTTAAATCTGAAAATAAATTTTCTTATAGCTACTTGTTTTATATTTCTATTGTAGGAGTAGATGCACCTTAAGCTTGTGGCTATTTTAGATTATGGACGTTTATAAGATGTCCATATAAACGAACAATAAGAATTGCATATATAATCAATTGGCATTCAAAGTCCCGAAAACAGCTAATCTCCGTAAAGGATTGAAAAAATTAGTGGAGCTCTATTAAAGGTTGGTTTTAAGAATCAGTAAATTGTAACAATCAATTCGAGAACCTAACAATGAAACTCACCGCAATCACGAAAAGAAATATCGCTAGGATTATTCCTTTTGGAATTATCTGGCTGGTGTTTAGCATTTTGTTCCTGTGGATTGAAGCCGTGGCAATCGGCAATCAAGACAATAAGCTCGATACGGCCATTAGGCTAGAAACGGATATCGTGATTTTTGCGCTTATACTAGTTACCATTATTGGATTGCTTGTCGGCCTTGTAGAAGTAATGTTTCTTAATCGTTTGTTTGAAAAGAAAAGTTTTTTCGTAAAAATAATTTCAAAGTTTCTGATTTATGCGATATTCTTCTTTTTGATTATTTTGGTCAATTTTCAAATAGCGGCCAGTATGGAACTCAATACCTCTTTATTCGATAAGCGCGTATGGGATAAATATGTGGTTTTCTTTTTTAGCCCTACAAATGCAAGCGCCATGGTACAACTCTCGTTTCAATTGCTGGCGTCTTTATTATATACGGAAATAAGCGAGAATCTGGGTCAGAATGTCTTGCTTAACTTTTTTACCGGTAAGTACCATAAGCCTGTTGCCGAGACCCGTATTTTCATGTTTGCGGATATGAAGGACTCAACTTCTATAGCGGAGCGGTTGGGGCATATCCAATATTTCGAATTCTTAAAGTCTTATTATTTTGACCTATCCAATGCCATTCTTCGGAATCGTGGCGAAGTATATCAATATATAGGAGATGAGATTGTAATTTCATGGAAATTAAAAAATGGACTCGAAAGAAATCATTGTCTTAACTGTTTTTTTGATATGAAAGCGGATTTATTAAATCGAAAGAATGCGTATTTGGAAAAATACGGTGTCTTTCCAGATTTTAAGGCGGGGCTACATTTTGGCGAGGTGACTACTGGAGAAATCGGAGCCTTGAAAAAGGAAATCTTTTTTACGGGAGATGTGCTCAATACCACCGCCAGAATTCAAGGACTATGTAATGAATATGGTGTTGACTTGCTCATTTCCAAAAACCTAATAGACCAACTTGATGTTGAAGATAAATATTCAGCTCAATTTTTGGGAAAACCGCTGCTTAAGGGTAAAATCGATGCTCTGGACTTGGTAACGGTTTCAATAAAATAAAGTTTTACTTTAGGTACTTTACATGTGTTATTGAGAAGTATCTTATCTATTAGGAAAATTTTACCGATTGCTTTTTAACATCTATACTTCTACGATGTTATGCTTGTTTTTAGTTAAAAGCCCTCCCAATATAGAACTGATTAAAGGAGGACCTGAATGGTATTCTACAAACTGAAATCATCTTTATACCATATAAATAGCGCTCATTTAGTAGAATATCAAAAAACATTCGGTGTAATGCAACAATCCTCATATGTAACATAAAAAGCTTTAAATCAGGTGTTTAATAGGATTTAAAGATTATTTTAATGTTAAATTAGTAAAAATATAGTACTATTTATTACATAGTACTGTAACAAAATAAAACATCCCTCGTCTATCTATTGTAAACAATTTAGAAACAACTATCAATAACAATATTAAAAACTAAAAATTATGAAAGCATCACCTAGCAGAACATCAACGGAATCTAGAACAGGACAGTACTTCTCGACGCTTAGCAATAGCAGAAGAGCACAATGGGCTCAGTCCAGAAACTTCAACAGATAATTTTAGTCAAAGAACAACAGTCAATAAACTATAAAAACAAAGAATAATGCAAGCATCAATCACAAGAACAGCAACGGAATCAAAAACGGGACAGTACTTTTCAAGCTTTAGTGGAAGCAAAAGAGCAAAGTGGGCACAGTACAGGAACTTTAACCGCTAATCACGGTATAAAAGAAACTCAATCAATTAAAATTATACAGCCATGAAACCATTCATCATTCAAT
The DNA here is from genome assembly GCA_964620945.1 of uncultured Maribacter sp. Lineage (GTDB taxonomy): Bacteria > Bacteroidota > Bacteroidia > Flavobacteriales > Flavobacteriaceae > Maribacter. The sequence continues at coordinate 9,801 of CAZUIE010000122.1, forward strand.
CTTCAACGGTGTCGAGAAGGTTCGCTATCTTTCCAACTTTAAGGGATATTAAGCGAATCCGTTGGGCAACACCAAAAGAATACCGTTATTAAGAATCTAATTTTTAGATGAACATGGGATAGGCCTTCATCAAAGTCTATCCCTTTTTTTGTCCATTTTCTGAGATTATTTCAACTTTAAGAGCTATGTAAGTTCAGAGACTCCAAGCCCTCCATATTTCTCCTTCCAATTTTACAAGGTGGCCTAGATGATACCTATCTTAAGACACAACTCATGGATTCGGGTTCCGGTCTTCACCTGTTTGAAGGAAAATACAATCTACGACTTGGAATACTTCAATCATTTCATAAGCAAATACTTGTTTAAGGTTAAACATCTATCCGACCTGTTTTCTTTAGTTCTAAACTGTTCGGTTCCATCAGAGGAGTTCAAGTTCAAATGCTCTTTAAGTATCCCAGAAATTTAGCTAGTTAAACGTTTACTGTTATTGGAGTCAATAGTTTTTCGTTCTTATAGAAATGGAAGTATATATTTCTCAAATATTAATTCTGGTTGTTGTGTTTTTCCGTTACGATAGTTACCCGAGGTGATGACCGTAACAACCTTTAAACTTGGGACAACAAATATATATTGTCCACCAGCACCTCTCGCTTCAATAGTATTTATTTGGTTTCCGTCAAACTCATAAGTGTGGTGCCACCATAAATAACCATACCCATTTTTATCCTCTACGTTTTCCAGATTACGGTAATTATTAAATGAATTTTGCACCCATTTTTTAGATAACACACGTTCTTTGTTCCATTTCCCGTTGTTTAGATAAAGCTCTCCAAATTTTAACATATCCTGAGGTGTAAGGTACATACCACCTCCAAAATAAGGGATGCCATTCAAATCGGTTTGAATGATATAATTTGAGATTCCTAGTTTTTGAAATAGATTTTTATCCATAAACATTTCCAAAGGTTCAGAAATCACTGAATCCATTGCTATACCTAATAAATAGGGATTTGCAGAACCATAATTGGACTTTGTATTAGGTTGGTTGATCATAGTCGCTTTTAAAATGGACGCTGTCCAGTCTCCACTTGGTTGATAATTATCTTCAACGGCCGGAGATTTCGGGTTGGCATTGGCACCATAATCAATAGCGTCCAATCCGGAGCTCATGGTCAATAAACTTTGGATATCTATTTTCGATTTCAAACTATTTTTTTCAGTCTGATATTTTTCTGGCAAGAAATCAAAAATGGATTGCTCAACGGATTCAAAGAGTGATTTGTCTTTCGCAATTCCTACAATGGCAGATGAAATACTCTTTGATGCCGAACGCGTATCGTGCGGAATGTTTGCATTATATCCATCAAAGTACTTCTCATAAACAAGTTGCCCTTTTTTTGAAATTAACACTGCATGTGTGTTCGGTAATGTATCCTTTAGAATATGATTTTCCATTTTTGAAAGTTGTAAAACGGAGCTTTTATTTTCTGTCTTAAATTCTCCCATTTCCCAATCATCGGTAGACTTTTTTAGGGAGATCTGTGTAATTGAATGTTCCCCAAGATAAATGCCTAATTCAATTTCATTTGTACGGAGTTTTCCCTTAAACTGCAATCCAGTTTTAAAATCAGTAAAGGAAACAAGGTCGTTTTCCTTTTGAAAATTACCGCACCAAGTTCCCGTAAATCGATTATCGCCAAGAATGGGATAAGCTTGGTAATCATTCCCTGAACCATTTTCTACGCTTAAATAAAAATTTGTTGATTTAAGTTCGTCTACCATTAACATATTCCAAAAACCTACAAAAGAATTTGTCTTGGATTTTATTAGTTTTAAGTGATACAGTAGAAGACCGGATTTGATAAACCCGTTAATTTCATTACCATTTTTAGACAATTCACCTTCAAATTGTAAATTTCCTGCAAACGGTATTTTTATCGTTGAAGTAGTCTCTTTCCCAATTTTAAAATGGATAATATTTTTCTTGTTGGAAATTTTGAAAGTGGCAGTTTCAAGTCCTAAATTTTCTATTTCTATTTTTAAATTGAATGCTTTGGAATCTTTTATTTCCCCCTCCCAACTATTGGTATATTCTGCCATATTTTGACAGTAAAGATGCATTGTGAGTAGAATAAAAATAATTGTAGTGATGCTTTGAAGTCTCATTTTTTTGATTGATTTTGATGAGCTGCAAAGTTTAGATTTATTTATCCCCTAAAATTGTATAAAATTAACTTTGTGAAATATTCTTTAAAAATTG
>CAZUIE010000123.1:0-12050 GCA_964620945.1 uncultured Maribacter sp.
TTGCGCGACCAATAAAATTTGAGATGGCAACATATAAGAAAAGAGGATTTAAACCACAAACTAAGGCTGAAATTCAGGAGTTTGACGAGCAAGAAAGCACAACGGCAGAGGTGTTCAGTAGCTTGGACGAAGGAGCTTCCAGGTCAGAGGAGTGGGTGTCTAAAAACCAAAATTATATTTTAGGCATTATTGGTGTCGTCGCTATAGGCGTATTAGGCTATTTGGCATATGTACAGTTTGTACAAAAACCAAAAGAGACTAGCGCTGCAAACGAAATGTACTATCCACAACAATATTTTGACCAAGCTTTAGCTAGTACAACAGCCAAAGACTCCTTGTTTACATTGGCCTTAGAAGGTGCTGAAGGTAAGTATGGTTTTTTGGACATAATGGAAGAATACAGTGGTACCAAAGCGGCTAATTTAGCAAGCTATTCTGCGGGTATGGCATATTTGAACATGAATAAATACCAGGAGGCAATCGATTACTTAGAAGGTTTTAATTCTGATGACGAAATTCTTGGCGCACTGGCAAAAGGTGGTTTGGGCGATGCGTTTATGCAATTAGAACAGCCTTCTGATGCCTTAGGGTATTATGAAGCTGCAGCTGCTCATAGTAACAATGCGTACACTACGCCTAAGTTTTTATACAAAGCTGGTGTTACGGCTTTGGATATGGGAGATAAATCCAAGGCATTAGGCTTTTTCCAACGCATAAAAGAGGAGTTCTCCGATTCTGAGGTAGCCACATCCATAGATGCTCTTATTGGTATGGCAAAAGCTGGCGCATAATGGCAACGGCGAATAAAAATTTATCAGCATACGATAAAACAACAATCCCAAACGCGAAAAAATATCGGTTTGGGATTGTTGTTTCTGAATGGAATCAAAAGATTACCGAGGGCCTGTATAAAGGAGCCATTGAAGCGCTAAGCGACTGCGGCGCGTTAAAGGATAATGTTGTGCGTTGGAACGTTCCTGGTAGTTTTGAGCTTACCTATGGTTGTAAAAAAATGATACAGCAAGGTGGTTTTGATGCTATCATTGCCATAGGAAGTGTGATACAGGGCGAAACCAAACATTTTGATTTCGTATGTAGCGCAACTTCACAGGGTATCATGGACTTGAACGTTCAGACCGATGTACCGGTAATTTTTTGTGTTCTTACCGATAATAATTTGCAGCAGGCGATTGATCGTAGTGGCGGCAAACATGGTAACAAAGGAGCAGAAGCGGCTATTGCCGCTATAAAAATGGCAGCTTTGGGAGTGTAAATTCCTATATGATTGTGTATATTTTCCTTCTCATTTTTAATTTTACAATTAGAATTTTCCCTGCTCGGCACTGTTAACAAATTTTGGCATTTCTTTATACGGCCAGTTTTTGCTTTTTAAGTAACTTTGATGCTATGGGAATGTTGAGTAAAATAACGCGATTGCGTAGAAATAGAAGGTACGACTATAGTCCCAGATACTACGATGATAAGGGTAAGGGAAATCCTTACAAACTGGAACATAAGTTTGATAAGTTCAGAAGTACGTTAAGTAATCAGCGCGGTTTAAAAAATAAGATTACAAATGCGGTTGAAGATACCCGAAGAGAAGGGGACCGCAGTCTAAAAATACGAATGGCCATCATATTAGCTGTATTGGTCTTTATTTTTTTGTACATCATTGATTTTGACCTCACCATATTCTTTTCCTAATAATGGCTGATATTATTAGACTTTTACCGGACCATGTAGCAAATCAAATTGCTGCTGGCGAAGTGGTACAGCGTCCATCGTCGGTCGTTAAGGAATTATTGGAAAATGCGATTGATGCCGGAGCAACGGAAATTAAACTCATTGTAAAGGATGGAGGAAAAACCCTGATTCAGGTTGTCGATAATGGCAAAGGAATGAGTGTCACCGACGCGCGGTTGAGTTTTGAACGCCATGCCACTTCCAAAATTGAAAAGGCAGAAGACCTTTTTAACTTAAGTACCAAAGGCTTTCGCGGAGAAGCGTTGGCCTCTATTGCTGCCATTGCCCATGTGGAGATGATGACAAAAACCGATTCAGATGAAGTTGGTACCCACATTAAAATAGAAGGTAGTAAAATTAGTAGTCAGGAGGTAGCTGTTGTTCCCAAAGGAACTTCCATGCTTGTTAAGAATCTATTCTTCAACATACCAGCAAGAAGAAATTTTCTAAAATCAAATCAGGTAGAGTACCGTCACATTACTGATGAATTTCATAGGGTGGCGTTGGCACATCCTAAAATTTCATTTCAATACTATAATAACGGTAGTGAAGTGTTTATTCTGCCTTCCAACGATTTTAGAAAGCGAATTGTTAACATATTCGGGAGAAAGGCGAACGAGAAGTTAGTACCTGTTAGCGAAGATACTCAAGTTGTACGCATCTCTGGTTTTGTTCAAAAACCTGAGTTTGCGAAGAAGAGTAGGGGAGAGCAGTTTTTCTTTGCCAATAATCGATTTATAAAAAGTCCCTATCTGCATCATGCAATTCTTGGTGCTTTTGAAGGCTTAATCAAACCTGGTACACATCCCGGTTACTTTTTGAACTTGGAAGTAGACCCAGGTACGATAGATATTAATATTCACCCAACAAAGACCGAAGTTAAATTTGATGACGAACATACCTTATATGCCTATCTAAAATCCGCCGTTAAGCATAGTTTGGGTCAGTTTAATGTGGTTCCCGCTATAGATTTTGAACAAAATCAAAATTTAGATACACCTTATGCGTACCAGAACAAGCGAGTAACCTCACCAAGTGTATCTGTTGATGCCGGTTTTAATCCGTTTAAGGAGGAAACTCGCAAGGCATCTCATGGCGGAACGTATACTAAGACAAGTGCTAAGGGTTGGGAAAACCTTTATGAAGGGTTGAATGTAAACAAGCGAGAATTTAGACCAAGTACCATCGCCTTAGAATCAGAAGAGATAAATAGCACTATTTTTGATTCAGAAAAGGATCAGGGAGGTCAGGTGACCACTACCTTTCAGTTGCGTAAAAAGTATATTATAACAACTATAAAATCGGGTATGGTAGTTATAAACCAAAGTAGGGCGCATCAACGTGTGCTTTACGAAAATTTTCTTAAAAATATCACCATAAAAGAGGCGGTAAGCCAGCAGCTGTTGTTTCCGCTTTCCTTATCATTTTCGAAGACCGAATTGGAAATTTTAATAGAGATAAAAGACAATCTTTGTGCTGTAGGTTTTGTTTTTGGTGATATAGGCGTTGAAACTGTAGAAGTAAAGGGAGTACCGGTACTGGTTGTTGAAAGTGAAGTTCAAATGATTATGGAACAACTAATATCTGATTTTCAAATGGAAATATCTGCCGATAGTTTTTCGCAGAGTGACATGTTGGCCAAAACCTTATCCAAAACGCTATCTGTTAAAACAGGTGAGTTTTTAGACCATAGGTCCCAGCTTGCCTTGGTAAACGATTTGTTTGCTTGTAAGGAAACTACGTTGAGTCCGTTTAATAAACGGACGTACGTGACAATCACCGAAAATGATATTGATAGAAAATTTATATAGATGGGTAGACTAACAGATGCGATTAAGCATTTATTGATTATTAATGTTTTATTCTTTATTGCGACCCAGTTGTATGGGGATATGATGTACCAATGGTTCTCGCTTTGGTTCCCTAGGAACGAAAATTTTGGACTTTGGCAAATACTATCCCATATGTTTATGCATGGTGGTTTTATGCATATTCTATTCAATATGTACGCGCTATGGGCCTTTGGTACACCCTTGGAACAAATGTGGGGAAGGAATAAGTTTTTTTTCTTTTATTTTTCGGCAGGTTTGGGTGCAGCACTAATACATACTGGTGTTAATTATTATCATTTTAACGCAGGCATGTCGGCACTTGTAGATTCGGGGATTTCGGAAAGTAGCGTAATGGAAATTATATCTGGTGGACAATATAGTCCTGGCTGGTACGAGATTGCAGGAAAATCTACTATAGATAACTTTTTGAGTGCTTATAATACTCCTGCCGTTGGTGCTTCTGGTGCTATTTATGGTATATTGGTGGCCTTTGGGATGTCATATCCGAACAGTGAGCTGTTTCTTTTGTTTATTCCCGTTCCTGTAAAAGCAAAGTATTTTATTCCTGTTTTAATAGGATTGGATTTGTTTTCAGGAGTTACGGGATATAGTATGTTTGGTCAAGGAATTGCGCATTTCGCCCATATTGGTGGAGCACTCTTTGGATTTTTGATGATGTGGTACTGGAAGAAAAATCAGTTTAATAATAATAGATGGGATTAGCAGATGACGCAAGGAAATTTAAAATATCAGTTTAGCAGGTTATCCATAGCAGAAAAGCTTATCGCCATAAATGTGCTCATATTTATAGTCGAACGTTTATCTACTTTTTTATTGCAGCTGTCCAGCAATAGTATTGTACAGTGGTTTGAGTTGCCTAAAGACTTTTTTGACTTTTTGCTGCAGCCTTGGTCCATTATTACCTATTCTTTCTTTCATGGTGGATTTGGTCATCTTTTTTGGAATATGCTGCTTATCTATTTTGTAGGGCGCATATTTTTAAACCTCTTTGATGCAAAACGTTTTTTAAATGTATACCTCCTTGGCGTGATTATGGGAGGACTCTTTTTCTTTTTGGGCTATAATATATTCCCTGCTTTTTTTAATGTCAACGCTTATTTAATTGGAGCTTCAGCTGGTGCAAGCGCTATCTTGATTTTTATTTGTGCATACATACCCAACCAAGAAGTACGGCTGATTTTCTTTAATGTTAAACTATGGTACATAGGGGCGTTTGTGGTGTTGATGGATTTAATTCAGTTACCGGCAAGTGGCAATGCAGGCGGACATTTAGCGCATTTAGGTGGGGCATTATTGGGCTACTGGTATGCAAGGCAGTTGGTGAACGGAACCGACATAGGTGCCGGGTTTTCAAGATTTTTGGATTCCGTTGTTAATATGTTTAAACGCAGTGAAAAGAAAGCACCTTTAAAAACCGTTTACAAGAACAAAAGAGGTGGTTCGGCCACCACTACGAAAGCACAATATGATAAGCAAACAAACCAAAAGAAAATCGATGCAATTTTAGATAAAATAAGCAAATCTGGTTACGAGAGCTTATCCAAAGCTGAAAAGGATTTTTTGTTCCAAGCCGGTAAGGAGGACTAACACCTATGCGGAAGTTGACTTTTCTCAATCGTTTTGTCCATTACTTTAATTTAGGATTCGCATTAGCTTTATTGGTATCCTGTGTCTCCCCCTACATCGATGATCCAAGTCTGGCATTTTTAAGTTTATCCGTTCCTCTATTGGTGTTTGGTAACGTGCTTTTTGTGCTCTATTGGGTGTTTCGAAAAAGTGTTCGGTTTTTGCTATCTGCTACTATACTATTTTGTTGGTATTTCACCATGGGTTCCTTTGTAATGTTAAAGGGGGAATCCAGACCGGTATCCGAAGACGGGACTTTGAAGATTATGACATACAATAGTTTGTTTTTCAGTAGCAAGGAGAATGTTTGGGGCAGTACCGCGGGTGATAGTATTGTTAAATTCGTTAGTGATCAAGCACCCGATATCGTATCCTTTCAAGAGTTTGATTATAGAAAAATAGGGGAAGACTATTTTACCGAATATCCATATCGTTTTGTAGATTATCTGTCAGGTGTAGCAAGGAGTGGGGTGCTGCAGGCCGTTTATTCTAAATATCCAATTTTAAATTCTGGTGTAATTACATTTGCCAACAGTGCCAACAGTGCGATTTATAGTGATATTGTTTATAAGGAAGATACCTTGAGGGTATACAATCTACATTTACAGTCGCTAAGTATAAGGCCTAGGAGTATAAAACGTGAACGTTCGGACAAACTCTTTGCACGACTTAGAAACGCGTTTAAAAAGCAACAAGAGCAAGCGGAAGTTGTACGTAATCATTTGGATTCTAGTCCGTTTAAAAATATTATTTCAGGAGATTTCAATAATAATCAATTTTCTAATGTCTATTTTAAGTTAAAAGGTGATTATAAAGATACCTTTTTGGAAAAGGGAAATGGTTTTGGTACTACTATTAACTTTTGGCGTTTTTCTTTTCGTATCGACTATATTCTTGTGGACCCTTCCTTTGAAGTGGTTTCACATCAGAATTATGATATAGACCTTTCCGACCATGAACCTATAATGGCATCAATTAAAATCACTTCCGATAAATAAGCAATCTACGACATCGGCCAACATATGTAGCAAGAACGCTATACCCCATATACGCGTAGTTTTTAGTGCTGTAAGAAGAACATAAACACCGATAGCCCAATAGGAATGTAGGGGGTGGAAGTTGATGCTACATCGCATATCATCAAAAATAGGTGTTGCTAGGATATGATCTATATCTAAAATTATTCCGGCCAATAGAATGAGCGCTGCTTTCAGTCGCTGTTCCTTAAAAAAGAAATAGGCAATGAATAACGGAACAATAAAGTGAATGCCATAGTGGAATAGAAACCTAAACATTGTCTAACGAGAGTTTCGCCTCTTTTAAATAGGGGATAGTCTGTGGCCCTAAGTTGAATAAAAGGTCAAGGATACTTAAATTGGAAATAAAACCATGTCTATCTCCAAATACTTGTACATATTCTGCTTGGGATAACGTAATAGTATTCTTTACACTGATCAAGTGCCGGTAGTCTATTTCGGTTTCACTGCCAAAAGTAAAGGTTTTTGTTTGTGCAGTTGGCATCTCCAACTGAAGGCAGTCGCAAATGGTCTCTATGGTTTTGAGGTTAAAGTCCATCAGGTATTCAAAATTAGTATCGAACAGCGGTTGTATTTCATCCTCATAAAACTCAAAGAAGGGAGATGTTCTATAGGCCGTTTCTAACGTACGCCAATGTTGACGTTGCCATGGATAGCTGTTATCTATTCGCACATCCTTGTTACGTTGTTTTCCATTGCTTTGACCAACGTGGGAAATGGGAACACTGAGTATATGCTTTCCTCTGTCGTTGCAGATATACGTCCTATTTCTAAAAGTCTGTTTTTGATAATTACCTTGTGTTTCCCAAATAATATCATCCCTTTGTACGAAAGCGGCAAAAAATGCAATATTGGGAAAATAGGCCGGATATAGGATAGTCATGATTATGCTTCGTTGGATTTTTTACGCTTCCAAAACCAGCTTCCCACAAAGTAAGCTACCAGTAGTATCAAAAAGTATTTGAAGTAGGATTGCGGCTCACCTTCCCCGTTTACGGTGGTGAAAATGCGGTTCCATCGTGGTCTCCAATTACTAATATTCTCCGTAAAGTTATCAAAACTCATCCATATAAAAATAGGAGTTCCCACAATATGATTTTCTGGTACATAGCCCCAAGCCCTGCTATCTTCCGAGTGGTCCCTATTATCTCCCATCATCCAATAGTAATCCTGTTTAAAGGTATAGGAATTGGCAATCTGCTCATTAATCTTTATTTGGTTTCCGGAAACACTGACCGTATTCCCTTCATACTCTCTGATAATTTTTTTGTAAAGCGGAAGTGTCTTTAGACTGAGGTCAACTGTAGCCCCTTGTTTAGGAATGTAAATTGGGCCGAGTTGGCTATAGTTCCAAGGGTAATCTGGACTTTGCGGAAATAGATTGGTCCCACGCATGCCTTTTGGCGTTGTATTTTGAACTACCGAATCTATACTGGTGTCATTTCTTAACATAGTCACCATATCCGCAGTTAATGGCGCAATCCGTTCTCTATCTGTTACCTCTCGTAAGGATAGTCCTAGGTTTTTGATAGTTGCTGGAGGAATACCTGAACTCTTTGTAAATAATTCTAACTGGCCATTTTCACCTTGATTATAGCCAAGTAGATATTGATTTATGGCTTGCGCCTGTTTTTGGTTTAAAGGGTTGGATAGGTATTTTCTGGTAAAATCGGTCACTCCAATTTTATCCAATAATCGTGAAGAAACACCTTTATTACTATAAATTGTATAGTCGAACTGGGGTTTGGCGCTCCCTGGCAGTTCCAATTGTTTTCCGTTCACTAACACATACCCATTGCGTACTTCAAGAGAGTCTCCTGGGATACCAACGCAACGTTTTACATAATTAGATTTTTTATCTATGGGTTTTTTGACCCCAGCTTCCCGTTTAAAGAAGCGCCGTACCGTATCGGCAGGCCAACTAAAAACCACAATATCATTGCGGTCTACCTTTGTAAAACCAGGAAGCCTAAAATAGGGAAGTTGCGGTTTGTTAAGATAGGAGGGTACACCAATAACGGGTAGGGTGTCATGTACCATAGGCGCTGCAACCGTAGTCATTGGGGTTCTCGCACCGTAATGGAATTTACTAACAAAAAGGAAATCGCCTACACGTAGTGTCCTTTCCAATGACCCCGTTGGAATAACATATGGTTGAATAAAATAGGTGTGTACAAGTGTAGCTGCTACCACCGCAAATACAATAGAGCTCACCCATTCTCCCATAGCGGTCTTGGGATGCAAGCTTCTATCTTCTATATAGTTTACGTCCAAGGCATAATTCACATAATAGATGTAGAAGCCCAATGTAAAGATAACCAACCAAGATTCCAAGGTACTATTTCTGCCAAAACTTCGAATGGTTTCCACCCAAATAACCGGAAACATAAGCAAATTGATAATAGGAATAAATAGTAGAACCACCCACCATTTAGGCCTATTGATGATTTGCATCAAAACTACGGCATTATAAATAGGTACAGCGGCTTCCCAAGCCTTCCTACCTGCCTTCACATATAACTTCCAAGTTCCTAAAAAATGGACGACCTGTACCAGGAGTATAAATAGAATCCATTGTGTACCGTTCATAGTGCTATTGTTTTTATTTAAACCAATGACATTCGCGTATTGTTTTTCAAATACGTACTATGTGACATTAGTAGTCTTATCTTTAAATTGTTACTTTTTTTAACCAAGGTTTAACACATCTCGCATAGTGAAAACACCTGTTTTTCCAATAATCCACTCAGCGGCAACGACTGCACCGTTTGCAAATCCTTCTCTATTGTGAGCGGTATGTTTTATGCTAATATCATCTACCAAACTGGAATACTGCACTGTATGTGTGCCCGGTGTTGTTCCAATTCTTTTGGACGTAATGGGAATATGGCCCTCTGTCTTTTCATTTAGTTTCCATGATTCAAAATCAGAATTTATGATGATATCCTCCGCTAAGGTAATTGCCGTGCCGCTTGGTGCATCTAATTTTTGGGTGTGATGTATTTCTTCGATAGCCACTTCGTAGGTATCTAGACCTCTCATCATTTTGGAAAGATGGGAATTAAGTTCAAAAAAAATATTTACGCCCAGGCTAAAATTAGAGGCATATATAAAAGCACCCTGTTTTTCTTTGCAAAGTGCCACTGCATCGGCATAGTTATCCAGCCATCCCGTAGTTCCTGAGATTACTGGGGTGTTGTTTTCAAGGCATTTGGTAATATTTTTGAAGGCCGCTTCTGGCATGCTAAAGTCTATTGCCACATCAATAATGCTAAAGTCGATATCTTGTGTGTCCGTATCTATTTTGGCAACAATTTTATGCTTCTTCTCCAGCGCTATTCGTTCAATTAGCTGTCCCATTTTACCGTAACCAAAGAGTGCAATCTTCATGTTTAAAATTTTATGGTTAAGGCCATTCCGTAATTTGGATTATTCGTTATTGGATTTAAGTCCAAGTAAGGCTCAAAATCAAAGCTTAGATTGTCATCTACGTTAAATTGTTTTAGGTGTGCAGTCACATTCGCATCAATAATATTCAACGCATATACAGCAATGGTAAGCACTAGCATCAAGTCTCTGCTTTCTTGAAATCTCTCTTGTTGACTTTCTAAATCTCCAGTATCCAAATCTGGTGGGGAACCTGGTTCGTTATCGCCATTTAGGTCATAAAATTCATCATCTGTAAAACCAGCCTGCCTTCTTTTGAAAGCAGTTCGGAATCTTTGATAATTATTATTATTCCAAGAGTAGGCATAAATCGTTCCGCCTAATGCACCCCACACTATAGGGGCTTTCCAATATTTTTTGTTGTAAATCTGTCCTAAACCAGGAAGTACGGCGGAGTAGAAGGCTGCCTTGCTAGGAGCTAATGGATTTATGGCCTCCTTGCTCGCTATTAGGGAGTCTAGGAGGACAATATTCTCATTCTTTAAGTTTTTTGATAAACTATCTACCTCTTGATTAGCAGGTTCACGAGTTTCTTGTGCTTTACATAAGCCAATGGAAAACACGCAGATAAAAAAAAACAGAAGGAGTTTATGCACCGGTAATCAGCTTTTTAATTCGCTTGAATTCTTCTTCTGAATGAAATGGAATGGTAATTTTACCCTTCGATTTTCCTGTAGTGCTAATGGCCACTTTAACGGAAAGGTGTTCTAGCAATTCCTGAGCTCCATCGTTTATAAATTTGGGTGTTTCCTTGGTCTTTTGTTTAGCAGGTTTTTCCGTTGTTGCTTCTTTAAAGGCTTTTACCGCATCTTCAGTTGCCCGCACAGAAAGACTTTGGCCAACAATTTTTTCGTATAACGCAATCTGGTCGTCCCTATTTTCAATATTCACCAAGGCCCTACCGTGTCCCATGCTCAAGAAACCATCTCGCATTCCTGTTTGAATGATAGGATCTAGTTTTAGCAACCTCATATAATTGGCAATAGTAGACCTCTTTTTTCCTACACGATCACTCAGTTTCTCTTGGGTAAGGTTTATCTCGTCTATAAGCCGCTGATAGGAAAGTGCAATCTCTATGGGGTCAAGATCTTGTCGTTGTATGTTTTCTACAAGGGCCATTTCCAGAGACTCCTGATCGTTGGCTATTCGTATATAGGCAGGTATTGTTTCTAGTTGAAGTAGCTTGGAAGCTCTAAAACGCCTTTCCCCAGAAACCAATTGATAATTGTTAAAGCCCAGTTTACGAACTGTTATGGGTTGAATGACGCCCAACTCGCGAATAGAGGTGGCCAATTCCTGTAACGATTCATCGTTGAAATTGGATCTTGGTTGAAAAGGGTTGACTTCTATAAACTCTAAATCAAGCTCAATAATATTCCCAACTACCTTGTCCGCATTTTTATCGGATGCAGATTTAATATCGTTTTCGGGGTCGTTCAGTAATGCAGAAAGACCTCTTCCTAGTGCTTGTTTTTTTACCGCTTTTGCCATTTTAAACTATCTGCTTGTTTTTCTTCACTACCTCGCTAGCTAAATTTAAGTAGTTGGTTGCTCCTTTGCTTGAAGCATCATACTTAATAATACTCTCGCCATAACTGGGTGCTTCGCTGAGTCGCACATTTCGTTGAATAATTGTTTCAAAGACCATGTCTCCAAAATGTTTTTTAACCTCCTCCACTACTTGGTTGGATAGTCGCAATCTAGAATCGTACATGGTTAACAGCATACCTTCAATGTCCAGATTTTCATTGTGTATCCGCTGAACACTTTTAATCGTATTCAATAATTTGCCAAGACCTTCCAAGGCAAAATACTCGCATTGTATGGGAATAATTACCGAATCTGCCGCTGTTAAGGCGTTCAAGGTAATTAAGCCTAAGGAAGGTGCGCAATCTATTAAGATAAAATCATAGTCTTTTTTTAGGCCTGTGATTGCCTTTTTCATCATATATTCTCTCTCGTTCTTATCTACCAGCTCAATCTCTATGGCTACAAGATCTATATGTGCCGGAATTAAGTCTACATTGGGAGATGATGTAGATATAATAGCTTCTTTGGCCGTTTTTGTATGCTCCAAAAGCTGGTAACTTCCAATTTCGACCTCTTCTACATTAATTCCTAAGCCAGAGGTAGCATTTGCTTGGGGGTCTGCATCAATCAAGAGAACCTTTTGTTCTAGTACGCCTAGCGCTGCCGCTAAGTTCACAGAGGTCGTTGTTTTTCCTACCCCTCCTTTTTGATTAGCAATAGCAATAATCTTACCCATATACATCATAAGTTAAGCCGCAAAAATACAATTATTTATGGCGCTAATGAAAGGATTTTGTTAACACTAGGTGAATAA
>CAZUIE010000124.1:0-12034 GCA_964620945.1 uncultured Maribacter sp.
TGTACATCATCGTCTTCCTCTATTTTCTCCAGCAGTTTTTCCACATCCGCCGCTTCCTCGTCGGTAAGCGCTTTTGTAACTTGTGGGATACGTTCAAAACCCGAGGAAAGAATTTCCAATTCCCTATTTTCCAATTCCTTCTGGATAGCTCCGAAACTTTCAAAGGGGGCATAGATTAAGATGCCATCATCGTCTACAAAAACCTCCTCGGCACCAAAGTCTATTAGTTCTAGTTCCAGCTCTTCCGGGTCTATACCTTCCGCGGGAATCCTAAAATTGCAGGTATGGTCAAACATAAACTCAACGGAACCAGCAGTTCCCAAGCTACCATTACATTTATTAAAATAGCTTCTAACATTGGCTACGGTCCTGGTATTGTTGTCCGTTGCAGTTTCAATTAAAATAGCTATCCCATGGGGTGCATAGCCTTCAAAAAGTACTTCTTTATAATCCCCTAGACTTTTGTCACTTGCCCGCTTAATGGCCCGTTCTACATTGTCCTTGGGCATATTTACCGACTTGGCGTTCTGTATCACCGCTCGTAACCTGGAGTTGGAATCTGGATCTGGCCCTCCTTCTTTTACCGCCATAACAATATCCTTACCTATTCGGGTAAAGGCTTTGGACATGGCAGACCACCGTTTCATTTTTCGTGCTTTTCTAAACTCAAAAGCTCTTCCCATAATTTTAATTTAAGATTCTAAAAATAAGAAAATTTGAAACGAAATTTTTAGTCGCTTTCTACAATATCTTCAATGGCCCTAGCGAGTACAAAATCCTTTTCGGTAACACCATTGGCATCGTGGGTGTTTAATCGAATATTAACAGTTTTGTATACATTGCTCCAATCTGGGTGATGCCCCTGTGCTTCACATTCGAACGCAATGCGGGTCATAACAGAGAAGGCTTCCTTAAAATCCTTAAATTCGAAAGTCGTTTCTATGGCGCCATCCACATATTCCCATCCGTCTAATTGGCCAAGGTAATCCTGTATTTGTTTGTCTGTAAATTTTTCCATGGGTATTGATTTTAAAAAATGTAAGTCAATTTAAAATATGATCTTCGATAATATCCTGGTATGTGAATTGTAGGTTTTTAGGCAATTTATTGGTTTTTGGTAATACAGCCAAATAGCGGTCCTCATTAGTGGTATATACCCTTTTAAGTATTGGGTTAAAGGTACCAACGCGTTCCAGTATTTCTTTAATAAAATCTTCATGGTGTACTAAATCGGTACTTCCTAAATGATAGATACCTGTTTTATTCCTGTTGATAAGATAATGAATTTGCTGTGTTAGTTTATCATCATTGGTCACATTTAGAATTAAATTTGGAAAAACCTCAACAGGCTCATTAACAAGAATTCGGTTTTTCATTTCTTTAATTCTCGGAGATGTGTTTCCAAAAACCATGGGGACACGCAATATGCTGGCTTTTTTGCTTGGTAAACGGAGTAGCATATTCTCGATTTTTATTTTTAACCGTCCAAAAATGCTTTCAGAAAGGGTTTTATCGGTCTCATACGAAGGATATTTACTATAAGTGTCAAACACATTTGCAGAGGATAGAAAATATAAGGTACATTCATTATTCTTTATATATTCCAATATATGCTGATGAGCGATGACCTGTGCCGCAAAATTCCCCCGTAAAGCAGAAATGATAATTTGAGGTCGTACTTTTTCTAACAGCTCAAAGATATCGTCGTTCTCTAGGTCATACCTGAAGAATTGTTTGTTGGAAGCAAACGTATTGGACGCATGGCAGTAGGTGCCATAGGTGTCAAAGTAGTTGCATAGTTCCTTGTATATGGCATTGCCAAGGAAACCGCTACCGCCCAATATGAGTATTTTTTTGCTTTCCAAATTAGAAAATTGATAGTCCGGATAGGGTGGTTAAACGTTCCAGTGCAGCCATTCCCCGGGCGGAATTTCCTTTTTTATTAAGTGGAGGCGACCAGGTAACCACACAAAAATTATTAGGTAAAAGGGCAATAATACCGCCGCCTACACCACTTTTTCCAGGTAAACCTACTTCAAATGCGAATTCCCCTGCTTCATCATAAAAACCACAGGTAAGCATTAAAGCATTCACTCTTTTGATTTGATTGATATTTAGGTGAGTCATATTTCTTTTGCATTTTCCTCTATTTATAAAAAGATAAAATACATCGCAGAGTTGGGCGCAGCTCATATGCAGCGAGCATTGATGGAAGTAAAAATCCAAAACCGTTTCAACATTATTGGTAAGGTTGCCATAAGACTTAAGTAAATTGGCAGCTGCATAATTTCTAAACCCGGTTTCTTTTTCGGATTTGGCAACATTCTCGTTGTAAGCGATGGAAGTGTCATTCGCTAATTTTCGAACAAACTCCAGAAAATCTTCTTTAGGATTTGCTAATTGAGACACCAAAATATCAGCTATCACTATAGCGCCGGCATTTATTAGTGGATTTCTTGGTATACCGTTTTCTAGTTCTAATAAGGACAAATGGTTAAATGGATCACCAGATGGTTCTACATCTACCCGTTCCCAAACATCTTCTCCAATACACTGCAAGGCCATCGATAGGCTTAATACTTTGGAAATACTTTGTATCGAAAACTTTTCTATGCTATCTCCAATTGCGAATTCATTTTGGTGTAAATCCAGCAGATGCATTCCAAATTTTGAGTCAGGTACAGCAGCTAATTCTGGGATGTAGGAAGCTACTTTTCCTGTATTTGGAAGTTTTAGAACTTCCTTATAAATTTGGTCTAAATAGTCTTGAAAATTCTGCATTATTTTTTATAAAACGGAAGCTTTACAATGGTTGCAGGAATAGCTTTCTTGCGAATTTGAATTTGAATTTTACTTCCAATTTCTGAAAATACAGTAGGTACATAACCCAAGCCAATACCTTTACCCATAGAAGGGGACATGGTGCCCGAAGTAACGATTCCGATCTTTTTTCCTTGTCCGTCAACAATATCATAATCATGCCTTGGAATACCTCGCTCATCTAACTCAAAGGCCACCAGTTTACGTTCTGGTCCGTGTGCTTTTTCGTTTGCCAGGGCTTCACTGTTTACAAAGTCTTTTGTGAATTTAGTTATCCAACCAAGGCCCGCTTCAAATGGGGAGGTAGTATCGTTAATGTCGTTTCCGTAGAGGCAGTAGCCCATTTCTAAACGTAAAGTGTCCCTGGCTGCTAAACCTATCGGCTTAATCCCAAAATCAGCTCCTGCTTCAAAAACGGTATCCCAAATCTGTTTTACTTCCGTGTTTTTACAATAAATTTCAAATCCTCCGGAGCCTGTATATCCCGTAGCAGAAATAATAACATGTTCTATACCGGCAAAATCCGCTACCTTGAAATTATAGAATTTAATTTCAGCAAGATTTACCGAGGTTAAGGATTGCATAGCTTCTACTGCCTTAGGTCCTTGTATAGCCAGTAAAGAATATGCTTCGGAAATATCTCGCATATCCGCTCCTATAGCTTCGTTGTATAAGCTAATATGTGACCAGTCCTTTTCTATATTCGATGCGTTTACAACAAGTAAGTACTGCTCCTCCTTTAGTTTATAAATAATAAGATCGTCTACGATTCCTCCAGTTTCGTTTGGTAAACAACTATACTGCGCTTTGCCAATAGTGAGTTTGGACGCATCGTTAGAACTTACCTTTTGAATTAATTCTAGGGCTTTTGATCCGCTTATTAGGAACTCTCCCATGTGAGACACATCAAAAACACCTACACCTTTACGAACCGTCTCATGTTCTGCGGTAACACCTTCGTAAGAAACGGGCATATTGTAACCTGCAAACGGGACCATTTTTGCACCTAAGGCCTCGTGGGTTTGTGAAAGTGCTGTATTTTTCATGTTCTAAATTTTAATGTACCGCAAATTTATAGAATTAATTAGGTATAGGTATCAAACCTTAGATTTATGTTTTGCACATTTTTATGTCGTTTTAGTCAATAAATTTCGATAGAATAGGATGTCAATACTCAGGTAGGATTATGTTTAATTGGATACTTAGGATAGTGTAGCTAACAAAAAACGTACGACACCGAACAAGCATAGTATTGACCTTTAATTTCTAATAGTTTGTAGGAGTATAATTAATTGGCTATCAAATAGGATTTCAGTTCTTGATAGGTTTTTATTGCCAAGAACTTCTTCTCCTTGTTCATTACTTTCTCAATTTGAGGGGGTATCACTAATTTTTGTCCTATAGTCTCTTCCACCACATCTAAAAACTTTACTGGATGGGCCGTCTCAAGAAAAATACCATAGGTGTTGGGATACTGTTCTTGATATTTTTTAAGACCCAAATATCCTACCGCGCCATGCGGGTCTGCAACATATCTGGTTTTTTGGTAAATCTCCAATAGGGCTTTACGTGTTTCTATGTCGGTAAAGGAGTAGGAGGTAAGCTGCTTTTTCAGTTGCGACAAATCATCTTGAAAAAGATGGCGTATTCTGATAAAATTACTAGGGTCACCTACATCCATAGCATTTGAAATAGTTGCTGTTGAAGGTTTAGGGGCATAGGTGCCTGTTTTCATAAACTCGGGTACGGTATCGTTTACATTGGTAGCGGCGATAAACTGTGATACTGGCATACCCAAACGTTGTGCCACCATACCTGCACAGATATTTCCAAAATTGCCACTGGGAACCGAAAAAACGATATTTTTTGGACTTGCTTGTTCTTTTTTTGCTTTGATACATACCTGTTTGTAGGCAAATAAAAAGTAAAACAGTTGAGGTAACCAACGCGCTACGTTGATAGAATTCGCAGAGGTCAATTGCATCCTTGATAGCAAATCTTTATCTAGAAATGCTGTTTTAACCATGTTTTGGCAATCGTCAAAAGTACCGTCTACCGATAGGGCCGTAATATTTTGACCGAGGGTGGTTAATTGTCGCTCCTGTATATCACTGACTTTTCCGCTGGGATATAGGATGACTACGTTCACCCCTTTTACCCCTAAAAACCCGTTAGCAACAGCACCTCCTGTGTCTCCAGAGGTTGCTACCAACACCGTAACTTGGTTGTTTTCGTTTTTTGAAAAATAGCCCAAGCAATTGGCCATAAACCGTGCACCTACATCTTTAAAAGCCATTGTAGGACCGTGAAATAATTCTAAGGTGTCTATATCTTTTTCGATTTCAACTACAGGAAAGTCAAAATCCAGTACATTGGCAAGAATCTCCTTTAATTTGTCATTAGGAATGTCTGCTGATACAAATTGATGTATGGCATTAAAAGCGATTTCTTGATTGGAAAGTTCCGTTATCCCTTTAAAAAAAGATGCTGGTAATGGTGCAATGCGTTCTGGGAAGTATAGACCACGATCTGGCGCTATACCCTTAATTACAGCATCCTTAAAAGATACTATGGGAGCTTTTTGGTTTAGGCTATAAAAATTCATGTGTTCAAATCATTTGTATGCGTTACTACCCCTTATAATTGTTTAATGCCACTGGTATTTATCCTGGAAATATGCACATCAAAATCAATTCCTATTTTTTGGTACACCTCTTTCATTCCTGCGCCTACTTTTTGTGCGGTACGTTCCCCTTTACTAAACGCAAAAATAGATGGGCCAGAGCCAGAAATCCCACAACCTAAAGCACCGTTGGCCATTGCTGTTGTTTTAATCGCGTCAAAACCTGGGATTAAAATAGACCGAATAGGTTCTACAATGTGATCCTCTAAAGAACGCCCGATTAAATCATAATCCGATGTAAATAAACCGGCAACCAAGCCACCTAAATTGCCCCATTGCTTAATACCATCCGCTAAACTTATCGTAGTTTTTAATATTTTTCTGGAGTCGGAGGTCTTTACTTCTATCTGTGGATGAATAACCGTTGCGTAAAGCTCCGTAGGACTAGGAACAGTAATTACATCTAAGGGCGTGTAGCTACGTACCAAGGTGAAGCCTCCATAAAGAGCAGGGGCTACATTGTCTGCATGGGCAACCCCGCTGGCTAATCGTTCACCTTCCATAGCGAATCTTACCAGCTCTAAAGTAGAAAATGGTTTGCCTAATAACTGATTCATGGCCCATACGGCTCCGGTTGAGCTTGCGGCACTACTGCCTATTCCGCTGCCCGCTTTTATTTTTTTATAGATTTCTATGTCAAAACCACCATCATATTCGCTCACTGCCAATAATGCTAAACCGGCTACTCCAGCTACGTTTAAGTGTGTTTCCATCGGCAGCTGTTGCCCTTCAAGCTTAGTGATTCGTATGCCTTTTTCTTCGGTTTTTCTAACTACCATTTCATCCCCAATGGTGTCCAAGGCGACTCCAAGCACATCGAATCCACAGGAGATATTTGCTATTGTGGCGGGGCAGAATATTTTGATTTCCTTCATTTTAGTTCTCATTGCGGGCGCAGCGCGGCAATCTAGTAAACTCGTTCCTTACTTCAAAAGATCACTACGTTACGCTCCATTCTATCGCTTGCTTCAACAAAGCCGTTTTTAATAGGTACCAATTCGAATAACATCCGCAAAGAGACCGGATGCGGTAACATCTGAACCTGCACCGGCTCCTTTGACAATTAAGGGTTGTATTGGATACCTATCCGTGAAGAACAGGACAATGTTATCACTGCCTTCTAAATTGTAAAAATCATGACCTTTTGGAATTTCTTGCAATCCAACACTCGCATATCCATTTTCAAATTGAGCTACATATTTTAACTTGGTATCCTTTTCTGCTGCTTCCCTATATCTGTTTTGAAACTGCGTTTCATTTTCCTTAAGGGATGCAAAAAAAGCTTCGTTGGATTCGGTGACAAGACTTTCTTGTGGAAGAAAGGAGTCGTTGCCAATATCGGCTAATTCCAATTGCGTTCCGCTTTCTCTGGCAAGAATCAATATTTTACGCATGACGTCTACACCACTTAGGTCAATTTTTGGATCCGGCTCTGTATAACCCTCTTCTTTGGCTTGTTTTACCACATCGTGAAAGGTTGTTTTATCGTTAAAGTTATTAAATACAAAATTTAGGCTGCCAGATAGCACGGCCTGAATTTTGTGAATTTTGTCACCAGAGGCAATGAGGTGTTTTAAGGTGTCTATAATAGGTAGGCCGGCTCCTACATTTGTTTCAAACAGAAATGGAGCGTTATACGTTCTGGCTAGTTCTTTAAGCTCAATATAATTGGAATATTGAGAGGAACACGCAATTTTATTGCAGGTGACTACAGAAATGCTATTTCTTAAATAATCTTTGTAGGTATTGGAAACCATTTCACTTGCAGTGTTATCGACAAAAATGCTATTACGTAAGTTCAATACGTTTACGGTATTAAAGAACTCCTCTTTACTTGCCTTAACTCCAGCTTCTAAAAGTGCTTCCCAGTTTTTTAAGGGAATTCCACTATCATCAAAAACCATTGTTCTAGAATTGGATATACCAACTACTCTTACGTTTAGTTTAAGGTTTTCCTTTAAGTATTTTTTTTGTTTTTGTATTTGATCTAAGAACTTGGACCCAACATTGCCCACGCCCATAACAAAAAGGTTCAATTGCTTTACGTTCTCTTCAAAAAATTCTTCATGCAAGGCATTTAGTGCCTTTTTTACATCTTTTTCTTCAATAACACAGGAGATATTACGTTCTGATGCTCCTTGCGCAATTACCCTAATATTTACATTATTTCTCCCTAGCGTACTAAACATTTTGCCACTTAGCCCTTGATGATTTTTCATATTGTCGCCTACCAGTGCTATAATGGCTAAGGAAGTTTCCGGAACTACCTTATTGATACGGCCTCTTTCTATTTGATATGCAAAAGCCTCGTTTACGGCTTCTACAGCAACGGAAACATCATCTACAGAGATACCAATGCAAATAGAATGTTCCGAAGAGGCCTGCGTAATAAGAACCACACTTATATTGGCCTGCGAAAGCACTTCAAAGAATTGTTTTGAAATCCCTGGTATTCCTACCATACCGGGACCTTCCAAGGATAAGAGTGCAATATTTCCTATATGGCTGATGCCGCGCACCGTTTTCCCTTTTTCATTTTTTGATTTGGTAATCAAGGTGCCATGCTCATCAGGGCTAAACGTATTCTTGATACGGATAGCTATTCCCTTGGCTAAAACGGGTTGTATCGTTGGCGGGTAGAGCACTTTGGCTCCAAAATGAGAAAGTTCCATGGCTTCTTCGTAGGAGATATGTGCAATAGGCTTCGCCTGTTTTACCAGTTTAGGATTTGCGGTATACATTCCGCTAACATCTGTCCAAATCTCGAATATTTCTGTATCTAAGGCAGCTGCATATAGTGCGGCCGTATAGTCAGAGCCGCCTCTTCCTAAAGTAGTTGGGTCTCCACCTTCAGATTTAGCTATAAATCCTGGGCAGATGACGACCTTATGTTTGGAGGCATTGAAATAGGCTACACAGTTGCTATTTGTTTTCTCCAAATTAACAATAGTTCTGCCATTTGCAACTCTTGTTACTATAAGCTCCCTACTATCTTTATGGGTACAATCGATTCCTTGGCTTTTAAAGTATTCACCGATAATATAGGAGGAGAGTAATTCACCATAGGATACGATTTTGTCTGAAAGTTTTTTGGTTAGCTCACCAATAAAAAAGGCGCCTTCTAAAAGTGTTTCCAGTGTATTCAGTTCCTTTTTTACATCACTTAGCGCTTTGCTTTGGTGGGTAACGGGAATCAATACTTTAATAGCTTCTAAATGTCTGGTTTCAATGGCCTTCAAAATCGTCTGATAAGAATTGTCCTGTTTTTCTGCTAGGTGGCCAGCGGTTATAAGTTCGTCTGTAACGCCACCAAATGCGGAAACAATAATGATGATTTTATCACTATACCTATTGATAATGTTTTTTATTTTTTCAATGTTTTCCGGGGTGGAGACCGATGTGCCGCCAAACTTTAGTACTTGCATATTGATTAGATATCAATGTTTATTAAGGGATGATTATGAAGGTGGTCTGGGATGAAAGATACTATTGTAAACCCCTAGGGGTGAGCCATAAAAGCACATCGTCACAACCATAAGTTGGGCTGTGACGGATAATTATTAGATGCGGATCAGTGCAAATCATGCGATAGGATAAGCGTCAAAAGTAGTACATTTGACTTGCTAATCAAATGATTCTACAAATTTTTAGCGAATCGTTATTTTTACTAAAATAAAACTAAGGGATGAAGCTTTTTAGTGCTGAACAAATTTATGCTGCTGACAAATTTACCATAGCAAAACAAAAGATTACCAGCGACGAGCTGATGGAAAGAGCTGCTATTCAAATTTTTAATTGGATGCATCTGCGGATGCAAGGCGCACCGGTAAAAATTCATCTGTTCTGTGGTATTGGCAATAACGGGGGTGACGGGATAGCCTTGGCTAGGCATCTTCAAGAGCATGGATATAATATTGCTGTATACGTGGTAAATTACAGCACCAAGCGTTCAAAAGATTTTTTAATCAATTTAGACCGACTTAAAGATCGAAAAATTTGGCCAACCTTCATGGATTCGGATGGTGAGTTCCCTGAAATAGGTGCAGACGATATTATTGTAGATGCAATTTTCGGTATTGGATTAAATAGACCTCCAACCGCTTGGGTAGGTAAACTAATAAGTTATCTTCATGATTCTAAGGCATTCATATTGTCCGTGGATATTCCGTCTGGATTGTATGTCAATAGTGTTCCCAAACAAAATGATGCTGTAGTAAAGGCAAATTTTGTATTGAGTTTTCAGGCCCCAAAACTGGTCTTTTTTCTTCCAGAAACAGGTATTTACTTAGATCAATGGGAAGTTTTGGACATTGGGCTGGATCAGGAGTTTTTATCCACGGAAGAAACCGACTATGAGCTGATTGGAAAAAATGAGGTATTACCAATTTATATTCCTAGAACTAAGTTTTCTCACAAAGGAAAGTATGGCCATGTATTGGTTATAGGTGGCAGTTACGGTAAAATAGGAGCAATTAAATTAGCTAGTAGCGCTACATTAAAAATAGGTGGCGGCTTGGTAACTGCCTATATTCCAAAATGCGGGTTTACCGCAATGCAAACTGCGCTGCCAGAGGCGATGGTGTTGACTGATGGCGACAAGTATATTACAAATATAGACTTTAGCATTAAAGCTTCAGCCATTGCTATAGGAATGGGATTAGGAATAGAAACAGAAACCACGAAAGCTTTTGCTAATTTTTTAAAAACCAATAGCGTACCCTTGGTTATTGATGCAGATGGTTTAAATATTCTCGCGGCGAATAAAGAGTTGCTTGGCCGTTTACCTAAATTAAGTGTTCTTACTCCCCATCCAGGTGAATTGGAAAGGCTTGTGGGAAAATGGAAAGATGATTTTGATAAGCTGGACAAGGTAAAGAAACTGTCAAAGAAATTTGACTGCATAATCGTCATAAAGGGAGCCCACTCGATTACCGTTTATCATGATAAGGGATTTGTGAATACCACAGGAAACCCCGGAATGGCAACCGCGGGAAGTGGAGACGTGCTATCCGGAATCATTTCGGGATTGATAGCTCAAGGATATGAACCTTTGCAAGCAGCTATTTTTGGTGTTTATCTACACGGTAAATCTGCTGATTTACAGATTGAAAATACCTGTTATCAATCTTTGATAGCGTCTGATATTGTTAAGGGCTTGGGAGCTGCTTATCTAGACCTTTTTAAACTTCCTGAAGCAGCACAGGAGCCAACAAGGGAGACTCAAGAACAAGAATAGAAATTGCGTTTTTTAATTCATTGATACTTCCGTGAATGGGCCTTTTACTTTGACTTAAGTCTAGTTTTTATCCATTTTAGCGCGTTGTCATATTCGATAAAGAATTTCATAGACTTTTTGTAAAACAACTTTTCAATTTTAAAGTTGTGCATATCTATCTCTTTAACCGATACGATAGCAAACGCTTTAAGGTTATCTAGTTCTTTTAAGTAGTTGTAGATAGTGGGGTCAACTGCATAGGAGTTCTTACGTAGGCTGATAAAGCCAAAGTTTTTATTCCTAAAATGTATTTCTGAAATTCCAATAATCTGATAAGCACGTTCAAGTGTTAACGTTGCACCTTCATCGAAGATAGCAACCATGTAATTCTCATAAACCTGTACTTTTCCTATTTCTAATTGGTATTCTCTAACAATTACTTTTCTCTTCGTTGATTCAACGCCCATCTCTTCTAAATTATAGTGTCTATGACGAAAGTAAAAGTATACTATTGTCGAAAATAAAAAATTAGATTAAAGACCTAAATATCGTTCGTACTGCGTATGGCTATAAAATGGTATGTTTTAATGTTAACTAGTCTTACAAATTGGTGTAATAAAAAAGAGCCTTATTAAGGCTCTTTTTACTTTAATTATTATCAATATAACTTATTTTGTTTTAGACGATTCCTCGGCTTTCTTGATTTTAATAGTCAATTCTTCCGTCTTTTTATCTAAATCCATAAAGATGCTATCTCCTTCCTTTAGTTTTGAATTTACAATTTCTTCGGCAAGGGCATCCTCTATATATTTCTGTATGGCTCTTTTTAGTGGTCTAGCTCCATATTGTTTGTCAAAACCCTTTTCGGCAATGTAATCCTTTGCTTTATCGGTAAGATTCAAATCATACCCAATATCCTTAATTCTTCGAACGAGCTTAGCAAGTTCTATATCTATAATTTGATGAATATGTTCTCTTTCTAAGGTATTAAAAACAATTACATCGTCTATCCTGTTTAAGAATTCAGGTGCAAATGCTTTTTTAAGCGCATTTTCTATTACACTTTTCTGATGAGCGCTTTCCTGATCTTTTTTAGCCGAGGTGCCAAAACCAACTCCCTGTCCAAAATCCTTCAATTGCCTTGCCCCAATATTGGAAGTCATTATAATAATCGTATTTCTAAAATCGATTTTTCTTCCTAGGCTATCCGTAAGAAAACCGTCGTCTAATACTTGTAACAACATGTTAAAGACATCTGGATGCGCCTTTTCTACCTCGTCCAATAATATTACTGAATATGGTTTTCTTCGTACTTT
>CAZUIE010000125.1:0-5926 GCA_964620945.1 uncultured Maribacter sp.
ACGGACAATTAGATACCCAAAAGCTTGATTTGGTAGGTCGCATGGGTGGCAGCTGGTATACGCGTTCTAGTGGCGAATCCCTTTTTGAAATTCCCAAACCAGTCCGCAACAAGGGTATCGGGGTGGATAGTTTGCCGGCTATTGTAGTGAACAGCAGTATTCTTACTGGAAACAACCTTGGCCGACTGGGCAATTTGGAACGTATACCAACGATCGCTGAAATGGATACAATTCGAAATCATGATGCCGTCAATGCAATTCTTTCTGATAGGAATGCAGCTGAATTGATTTTAGAAGTCCACCGACTTGCCCAAAAATGGTTGGAAGAAGGTAATGCAGAAGATGCGCTGGCCTTGTTGTTTAGCTTTGCATAAACGCTTCCGCTTCAATCTCCACCATATAACCGTCACCCACAAGCTTTGCCTCGACCAAGGTATTAGCAGGATTAATTCCGTTAAAGCGCTCACCATGTGCTCTTGCAATGGGTTCCCAATCATCTATATTATGAACAAATATTCGGGTACGCACAACGCTTCGTAAGGTGGAATCAAACGTCTGTAATACCGCTTCTATTTTATCAATGATAAAGTGGGTCTGTGCTGCGGCATCGGCACCTCCGATCATCTTTTTGCCATGTGTAGCCGTAGTTCCGGAAACATGAATGCGGTTCCCCTCTTTAACCGCTCGGCAATATCCGGCATAGGACTCCCATTCCGTTCCGCTAAAAATTTGTTGCCTAGTCTCACTAACTTGCTTAATTGTGAAAGGCTTGGGAATATTCTCCAAGTGATGGCTCAAATCTCCAGAAGCTGTCAGAAAAGGTGGTTTTCTATATTCATCACCGCAATTACCTGGAATAGGTTGGAGATTATGTAGTGCGTCCTTAAGTGTAGCAATATCTTCAGGACTCAAATCAATCTGTAGTATTTTTTTATTATCGGCAATGTGATTTCGTTCGCCAAGTCTTGCGCCTACAATAACGGCCGCTACATTTGGATTTTCCAAAATATAGCGGCTAGCAATATTAGCTATGGAAACATCATGTTTATCAGCTACGTTCTTTACTGCTTTAAGAAGGTTTTGATACTTTTCCCATCCACCGGCGGCATCAATAAATCGTTTGTATTTCATTTGCGACCATGTAGTTAGGTCTGCATCGGAGGGTTCATTTTTATCAATCCATCTATCCGTCAAAAATCCACCAGCCAAGGTGCCGAACGCAAATAACTTCACCTTATATTCCGAGCAAACAGCACTCATTTGCGTAGTTGCCCTTTGGTCTAACAGCGAATGGCAAATTTGATTGCTTACAATGGGAATACCACTAGCACAGGCAATTCGCAAATGTGCTGCATCAAAATTGGTTACGCCGATATGTTTTATTAAACCTTCTTTTTGTAAGGTTTTTAAATGGAAGAGACCATCCAACCAACTTGGGTCTGGATAATTCCAGGCATGGAACTGCATTAGGTCAATTTGGGATTGTTGCATCCGGTCCAAAGCCGTTTGAACGGCTTTTCTAACGTCGTCCAAGGATATAGGCCCCGGTTCTGGAACCCATTTGGTAAATAGCTGTATTTTAATACCTAGCGGATTATTGTTTTTAAAAGTGCCGGTTATAATCTCGCTAGAACCGTAATGGTCGGCCATATCAAAGGTGATGAAACCTTCTTCTACATAAGGTTGTATATGTGTTGAAGTGGTTATTGGATCCAAGGTGTTGCCATCTCTTTCCATATCGGCAATTTGCCATAGTCCCGTGATAATCCTGGATATTTCTAGACCTTCTGCTAGTTGAATTTTTTCTATCATATTTTATTCTTCTGGGAGTGTTTCAAAAATCGTATCCGGGTTTATGCCCCTGCGTTTCAGTTGTTTCCATTTCAACAAAAATAACAAGCTTGCCATCCCCATAACAATAAGCCAAATTGGGGTGGAGTGGAAGTACCATTCCTCTATAGCAGAGGTGAGGTCTTTATACGTATGTACCATTAAAAATAGTAGGAGCGATACTATTCCAGACCATCCAATCACAAGTTGAAGTGACCTACTTTTAAATATACTTATCCTCTCTGCTAGCTGCTTATTTACCTTGGGAAGTGTGATAAGGGTGATGCACATCAACAGGAAATTGACCATCATAGAAGTAACCATAATGTCGATGCCAAGAAAAAAATCCCCTGCAAAGTGAGAGCCAAATACACCAACACTTGCCATAAGTCCCGCTAATAGCAAAGCAACATTGGGCGTGTGGTACTTTTTGTGGATATGGGTTATGAAATTTGGAAAGATGCCATCTTTTGCCCATGCGAACATTAAACGGGAAACCGAAAGTAGCATTGCGGGGAGATCATTGATTAATGCGATAGTGGCACCTAGTAGAATAGCTACCCCAAGACCGGATGGCAATACATAGCTAAGTAGTCCAGGGGCAGAAATATCTTTTTTTAAGGATTCTTCGGCAATATAGCTCCATGGCACGGTATGATAAACGGCCGAGGCAAAGAGAAAATAGAAAAGACCAACAGAAGTAATGGATAACAATATAGCTCTAGGTAATGTTTTTGTCGGGTTTTTTGCTTCGCCCCCAGCCTGGGCAATGGAATCAAAACCGATAAAGCTAGAGAACAACAGAGCCGCTGCCGAAAGAAAAATATACCAATCAAAAGAAGTGTTTTCGGTAGGGATAAATGTTTGTCCTTCCCGCGTTTCTATAGCAGAAATAAAATCCGTAGGAGCGAAATAATATCCGGCAACAATTACAATCCCTCCTAGGAAAAACATGAGAAACATCATAGGTAGTAGGGCAATTGCGTAAGATTTTGCCCCTCTAATATTTACCCCAACAAAACACCATATAAGTAAGAGTGCCAATGAAATTCTAATCACACCTTGTTCTAGGGTTTGCGATAGTCCCATCCATCCCAATTCAAAAAATATATCTCGAATAAAGGGCACGGTGATATATGCGATAACCCCAATGACAATAGAGAGCCCGAACCATTGTGAAAAACTTGCTACAAATCCTAAATAGGGATGGAGCCCTCTGCTTGCATAGATATAACTTCCACCAGCCCTTGGCATGGCAGAGGCGAGAATACCGTAGGCTAGTGCGGCAAAAATGGCAGGGATAGCTGCAAAAGCGAAGGCATATAAAACATAAGGGCCAATACCCGGAACATTTTTTTGAATCATAAACGGCACTACGTTTATGGAGGCGCCCAACATGGAACAAACACCTGTTGCGGTCAAGGCAAGCAGCCCTAATTGTCTGGAAAGTTTAGTAGTCTTATTAAGGTTCATGTATGGTAAGAGCTATGCTTAATCCAAGATAGAACTTAAATGCTTGTTGTCTCCCGTCAATTGCCATTGCCCCAAACTAATTGGGATATTTCCTATACTATTCAATCCATCAAAAAAGGATTTGAGCTGAAATTGGGTGTCTTCACTTTCTAGTTTTCTGGCGTATTCTGCCAAGGCCTGTTCTACCAAATATTTTCCGGTAATGTAACTGGTGCCGTAGCCCGGTTGTCTTAGGTAAAGATGCTGCTCAAAGAGTAAAAGCTCTTTCTCGGTTTTCATCCATCCTCTTGGGGTATAGTTGGAGTGTATTTTTCCAGCTTCTTCCATAGTCATTTCATTCGCATGGGCATATAAGGAGCCTAGACCACGGGCCGCACGTTGGGCAATCATGATGTAGACAATTTCCCGTACGCGCGGACTATCATCGTACAATCCTGCTTGCATAAAAAGTTCTTCAACGGCGGTAGCCATACCTTCGTTTCGTGAATCGAAAATATTATATAACAAGGCGTCTTTTCTAATTTTACTTGTATGCGGCTCGTTATCCATACGAGCGAGTTCAAACCAATGGTAAAAGTGAGAAAAAAGTGGTCTGGGGTCGTAGTGTGCCGTTATCCAGAAAAAATTACGGGTTTCCTTTGGGACAAAGGTACCATAATGAGCTTTCAATGCAGGCTCGAAGTAATCTTTTACCGTTACGATATCTTGGTCCTCTAAAAATGTCAATAAACTATTCGCTGCTTTTTCGTTCAATAGTTGATAGGCTTCTTCTGAATCGGCATCCGTTAATGGAGGTAAGTCACGATTTCTATGTTCTTCTAATTTTAGACCTGTCCAAGCACGGGTAAGTTCTCTTTTTAAAAGTAGAACTTCGTCTTCCCAAGTCAAGGGTACCAAATGTACGTTCTGTTGATACCATGTATAATTTTCTTTGCCAATTCCGGAAGGTCCGGTTTTAGATGCTGCTTGTTCTTCTAACCAAATTGCTAGTTCGGTGGTTGAGACGATTGCTTGGTCAATAGCTTTACCTATTTGTTTGTCTTTTGCTATCCCGGGTTTACTTTTAAGGTTGTTAAGGTCCGTAACTTGAGTACGAATATCCCTTATGCCTGCTATCCATAAATCTTTTGCATTTCCCGTAAGGTTGGTTTTTGCCTGCAGGTTTAAAGATGGTATAACGTTTAACTGTGCTATGAATTCCTTTGACTTTTCTTTGGATAAGGGAAACTCATATTGCCAAACCTCTAAAACTGCATGGTGAGTTGGTCCTTCGTGAGCAGGGACATCGCTACGGGAGGTCCAAATGGTTTTGTAGAATGCTGGATCCCGCTCCCAAGGTTTTAAAATACGTTGGTTAAAATCGTAGCCGTTCATTTCTGCTTTTACAATGTGCCAATCTACCTGTTTGGGTATAGGCCATGTTGCTATATCTATGGAGTTCAGGCGTTCTTGAAGGGCCATAAAATCCGTATCTCTTTTTATAAATGTAGCGTTGCGGTAGTCAGGTGCTCCTTCGTATGTAGGTGGTGTTTCGAACGTGCGCCAGTCTTTAAATAGCTGTTCTAGTTCAAGGTAAGGTTCCGTTTTCTGCTGACCGTAGGTAGAAACGGAACTAGATACTAAGAATAAAAAGATAGTAGCGTAGGTATTTATAGAGAATGTCATAGTTATATTTAAATTTTGTAAAAGATAGGGTATTCAGGTCTCTTTTAAAAGGGATATATTCATTTGATGTAGTATTCTAAAAGTGCGTACAATCAACTTTTTATTTAGGCGGTTATTTTAGTTAGAACACATTTTGCTATTTACCAGGTAGCAAGAAATTAGACATTATGTAGTCTACGTAGGAATAAAGCTAATATGTTGTAAGTTTTTGTGTAAACATATATCTTTAGCTATGTTTAAGTTCAACTATTTCGTTAACCCGCAGTTCCCTAATGGCTAAAATAGAAATAACCGGTTCTCCAGACGAACTGGAAAGAGTAAGTACCTTTTTATTGAACAATAATATTAAATTTAAGATTAGGGATGATTTTGGAAATCATTCCCATGAAGTTCTTGAAAAGTTTAATGTATTGATGAAAAAGTTCAATTAGACATCAAAACAGTAATTAAAACTACAGTTCAGTTTTATAAGTCCGTAAAGAAAATGAAATGTTGTATGTCATGGACAAGATAGAGATAGATGCTTAGCTGTGGCTTTTGGTACACATAAGGATATGTTCATCTATGTTTGACGAAATAAAGTGAACCAATAAACATGTAGGTCGAATACCTAATTTATGTCAAGAGAATAGAAAATTATATCTTGTTCTTCCATAGTTTCTATTATGAGCTTTACATAGGTGTTTATTGTTTTCTTAAAATTCTGTGGTTCAGTAATAGCAATCCCTGCCTTCCAAATTGTTTCACGTTCCTTACCAACGCAAATACAGTACAGCGCTGTTTCTGCATGGAAAACGGTGTAGTTGTCATAATAACTGCCTTCATAAAAAATAGCTTGATGGCTTAAATAATCATCACTAAATGTATTAAGAAACCTATCTGTATCTGCAAGTTTGGTACGTAATGTTTTCTTATTTTCCGAGCCTATAATCTTGGTAAAGAGAATAGCATCAAAATC
>CAZUIE010000125.1:6026-11988 GCA_964620945.1 uncultured Maribacter sp.
TTGCTTACCAATTTTGCCGAGGAACAACTCCACAAGAAGCTCACGACGGTAAGTAGTAGAATTGTTTTTTTCATAATAGGTTATTCAAAATTTAAACTGGTGACTGCAAGAAAGTTGTCTGTTTCACATCTAAACTTAGACTTAGCATTTGCAGTGCTATAAATCTGGAAGTACCATAAATGGAATAGTGACATGAAATCCTATTTTTTTAATGACGGGCTCAATAAACAATCGTTCTACAAAGGTATGTTTGTTCTGTACCATGACCAGCAGATTCATTTTATATTTTAACTGAAAGTTATTGATAGCCGTTATAATTTCTTGGTTACGTACATCGTGGAAATTATGGGCGACTCCCTTCAATTTAGTTTCCAGTTTTTCCTGATTTTTGAGCTGCTTTTCGCTAAGGTCATAACCGTTCGAAACATGTAACACTTCTATGCTGCAAACATGTTGCTTTGCAATGCTAAGTAGAATCTTTAAAGGTGCTGTTTTAAAGTCGACTTCATAGTCCGTAGGGAATAAAATTTCCTTGGGAACCTCATAATCAAAATTGGGTGGTACCGCAATCACGGGGCATTTTGCTCGCTTAATAATATCTACAGTATTGGTACCGAACAATATCTCCTTTGCTCCGGTAGCCCCTTTGGTACCCATAACGATTAGGTCTAGCTTTTCGTCCGTTACCATTCTGGTAATTTCACCGGTGAGCGTATTTAAGCTCGCAATACAGCTAAACGTATGGTTATCATTTGGGTACTCTTTTTGTATTCGTTTTTTTAGCTGCGCTAAATTTTCTACCGCAGCTTCCCGTATTACATCTCCCAGACCAATAAGGCCAGGACTACCAACTAGATATTCTGCATGGTATACCGGTGGCATATAGGTATGCAAAAGATAAAACTTGGATTCCATGCCTTTAAATGTTTTTAGGGCATATTCGATAGCCTCATATGAGTTGTCCGAAAAATCTGTTGGAAGCAGTATACGTAGCATAATCAGCAATTTTATAGATTGAATATTCAAAGCTATGTGTATTAAGTACAAAAAACCATGATATTGGTCAGTTTATAACATCGTAAATTTTGTAAATTGCAGTTAAATATAAGGATAGCATGAAAGGTAAATTTGACACATTAATAGCATCTGAAATCCCCGTTTTGGTAGATTTCTTTGCAGAATGGTGCGGCCCTTGTAAAACGCTTGCGCCAATTTTAAAATCTGTAAAGGACGATTTGGGCGATGCCGTGAAAATAGTAAAAATCGATGTAGACAAAAATCAGCCTTTGGCCGGCAAATATCAGGTTAGGGGCGTGCCTACAATGATACTTTTCAAAAATGGAAAACAGCTATGGCGAAAGTCGGGAGCTTTACCAAAGCACGAGATAGTTGGAGCTATTAAAGAAATCTCCTAGCAAGTTTTGTTTTTAATCGTTGAAGTTGAATATTCAGATAATTAAGTTACTGTCGAAAAACGTGGACATTTGCGGCTCAAATAGTTAAAATCCTAACTCTTGCCAGGCAAGGGCAGCAGGCCCTAAAATAGCTTCCCCACTTGTAGATTTCGATAATACTATTTTCACCTTGCCCTTGTAGGCACCGAACAGGGCCGTTTCCATCTGCTTTTTAAGCGGTTTCAAAAATAAGTCTCCAGCCTGACTAAGCCCTCCGGCAATAATAAATGCTTCGGGTTCTAAATGGGCTACGGTATCGGCCATTTTACTACCGAGAATTTTGGCTGTTCGTTCAAAGGCTTCCAAAGCTATGATGTCACCTGAATGTGCCGCTTTAGAAATATCCTTTCCGGTTAGGTTTTCAAAACTATAAGATCGCAATATGGATTCCTCAGTCTTATCGGACAAAAGTTCAAAAACAGTACGTTTGATACCGGTAACGGAGGCGTAGGTTTCCAAGCACCCTTTTAGTCCGCAATTGCATTGCCTGCCTTCTGGTAAAACGTTTACATGGCCCAACTCTCCTGCCATGCCGTGTTCCCCATATATTAATTTTCCTTCATTGATAATACCGCTGCCCAAGCCGGTCCCCAGGGTAAGTACTACGAAATTTTTCATGTTTTTACCCATACCAAAATACAGTTCCCCTAATGCGGATGCGTTGGCATCGTTGGTCATGAATAGGGGTCGGTCAAGAAATTCTTGTACCATTGCTTTTACGGGTACTTTAAATCCCCATTTAAAATTGGGTGGATGTATCATTTCTCCTGTTTTATAGCTGGCGTTGGGCGCACCAACTCCAATGGCTACTATAGAATAATTTATACCTAAAGAGGCGGTCAAATGCGCTATTTCTTTTTTTAATTGCGCTTTAAAGAGGTTAAGAGCTTGGTTTGCTCCTGTTTTAAATACATTGCTTGCCACAATGTTCCCTTTGCGGTCTACCAAACCCAGTTTAGTAAAGGTACCGCCAATATCGAGGGCAAAAACTGTTTCTTTTGAAGTGTTATCCATGGTAAAAATACTTTACTATACTGCCAAAAATCAGCTGTTGTTGTAGCATCTAAAAATAGTCATCAGCTTATCTTAAAAATACCGTAAAAGGTATGATATTTGTTTGAAATCACCTCATTTAGGAAGCGGCAATACCAATAACGGAACTGTTGTTTGGAAGGCCACATTTTTGACTACCGCCTCATGGGTCAATTTTTCCAGAAAGCTATGCCAGTAGTCTATAATAGAGACCATGCCAATACTTTGGTGCGCTTCAACCTGAGCACGAATTTGGGCAGCTATTTTGTCTTTTTTATTCATTTCCACGATTTCAAAAGGAATGTCGCCCAAGCGTTCTGACAAGGTTTTTTTGGCGGTTATTTTTTGTGGACTTTCTTGCTCAGCTGTTTTAATATGTAAAACCCGAATTTTGGTGTCCCAAAGCTTTGCCAACTCTAACATAGGACGTAATTCATATTTATCATATACATGTTCATAGCCAGTAGCAAAGAGTAGTTCTATTGGATTAGTAAATCTGTATTTGGCAGGTACTGCAATTATAGGGCAAAAATCGATCTTACTAATAATGTCTACCGTGTTACTGCCCATGAAAATACCCCTTAGCCCACTTGCACCCTGGGTACCCATTATAATAAAGCGGATGCTGCGGTCCAGAACGGTTTTGCCAATAGCTTTTGGCAGCGAGTTAGGTCGGGAAATAGTCTTGAATACGTGTTCCGGATTCTCCTCTTCGGCCGATATCTTATTAACAACAGTTGTCAACTCTTTTTCGGAGGCATCTTTTGCAATTTTGAAAAGTTTGGACTCCGGATCGCTTACACCGGTGTGGAATACGTTTAGGATATAGAACGTACATACCTCTTTTTTGAAAAGCTCTGTGGCATACCTCAAGGCGTTGTATGCATTTTCCGAAAAATCGGTAGGAACAAGTACGTTGGTCATGATTGCTTTTTTGTCAAGTTGAAAAGAAATGTTTTTTGATCAATAGATCCTCCAAGCTATCTCTCGATCTTGGATTCTAAAATAATTAAAGATATTAAAATCAAAAGCGTTACATAGAAAGTCTCAAATGGATAGTGCAAAGGTTGCCCTGGCCTGGCGACGTTGTCCCTCCATCAATTCAAAAATAGAAGTGTTGCGAAGCATAAAAAATGATATTGATCAGTTAAATACCTTTATTTTAAAATTTGAGATGTGGTGGATTGAGAAATATTAAGCTTACCTATCTAGTTACGAGCTCTATAGATTAAAGCAATAAGCACCTATCTAACATAACTGCACAAAGTACTAATAAGGTTTATTTGCCCAATTTCTATAGTAACGTGGAAACCTGAATCATTGTTAAAACTTTTAGTGCTGTTTGTACTTTTTTCTAAATAATGTAAAGCAAAAAGTCGTTGAGCCTATATACGTTGGTGGTCTATACATTATGTAGAGATGGTAGTATTCTTTTTAAAGTTGAATAACTGTTATTTGTTTAATTTCAAGATTTTATTACTGATTTTAATCATTGCGGTAGTATGGCTTATCAGCTATATTTAGCATCTGTTTGGAAAACCAGGGGTTAGTTAAAACCATACCCTTAATTCAATGTTAGTTTTTAAACCAATTGATTATGAAAAAACCATATTCGAATACTTTAGGAAAAAGTTTTTACCAAAAAACAGGAAGTTTATTTTTTGCTTTTGCCAATGCGGATGGCACAGTACATCCCAAAGAAGTAGCAATATTAAAAAGGTTGGTTAAGGAGATGTGGCTTCCGTTGGATGATATAGAGGACGACTATGGAACAGATGCTGCCTTTCAGATAGAAATTGTTTTTGATTGGCTGATGGAAGAAGATAAAGAAAGCGAATCTTGTTTTGATGAGTTTAGTAATTTTTACAAGGAGCATAAGAGTATGTTCACGGAGCCAATTAAAAAACTCATTTTCGAGACCTCTAGTGCTATAGCCAACTCGTTTTCCGGAAAAAACAAGGCAGAACTGATGTTGCTAGGTAAGCTAAGCTTACTTTTTACAGGTGCTATATAAAAAATCTGTTCCCATTTTTTGGATGGGAACAGACCTTCAGTGGGGTTGTGTAAATCACTTTTAATGGCTTGCAAAGGAGTGTTTGCGTTTTTCCAACTGTCGATTTAAATCCTTAATCGTTCCTGCAACGGCTTTCTCAAAATCATCTGTTTTTGTAGATGCAAATATTCGTGGCCCTGGGGCACTTAATTCAATTTCACAAATTTTAATATCTCCGGATGCACTATGTTCTTGTTTTATGAAAACTTCAGCTTTTATGATCCAATTGAACTTTTGTTCCATTTTCTCTAGTTTTTTGGTAATAATACCGTTCAATGATTCACTGGTAGGCATGTGTACATACTGTATGTTTATTTGCATAATTATATTTTTTATGGTTTAACTATTCTTAAATTTTTAGGTCAAAAATTCAAGATTAATAACAGGACTAAAATAGCCCGATGTTAGTGGGTATAAAATGATATTTATCAGGTTTACCCAATCCTATGGTTATTTGTGGGTATGTTACGTTAACTGAGGGTATATGATAATTGTCATGGTTCTTTTTCTACGACATGAATACCTTAGTCCCTATACTATGTAAAGGAAATGAAAGTAAAAAAGGCAAGTGTAGTATTTCTTGTATGGACGGTACTCGGGTTCTTATTAGTAGTAGCTTGTGGTTCCGATCAGGAAAAGCGATTACCGGAAAAAACGACGATTAGGCAATCTGTCTATGCATCAGCTACCGTTCAGCCAGATAGTTTGTATCAAGCCTATGCAAGTGTATCCGGTATTCTAGATGCCAATAGGGTAGCTGAGGGGGATACGGTACAAAAGGGCGATTTGATTTTAGAGGTCATCAACACAACTCCAGAGCTGAATACCCAAAATGCAAAGCTGGCCTTAGAATTGGCTACGGCAAATTATAGCGGTGGCGCGGGAATTTTAAGGGGCTTAGCCGAACAGGTTGCCGCAGCCCGACTTACCTACAAAAACGATTCCATTAACTACTACAGGCAAAAAAGGCTTTGGGAACAAAAAATAGGTTCCAAAATGGAATATGATAACCGACAATTGGCTTTTGAACTCTCCGGCACTAATCTATCGCTTCTGCTTAATCAATATGATAGAACCAAAAATGAATTGCTTACGAAAATGCGTCAGGCCGATAATAATTATAAAACCGCAAAAACCACTACTTCCGATTTCAACGTAACTAGTAAAATCAATGGTAAGGTATATGCGCTTTATAAAAATCCTGGAGAAATTGTAAGTACTATGGAACCTTTGGCAGCCATAGGCAGCGCTCATCTTTTTTTAATTGAACTTTTGGTAGATGAGGTAGATATCGTGAACATTAAAACAGGGCAAAAAGTCTTACTGGTGCTGGATGCTTACGCAGATACTGTTTTTGAAGCCAAAGTAGGCAAGATTTATCCTAGAAAGGAAGAGCGCTCGCAGACCTTTACCGTAGAAGCGT
>CAZUIE010000126.1:0-11885 GCA_964620945.1 uncultured Maribacter sp.
ATTTGAAACATATCACTACATATAAAACTTTAATCCTTAGTATTGTTTTTACAGTACTAGGGACACTTGCTTCCAATGCTCAATTTTTATTGCAGGCACCCAATAGCACCGACGAAAATAATTACCGATGGTATGAGGCTTCCGACACGGCGACAGTTATAGGGACGGATTTTTTCTTGGAAGTAACGGCTCCTGGAATTTATTTTGCCACCTACGACGGTACGTTATGCGGTTCGAATGCCACTGGGTATTTTAT
Source organism: uncultured Maribacter sp. (assembly GCA_964620945.1). Classification (GTDB taxonomy): domain Bacteria; phylum Bacteroidota; class Bacteroidia; order Flavobacteriales; family Flavobacteriaceae; genus Maribacter. The sequence goes on from CAZUIE010000126.1 coordinate 257, forward strand.
AGTAACCGATTGTACTGCACCAAATAATGAAGTGACTTTAGATATTAGGGCCAATATCCCTACTGGGGCAACCGTAAGTTGGTCTCCAGTGGTTACTGGCGATCAAACCCAACCTACGGTCACTGCATCACAAACCGTGGTTCGATACACAGCCACTGTGACCAAAGTAGGAAATAACACCAACCTACCTAATTTTACGGTCGTATGTTTAAGTCAGGCTGCCACTTTGGTAGATGATGTCGTGTCGGTTGATGAGGATACTTTTGTAGTAGTAGATATTTTTGATAATGATTCAGATTTACCAACTACAGGTTCCCTAACCACAACCAATCCCGCAAACGGAACGGTAATCATAGACAATGGTGGAACACCGAACAATCCAACGGACGATACGGTGACGTATACACCAGCCCTAGATTTTAACGGGTCGGATAGTTTTGATTATACCATATGTAATTCTTCAGGAGATTGTAGCACCGCAACGGTTACGCTAGATGTACTTCCTATTGTTGATGCAAACGATGATGTGGTAACGATAGATGTAAATCAAATCATAAACATAGATAATTGGCATGTAAATGATAATGATCTGCCAACAGACGGTACCTACAGTGCAACACAATCTAGCAGTGGTTCATTAACAATAGATGATAATGGTACACCAAATGACCCTTCCGATGATATTGTGAATTACTTCCCTAATAATGACTTTGTAGGGACAGATACATTTGAATATACGGTATGTGATACCTTAGGAAATTGTAGCACAGCATTGGTTACCATCATAATTAGTGCTACCGGCGCAGATTTGGATAGCGATAACGACGGTATCTTAGATAGTTTTGAGGATTTGAATTTAGATGGTGATAATGATTCTGCTACGGATATTACAGATACAGATGGTGATGGCATTCCCGATTATTTGGATATTGACAGTGACGATGATGGAATTCCTGATAATGTAGAGGCACAGACTTCCGTTGATTATATAGCTCCAGCTGACACTGATAGTAATGGTAACGGAATTGATGATGCTTACGAAGTATCAGGTGTGTTCGGGATATTTCCAGTAGACACGGATGGTGACAGTCTACCTGATTATTTGGATGAGGATAGTGATAATGATAACATTCCTGATAATATAGAGGCACATGATTTTGACCAAGATGGAATAGCCGACAATCTGTTTACCGGTTCTGATGAAGATTCAGATGGACTTGATGATGGATATGAAGGAAGCAACACTGTTGATACAGATGTTAACGATGAAATAGACGATCCAATTAATGACCTTCCAAATACGGATAACGACGAAGAATCCGACTACAGGGATACGGATGACGATGATGACGGTATTGCAACAGTTGACGAGGACTTAAACGGGGATGGTGATTATGTGAACGACGATAGTGATAACGATGGCATTCCTAATTACCTCGATTCCGATCTTGATATTCAAGGAGAAACAGTAGAGGTGTTTAATGTAATTACTCCAAATGGAGATAATGTACATGATGTACTTCGGATAGATGGTTTGGAGAATTATCCAGATAATACGGTTCGTATATATAACCGTTGGGGTGTTTCTGTCTTTACAACAAAGGCCTATGGCACGGACGGTAATGTGTTCGATGGCACTTCGCAAGGAAGGGTTACCGTAAATCAAGATAACCAATTACCAGTTGGAACTTATTTTTATATTATTGATTATAAGGAGCCCAACGATAACATGAAATCACTTTCGGGTTATTTATATATAAACAGATAAAGTATGCTAAGTATACGATTACATAGAAACCGAACACGTAACATAGGGTATCTTTTTCTTGGTGTGTTATTGTTCCTAAGTGTTTTTGCTGTTGCGCAGCAAGACGCTCAGTATACACAATACATGTATAATACCGTAAGTATAAACCCGGCTTACGCAGGTAGTAGAGGACAAATGAGTATTGCGGCTTTGCATAGGTCCCAATGGGTAGGTCTCGATGGTGCACCAACCACACAAACTGTTAATATCCACTCTCCTATAGGGTATAGAGGCTTAGGAATGGGATTATCTATTGTAAATGACCAAATTGGTCCAACCTCGGAAACTAATTTTGATATGGATTTTTCCTATACCATCCAAATGGCAAAGGACGCCCGTTTAAGTTTTGGTGTAAAAGGAAGCATCAATCTTTTGGATATTCGTTTTTCGGAACTGAATCAATTTACATCAGATCAAACCTTACAACAGGATATAGATAATAGATTGTCCCCTAACGTAGGGGCAGGAGTATACTATCATACAAGTAAATTTTACGCAGGTCTGTCTGTCCCTAGATTTTTGGAAACATCACATTTTCAGGAATCATCTCTATCCACGGCAAAAGAGCAAATGAATTTTTACTTCATTACTGGCTATGTTTGGGATGTAAATCGTTTTCTAAAATTTAAACCAACTGTTTTAAGTAAAATAACTCAGGGTGCTCCCTTACAGGTAGATGTTTCTGCCAACTTTATGTTCAATGATAAATTTATTCTTGGAGCGGCCTACAGATGGGATGCGGCGGTGAGTGGAATGGTCGGTTTTAATATATCCGATGGATTTCTGTTAGGTATTGCCTACGACCGCGAAACCACGGCACTGGGTAGTGCAGCCTTCAATGATGGTTCTTTTGAGGTTATTTTACGCTATGATTTTATATCCGTTAAGGATAACATGAAGTCTCCTAGATTCTTCTAGGCCCGCTCTATAAAATCCTATACTATCATCTATTTATTTTATGACCTTCGTTACCCTAGCTTAGGTAAAGATGTTATTTTTACATAATGAAGGAAGAAGAGGTCATATTAGTCAATGAAAAGAATGAGCAAATAGGCACGATGCCAAAAATGGAAGCTCACGAAAAAGCCTTACTACATAGGGCGTTTTCTGTTTTTGTTTTAAATGAAAAAGGCGAAACCATGCTCCAGCAACGAGCAGGACATAAATATCATTCTCCCTTATTATGGACCAATACCTGCTGTAGTCATCAGCGGGTAGGTGAAACCAACATTCAAGCAGGTAAGAGAAGGTTACAAGAGGAAATGGGTTTTTCTGTAGATCTCAAAGAACTTTTTTCATTTATCTATAAGGCTCCATTTGATAATGGATTGACCGAACACGAACTTGACCATGTTATGGTAGGTTACTATAACGAGGCTCCCGAGATAAACCCAGACGAAGTTGCTAGTTGGAAATGGATGACCCCAAAGGCCGTTAAGGAGGATATTGGTAATAATCCTCATATCTACACCGCCTGGTTTAAAATAATATTTGAGAAATTCTACCAACATTTGTTGGATAATATCGAAAAAAAATGAAAGTAAAAGTTAGTAGAAAAGCCCATTTTAATGCGGCTCATAGACTTTATAGAAAAGATTGGAGTGATAAAAGGAACACCGAAATATTTGGAAAGTGTAGCAACCCAAATTTTCATGGGCATAATTATGAGCTTATCGTAAGTGTAAATGGACAAATAGACCCTGAAACGGGATTTGTTATCGATGTTAAGGTGCTTAAGGATTTGATTAAATCCGAGATAGAAGATGCTTTTGATCACAAAAACTTAAATATGGAGGTTCCTGAATTTATGGATTTGAATCCTACGGCGGAGAATATAGCTGTCGTTACTTGGCAGAAATTAAGACCGCATATAGTCAAGGAACATGAGTTGGAAGTAGTATTATACGAGACACCAAGGAATTTTGTAACCTTTTCTGGATAATGGGGTTAAAAGTAGGTGCAAAAATACCGTTGTTCACCCTTCCGGATAGTCAAGGAAATCCATTCGCCATAAAGGAACTTATTGGTAAAAAACCGTTTGTTATTTATTTCTATCCAAAAAATAATACACCGGCGTGTACAACGGAAGCCTGTGATTTTAGGGATAGTTATCAAGACTTTATAGCCTTAGGTGCAGAGGTCGTTGGAATCAGCGCGGATTCTGTTAAAAGTCACGCACGATTTGAACAAAAGCATAATTTGCCATTTATTTTACTTTCTGATACAAAAAATAAGGTGCGTAAACAATTTAAAATAAAAAACAGCTTGCTTTTGCTTCCAGGTAGAGAAACCTATGTGGTGGATAAAGCTGGTACCGTCATTATGGTTTTTAATAGTATGAATGCTGCTGAACACATGAAACGGGCATTAAAAGCGTTATCTTAAAGTAAGGAATATAGTGGCATAGAACAAGGTTATGAATATACACCCATTAAAATTTTATCCTATTTTAAAAGAGCGACTTTGGGGCGGCACTAAATTGGGAGATGTCTTACAAAAACCCATAAAAAGCGATATTACAGGAGAGAGTTGGGAATTGTCAGCAGTATCTGGCGATGTTTCTGTGGTGTCTAATGGAGATTTGGTAAATACGTCTTTGCAAGTTTTAATTGATAAATACCCAGAAGCACTTTTGGGGAAAAGTGTGGTAGAGCGATTTGGAAAGGAATTTCCCATTCTGATTAAATTCATCGATGCGAAACAGGACTTATCCATTCAACTACATCCTAACGATGAATTGGCACAAAAGCGCCATAATTCTTTTGGAAAAACCGAAATGTGGTATGTGATGGATGCGGATGATGGGTCGGAACTGATTGTAGGGTTTAATGAGAATGTGACTAAAGAGGCGTACTGCAAAAGTTTAGAAGAAAATACACTATTGGAATTATTGAATTATGAACCCGTAAAGGAAGGTGATACCTTTTTTATACAAACGGGGAAGATACACGCCATAGGGGCTGGGGTGCTACTCGCTGAAATACAGCAAACTTCCGATGTTACTTATCGCGTATTTGATTTTAATAGAAAAGATAAGGACGGAAATCTTAGAGAGCTCCATACCGAAATGGCATTGGATGCCATAGACTACAAGAAGAAAGATGATTTTAAGGTAGATTATGATAAGACATCCGATTGTGGCAATATCATGGTAGATTCGCCTTATTTTAAGACTACCTATTTAAACCTAACACACGACTTAATCCAGGATACATCCACAAGGGATTCTTTTACTATTTATATGGCTGTAGGTGGTACTGCTCACATAGAAACCAATGAGGGGGTGGTAGTTATTAAAAAAGGTGAAACAGTATTGATACCGGCAATGGCAAATCGTATTAATATTAAAACAGAAGGCGCAAAGCTATTGGAAGTTACAATTTAATGTGAATGTTATTTTTGCAAGCTTAAAGTTGTATTTTTGTAAAAAAATAAAGTAAAATGGCAAGTGTTCGAGATTTAAAAAAGGATATCAATTATGTTTTAGGTGATATCATTGAAGCGGTTTATATAGTGGAAGCAGCGAATGGAAAACAGGATTCCAAAGAGGGTGCTAAAGTTATTGATAGTGCGATAGCGACTTTTGACGATTTAATCGCAAAAGTCAACCAAAAAAATGTTGAAAACAGAAAATCGCACTTAACTGCTGTGCGTTCCGAGTTGGAGACCAAGGCAAAAGGTTTGGTAGCAGATTTGAATAAACTAGGTTAAGCCTAACAACAAGCAAAAAAAAAGCATCCGTAACGCGGATGCTTTTTTTTATTCTTTGCTATTCTTGATGAGGGCTTTCAGTTCCTTTCCGTATTTGGAATTGGCAACACTGTCTGGGAGAACAGCTGCAATAGAATCTAAATATATGCTATTGGCTTCAGGAATTTTTTTTACTGCAATATATGGAGCAACATAGGAGTCCTTGTTGTTTATGGCAAAATTAATTGCGTACACATAATTTCGTTGGATATTTCTAGTATATAATAGTTCAATACTGTCCATTTCCTGTTGGCTCAGTTCCCTGTCCATATTGGCCGTCATTTGAATAAGCTCTAGCTCCCTTAGGCTATTCTTAGACATTACTTTTTGAAATTCTTCTAGTTTTTCGTGACTTTTAGATCCAACTATTTTGGCTTTGGTATCAAACGTATTCCAATTTGTGTTAATGGTAATAAGCCCTGGTTCTGCAAAAAATGAAAGTCGATCATTTATATCGTTATTATCTTTTTTATTAAGATATAAATAGAAAATTTCAGGACTTTCCAGTTCTGTTTTGAACGTAAAGTTTCCATCGCCATCAATTTCTAGAGAGTCAACTGTAACAAGGGTGGTGTCCTTAACATGTTGTAGATATAAGGTCCCTTTTTTGAGTCCTTTGATGTTGCCTTGCACGGTCATTGTCTTTTCGGTTTCTCCAGCACAGGAGACAACCAAAAATAGGATACTAAGGGAATATAGAAATTGCTTCATGTTGTTTTATTAGGGCGCAAATATCCATAAAATAATTGTAAATAAGCTTTCTCTAAATCGATAAGTTTTGAATTACATCGATGAGGCCACCTCCATTAAATAGGCGCAAAATAGAGCACCACCTGTGCCTACAACATATCCAAGAACTGCTAGTAATACTCCAACCGAGGTTAATGATGGGTGAAATTCCGCAGCTACTACTGGTGCCGAAGCTGCACCACCAACGTTGGCTTGACTGCCAACTGCCAAGAAAAAATAAGGTGCTTTTATAAGTTTTGCAACTAAAATCATTAGACCCGCATGAATACCTATCCAAATAAAACCTATGGCTATCAACCCAGTATTTTCCAATACTTTTCCTAAATCCATCTTCATGCCAATGGTGGCTACAAGGATATAGATGAACACACCCCCTATTTTGCTGGCACCGGCACCTTCATAGTTTTTTGCTTTCGTAAATGAGAGGAGTATACCAATTGTGGTAGCGAGGACCACCATCCAAAAAAAACTAGACCCCAAAAAAGAGAGAAAACTTTTTTTATCGCTTACGGTATCAAAATTCTGGGTGAGGTAATCACTTATGTTATTTCCAAAAAAGTGCGCTATGCCTACTGCGCCAAAAGCTAGGCAAAGCATAAGCATATAGTCGTTTAACGTTGGGACTCTGGTAATTTTGTCAGTAAACTCGGTTACTTTAAGCTTTAGTTTTTCAATACTGGAGGTATCTGCTTTTAACCACTTATCAATACGTTCTGTTTTTCCGACTCCAAGCAGCACAACGGCCATCCATACATTAGCGACTACAATATCTATCAGTACCATTCCTCCATATTTTTCGGGGGTGTACTGAAATATTTCCAACATTGCTGCCTGGTTCGCTCCTCCACCAATCCAACTACCAGCTATAGTAGAGAGTCCTCTCCAGGTAGCATCAAAATCATTGCCACCGACCGTTTCTGGCGAAAAAATAGAGACCAATAGAATAGCGATAGGGCCACCGATGACAATACCTGTAGTACCCGTAAGGAACATAATCAAGGCCTTTGAACCTAAGTTGGCAATTGCTTTTAAGTCTATACTCAGGGTCATTAATACTAGTGCGGCAGGCAATAAATACCTACTTGCCATAAAATATAGGTTTGATGTTTTATCGGAAATGAGACCACTACTCGCTACAATAGCAGGCAACAGATAGCACATAAGTACAGCTGGGACTATGGTATAAAATTTCTTCCAAAAGCCAGTTTTTATACTAGAAGTATAAAATATGAACCCTAATACTATGGCCAAAAGTCCAAATACAACGGTATCATTGGTGATGTAGGGTTCTAAGCCGATGTTTTTCATGGTAGTAAACGAAGTGGTCAAATATAGTTAAATAATAAATTGCTTCTGGATAAAATGGGCTACACCGTCATCGGTATTTGCTAAAGTAACATAATCGGCAATTTTTTTTACCTCGGTTCTTGCATTTGCTACAGCTACACCGTATCCAGCAGCTTGAATCATTTCAATATCGTTGTAGTTGTCCCCGAATGCAATAATATCCTTTAATGATTCGGTTGGTTTTAGAATGTTGGTTATGGCAGAACGTTTAGAAACGGATTTTGGAGCAATTTCTATTAATGTATCGTTAGAACGATACAGGTGAACCTTGTCACCCAAAATATTCTGCAGTTGCGGCATGACAGTGTCCGCACTTTGTTTAGTGCACATTAGCATTACTTTATGCGCGCCATTATCCTTTAAGCCAAATAAACTAATTGTTGTTGATTGGAAAATAGGTCGGGTATTGGTGTATTTAATTTCCTTTTCTACACGTTCTGAAGTTTGGGGAACAAACCAATTATCGTTGATATATAGCCCTAAGTCTATTTGTAAGGATGTGCACATTTTAAAAATTTGCTCTAAAATAGAGGATGGAATGTGCGTCGATGAAAGCACCTTGCCCTGTTCCATAACCAAGGCACCATTGTAACAGATTATTGGTTGATGTTCAATGCCCAATCGTTTTTGTATGTAGTACATACCACTGGGCATTCTTGCCGACACCAAGATAATCCGAACTTTGTTTCGTATGCGTTTGATTTGTTGGATCGTGAATTCGGTAACATCATTTTTAGTAGAAAGCAGAGTCCCGTCCAAATCTGAACATAGTACGTTGTATTTCATTTTAAATGTTTAACCAGTAGGAAAGTTTTAGGTTAATGGAGCGGAACCTTGGAGCGAATACATTTACGGCATAATTATCATTGTAAACGATGAAAAGGTCAGACAAAGGTGCAAAGCGCCACTGTAACCTAGAATTGATACCCAAATTGTCCCTTTGATTGCTGTATTGTACCAAGGTAGACCAGAAAATGGACTTACTAAATGTAATATCTACTTTAGGGCTTACCAACCAGATAGCAGCACTGGGAAAGGGATTCGGTAAATCTATTTGGTCATAATTGAAATTCAAGGATAAAAGTGCCTTAGGTTGAAAACGCATCGCCATACGGCCTTCTAACGAGAACCGATTTCCATTGAAAAATCTACCTATGGTAGACTGTATATTGTACGAAAAGAGTTTGCGTTGATCAGATTGATAACTGATTTCAGCGTTATTATAATGATACCCAAATTCTCCTGGTAATTCAAGTCCTCCTTCAGTTCCAGTAGGGTCAAAATCATTGAACAAAAAGGTATAAGTATTCGTGAACTCAATTCTTGCTTGAGATTGATTGTTGAACTGCACCTCGTATCGGCCTCTAAGGTCATAGTCGGTATTTTGAAAATCCATGCTGGGGCTCCACCTAATATTAGGAAAAAATTGAAGTGAATGGTTTTGGACAATTCCTGTTTTGGGCCAAAATACACGTTCAAGACTCAGAATTTGTTTAAAAATATCGGTTCTACGAATAAACCCTAGATCGGAACGAAAATCTTCATCTATGAACACCGTTTTTGAAAATACGTTAAACGTTCTGGTATTATAACGCATGGTAGCACCCGTGGCTAGGTTTCCGGTATTATCACCAGGTTGGAAGGACTTATGTGTAAAGAATTTTCCGTTCCAGGTGTTATTTTTGGAAGCAAGGTTATAATCCAGTCCTATAACCCGGTTGTAGTCATTGCCAGGTTCCGAAAAATCGTATTCTTTGAAAGATTCTTTATTAATAAAAAATGCTCCAATATTTGACCTTGAAAATACACGTTGCTGTACTGCCAACATTGTGTTGTTGTTGGATGGTATTTCGTTTTCAAGGTCTTCTGCTGTTTGAATGTTCAGTACGCCAACCCTAAGGTCTTTTGTTAGTTTGCCGCTGAGTCTAACACCTCCAATAAGGTTGTTTTCTATGGTGTTGCCCACAGTGTCTTGGGCGATTCCGATGCGTCGCGAAAAAAACGGGTTTACATCAAAACCATCTCCAAAGCTTGCAAAAAGATCATTGTTGTCTATAAAAAATTGTCGTCTCTCCGGTAGGGCAATTTCAAAACGAGTAAGGTTGGTAATGAAATTATCTACCTCTACGGTAGAGAAATCGGGATTTATTGTAAGGTCCAGATTTAAGCTATTACCTATAGATATCTTGGCATCTGCACCTACCTTGAAATTATCTAGATTTTCACCGTTATCGAAGTCTCTTGCCGTAATTCCATTGACATAAGGAATAAATGCTAATGGAGTTCTGGACTTGCCCAAAGGTTTCTCAAAGATCATATCTCCCATAAATGCTAGGCTGTAGATGAGTTGGTTTTGGGGTATTCTTGTCCACGTACTCCGCTCGTTGGACTGGGTTTCTATACGATAGCTGTTAAACCGCCATTTTGTAGCTCCTTCTTTAAATTTTAGTGAGGTGAGCGGAATAATCATTTCTGCCGTAAAGTAGTCCTCATAGATTTTCGCGTCACCTTTCCACTTCATGTCCCAAGCGAGGTTAAAATCATCTTGCCCCGTACCACCGTTCGCTATTAGTGCCTCACGGCGCACACCATAGGGGTTTATACCGAATAAAAAAGCATTGGTGCCATCATTAAAGGTATCAAAAACGAGAGAGAAACTATCGCTTCCGCTTCCTCTAAAATCTCGCTGTAACGATTGGGTTGCATAGTTCTTTCCGCTAGAATACGCCTTTATACCTACGTACAGATTTTTATCGTCATAAAGCATCTTTATTTGAGATTGCTTTTTTGCCTGTACGGAATCTAGAGGGAAATATTCCCAGAATTCGTCAGCGCCTTTGCCGGCAAGCTCCCAAATGGGCTCGTCTAGTATGCCGTCAGGGTTAATACTTTCTGTAGTAAACTTTACGGTAAATGATTTTGTTGTTTTCTGTCCAAAAACGGAACAGAAGGTTAAAAAGATGATTAGGGTTGATAATGTCCTGGTCATTTGTTGGTTTTAAAAAACACGCTAAGTTAAGTTGTCGTTACGTTAATAAAATCCCAAAGGAGTATAGATAAAATCTATTAGCCATAGCAAATCACCTTGTGATTGTTTGCCTAAATGTTTAACCAGTACGATAATTTTAAATTAATGGACCGAAATCTAGGTGCAAAAAGGTCTACCGAATAGTTATCATTATAAACGATGAAAAGGTCTGATAATGGGGCAAAACGCCACTGCAACCTAGAGTTAACTCCTAAGTTATCCCTTTGGTTGCTGTACTGCACCAAAGTAGACCAGAAAACAGACTTGCTAAAGGTAACGCCCACACGTGGGCTAAGTAATAGAATGTCTGCGCTAGAGTAGGGTTGGGGTAATTCAATTCTATCATATTGTGCGTTAAATCCAATACGTACTTTTGGCTGTAAGCGTATGTCAAAACCAGTTTCCAAAGAATATCTACTACCATTGAAGAAGCCGCCATATCCTGGTTCTATAGAATATGAGAATACCTTACGCCTATCAGACTCAAATGACATTTGAAAACTACTGAAGTTATAGCCTAGGGTCCCCGGTAAGGGTATAGCGCCATCATTACCTGTAGGTTCAAAATCATCCGTCAAGAACACGTATCTTCTAGAAAACTGAGCGCTAAGTTGTTCAAGACTCTTGAACTCGGCTGTAGTTTCAAGCGAAATTGCATGGTCTGTAAGATCAAAATCCAAACCAGGGCGCCATATGAATTCATTGAAAACCTGTGCTTCGTAATTGTTTACAATCCCTTTCTTTGGCCAAATACGTCCTTCAAAAATATTAACTACCTTAACAATATCTGTTCTTGGAACAAAACCAAGGTCAGAGGTAAATTCTTCATCTATTTTTACGGCATCTACGAATGCCGAAAAGTTTCGTGTATTCTTACCTAGGAACAGACCTAGAGAATAATTTCCTTCATCATCATCTGGTTGAAAGGACTTGTGGGCATAGAATTT
>CAZUIE010000127.1:0-11840 GCA_964620945.1 uncultured Maribacter sp.
TTTAAGGAGGTGGTACGAATCTGTGAGTAATTGGACGGGTTTTGAGAGTATTTGACTAATTAAGGTTGGAGATTGTTTTTTTTGACAAAATCTGCTTCAGATGATTCATATTATTTCGATAGGATTTTGAAAAGGGGAGTGGCCTTTCTACCGATTTTAAGGCGCAGTTGTTCTTGCCAAAGTTAATACGGGAGATATAATCAGTATTTATTATATAGCTTTGATGTATACGAACGAAGTTCTTTGGAAGTTGGTTTTCAAAGGTTTTTAAGGTTTTGTAGGCGTTATTAACGGTACCGTCTGCCATATAGAACTCGGTGGTATTATTGTCCGCCTGCAAATAAAGGATATTATTGGTGTCTAAAAAGTGAAAATCTTTATAGGACTTCAAACATAAGGTATTCTGAACTTCTTCCTTTTCTGGAATGGATTTTCTAAGCCGTAATAGCGACTTACGTATATCAAATTCGTTATAAGGCTGTAGCCAGTAATCAAAAAAATTGTTCTTTATGGCCTGGTATGCATAATCTTTTGTTTTTGCTATACCGATAAAAATGGGTAAATTGGCCATATACTGATGCAGCTCGGTCACCATTTGAAAAAGCCCTATTGCTTGCTCGTTTAAATGAACAAAAACAACGTCTGGGGTATACTTTAATATATGGTTGAGTCCATCATCGGAAGTTTTTGAAAATCCAATACACTCAAAGTTGCCGTATTCTTCCAAAAATGACTGTAGTTGCAATTTGGAAGCGGCATCCGAATCTATAATTGTGTAAGAATACTCCAACATATAAGTATTATACAGGCAAGGTACCAATACCCTGTAAGAATTGATATTAGAATGTCCTTATAAAAACGGAGGTTTTCGTTTTAATCGACCTCTTGTTAAGTAAATTGAAAGAAAATTCTTTCAATTTACTTGCTTCATTAAAAGTCTTATTCTTGAGAAACGGCTTGATAGCTTCCAATATCTGGTGCTATAGTCCGATCAGTTCCCAAAAGATCTACCGGTACTTCTTGGGCAAATTCAAGGGAGGCATTCTTTATGGCTTCGGATTCTAAACCAATCCTAAAATCGTTCCTCGCCGAAAAGAAAAAATCAGGGTTGCGGTTAAGAAACAAAGTTGTATAGTTTTCGCTATCATTAAAATTATACAAAGAGTCAGTAGTAGATTGATTGTTAACATCGTTGAAGGTAAGGAGGCAGTGGGAAAGACTATAGTTAAATTGACTCCCCAAATTAACTCCTAGAGCGAGTTCTACTTGTGAATTGCCGTCGATAATACAATTCTTAAAATCGGCCTTTACTAAATCTCTGGTAAGAATTTCCATTGCTGATGACTGAACAAAATTATCTATTTCTAAGGCGGCGCTTGTTCGGAAGCCTTTATTCCAATAGTTGGCTATAGTGCAATGGGTAAAACTATATTTGCCACCTAAATTACAATATAAGGAAGCACTTCCAGCGCCACCGAGCACCAGATTTTCAGCCTCGATAAATGCTGTTCTAGCCCAAATATTATGAAGCGAATTATTGAATATCTGGCTGTTGGTAATGGACAAGGTAGGGGATAATAGCTGGTTATCTCCTTCGACGAATAGTCCAATGCTCCCGTTTTTAACCGTTAAATGATCAATGCTATTATTTATACTTCCAGGTGAAATCCAAAAACTGCCCCACTGACCTGGAGTTTCCGAAAATGCAGGTTCTAACCGATCACCTTCAAAAATCACCTCGCCTTCCAACAACTCCTTGTCGAGACTAGGTTCTCCATTAATAGTAATAGAAGCTCCTTCTTTAATCAACAGTCCAGAATCTTTATGAAAATGAACTCTTGCTCCCGCATCCATTATTAGTTCCTTATCGGTTGGAACAGCGGCATATCCATAAATAACATAGGGTTTCTCATTTGTAAAACGCAGTTGACTATCGGTTAATTCAAACCCATTGGCCCGTATCTCGTTCCCCTCTGCATCAATAGACAAGCGTATTGTTTCCTTTGTACCATCGGCAGTTTTGTTTGGATACAGAAAAATGGCATCTTTTACCAAAGTCACCAATGCGACTTCTTGTTGGTCTATCCCAGAATCGAATATAAGTTGGTCAGTATATAATAAACTGCTTTCAGGATTAGCGTCAATATCCCCTGTGGTTTCTATAAACACAAACATGCTGTCCCTAGCTTTGATTGGTATATTCCGGAAGGTCTTCCCGGCAACACCATCTACATTAAGTCTGTAAAAACTTGCTGGTCCGTTGGAAAGTCTTATCGATGGAACGGATACATCATCACGTGTTTCGTTGTAGATTTTTAAGGCATACGTGCTGCTCCCTATAGTATTAAAAACCGTATCTAAAAAAACGGTATCCCTAGAAAAGGAAAGGTTGCCCGCACTAGGTGCATATTCAAAATTTTTACGGCAAGAACTACTCCAGAATACTATTCCTAGAAGGATAACAACCGTAAAAATAGGGGTACGCACAGTAATAGGTATTAGAAATTAATACTCGTTATAAAAAGATTTTCTCGATTCTTTCCGATATTCGCATAGGCCTAAAATTTATTCTGTTTAATAGGCACCACTCGGTACTAGAACGTACCAACAGGGTATTTGTTTTGGCAAGGCTAATTTCTACAACTCTAGTGCATTTGGCACCCCTGCTATTTTCTATGTAGGTTGTCAACCTTATCTCGTCATCTAGCACCGCTGCAGATTTATAGGTAATATGATGTGTCATCACCACCCATACTACTTCTTCTTGGATATCTTTTGGAGCCATGGTTTGCCAGTGTTCCTTTGAAACATCCTGAATCCACTGCACGTACCTAACATTGTTTACATGGTCTAAATCGTCCAAGTCGTCTGCAGTAACTACTAATTCTTTTTGGTAGCGATTCATTTTACTTTTTATGAATTTGTACTTCAAAGAGCTTGTCCCATTCCTTACCTGTTACAAAAAATGTATTTCTTTCCGGATGATATGCAATCCCGTTTAATACGTTGTCACTAGCTATCCAATTATCCGTCTTTGTAACTTTATCGCTTAAGCCTCCAAAATTCACAACACCTTCTATAGCTCCGGTATTACTGTTAATTATCATGACACCAGCTTTTCCGTAAACATTTGCATAGATTTTACCATCTACATATTCTAACTCGTTGGTTTCGTTGAACATTGATGAGTTGGTAACTATTTCTATATATCCTTCTTCAATAAGGGTCTCTGGATTCAATGTCCATATTTTCTCAGATCCATCGCTCTTAAAGAGTTGCTTTCCGTCATTGGTAAGCCCCCATCCTTCTTTACTTGCACCATATTGAAAATTATCCAGTTTTCTCAACTCTTTCCGGTCGTAAATAAAGCCTATTCCACTTTGCCATGTTAATTGATATATCTTATCGTTGAGAATCGTTATTCCTTCGCCAAAATAACTTTCGTCCAAATCTATTTGCTGTAGTACTTTGCCAGTTCTAAAATCAACACTGCGTAGAAATGACCTTCCCCTTTTGCCCGTTCCCTCGTAAAGCGTATCGTTATAAAATTCAAGTCCCTGTGTATACGCTTTATTATCATGTGGAAATTCATTAATAATAGTGTAGGTATACAATTCGGGTGCATTTGCCGCAAGAACCTTGATGTTTTTGGTAACTTCAACCGTCTTTTCATCGTAGGTGATGGATGCTGTGAGTGTTTTATTTCCAAGTTTTGGAAAATTGAATGTTAACTTGTTATCGTCCAATTCCAATTTTGTCTCATCAACACTATATACAACATGTTGTATTTCTTCATCTCCAAGGTTTTTAATGCTTACCCCAAGTTGTTCTCCTTGTTGCAAGGTGGTTTTGTCACCCTCCAAAACAATAGTAAAAAGAGTGGACGGCTTTTGGTTTCCACTTCCACAGGAGGATACTATGGCGATGAAAAAACTGGAAAATAAAATCTTAAAATAACTCATTGAACAATAATTAAAACATGAAATAACAAAAGTAATACATACAAACGGGAAGGCCTTACGTAGTTAGCTGTTAAACCATCAGAATTCATAAAATTTAGTTTGAAAAAGAATTGTAAAAGTTTTAAAACATTGTATCTTTGCAGCCGGCAAGTCCTACACGACCAGCTCCTGTAGAATCCCCCAGGGTGGGAACGCAGCAAGGGTATATGGTTGTAGCGGTGCGATGTAGGTAGCTTGCCTTTTTTTGTGCCATAAAGTCAAGCTTAGAAACGTTCTCCATGGAGTTTGACCTTTTTAACTACATTAAAAGCATTTAAAATCAATACATTAAATCCCATGATATATTAATTACTATTAGAATGGAATCTAAAATTGTTCTTATTACAGGTGGATCCTCTGGGATTGGAAAAGCAATTGGCACGTATTTAACCTCAAAAGGGCATACTGTTTATGGTACTACTCGTAATAAAAACAAATATCCCGACTTTAGTGATTTTAGTTTATTGGAAATGGACGTAAGGGAACCGAAAACTATTCAAGCAGCGGTGTCCGAACTTTTAAAAAAAGAGGGACGTGTAGACGTATTGATTAACAATG
Source organism: uncultured Maribacter sp. (assembly GCA_964620945.1). Lineage (GTDB taxonomy): Bacteria > Bacteroidota > Bacteroidia > Flavobacteriales > Flavobacteriaceae > Maribacter. Next base: position 4,560 of record CAZUIE010000127.1, read on the forward strand.
CCGGCGTTGGGATTACAGGTCCTTTAGAGGAAACTCCCCATTTCGAAATCCTTAATGCTTTTGATACTAATTTTAATGGGCCACTTAATGTAGTTAAGGCGATATTGCCTCAAATGCGCGTTCAAAAAAATGGGTTGATTATTAATATTACTTCTATTGCTGGCTATATGGGTTTACCGTTTAGGGGAATTTATTCGGCAACTAAAGGTGCCCTTGAAACTATAACGGAAAGTCTACGACTAGAAACACGTGACTTTGGTATTCAGGCAACCTGTATTGCCCCTGGTGATTTCGCAACGGCTATAGCCGCTGGGCGTTACCATACTCCAATTACCAAAGGCTCACCTTATGAAGTAGATTATGGCAAAACGCTAAGGGCTATAGACAATCATGTTGACAAAGGGGGGGATCCGCTGGATGTAGCTAAACTAGTACATAAAATAATGCTTAAAAAAAATCCTAGAATTCATTATAAAGTGGGGTCTTTTTTGCAAAAATTTTCAGTGGTCCTAAAGCGATTGTTACCTGATACATGGTATGAGAAGCTGTTAATCTACTATAGTAATTAATATAGATTTATGATTACTACAAATCAAAAGAAAACTTGTGATTAGAAGTTACCGTAAATATTGGTAAAAGCGTTTACGATAAGTGTATCATTTGTAACAATACATTTGTTCATAGGGTAGATGACTAATTTTCTGTTCGCTTCTTCAAAATTTTCTACTCTATATTGTTTTTCTATATCCATTCCTGCATGTTCTACGATACCTTTCCAACTTGTTTTATCGGTATGAAAATTAATACCTACGTACTCAAATTCAGGCTTGGATTCAGAAAGTTCATGCACTCTTTTAAAAATATTCTGGTAGTGCGTTTTGTTGGTAGCGGTCCAAAAATAAAACACAGTATTTCTATTTTTACCAATTTCCGGTAAGGTAATCTTTTCATCATTTTTAGTAAGTATGGCTATAGATGGAATAGGATTATTTGGTTGTATATTTCTAATTCCTTCGTAAAGATGCTCTATTTCAGCTATATGCATATTATTACCGGAAACGGTTACAAAATCATCTAAGAAAGATTTGTTATTCTCAGGAGAGTCGTGTTCCTTAAGCAAATAGTCAAAGGCTACATTTCTGAATAAATTATCCCTTAGTTCTTTTTCTATAACCAAACTATCTATAACGTGCAATTTGTGCTGATTAAAATGGAGCTGATTACTGGTTGGGCGCTTGGTGTCGCCACAGGCTTTTTTGCAGGTCATATAGGAAATATTGCTCAAATGCGATTTCATAAAATCGTAATAGGGCCTTAAATAGTTGAGCTCTTTGTCATTGTAATTAATATTTTTTCTGTAGTCATAAAACGTATCGCTCAATTCTTGAAGACCGTGCTCCCTAATTTTTCTTTTATGTTCAAAAGGGTACATCTCCATATAGCCGTAATAAGTGTAATCAACACTGGCATTGGCTATCCTAACGGCCATATCCGATAATTGAGACTCTTGTTTTATGCTGGCAACCGTCTGTAATTTATCTTTTCTGAGTTCGTTAATTTTGGTTTTAAATTCCTCCGATTCTAATGTGTAGTACTCTTTACGTATCTTTTCTTGCTCTTCTTCATCCGACAGGAATAACTCCAATAAAAAATTATTTATTTCCTCGTTATTACCAGAAAAAACAAGTGACTCATCAAAATAAAGGGTATTTAGACGTACCAAAAGACTATCTCCTTTTTCGAGATAAACATATTGATATTCAGGGGCATGATTAAAATTATATAAACCGTCCTCAACAGATTTAAGCTTAAAGCTAAAACGATTGGATTCATCTAGCTTTGCGGAATCTATCACCTGAGTACCTTTCAAGAGCACTACGTAATCGCTACTAGGATTAACGATTTCCCCGGCAAATAAAACGTAATCTTTCTTTTGTGCTGTGTTGCAACTGAGTGCAAAAAGTATAATTACAAGAGGTAAAACTCTCTTCATATTAAAAGGAAATGATTCGACCCAAATTTAAGGAACACCTATATCGCATCCTGTTAATGGTGCGTTAAATATTCAGCACTCCTTCGATAGTGATTCTGAAGAGCGAAACGCCAAAAGAATGTTAGCTTAAGCATATAAAATTAGCTATTTTTGCACCGATTTTAAAAAGAAGTAATTTATGTTATCTGTATCTAATCTATCGGTTCAGTTTGGTAAGCGAGTTTTATTCGATGAAGTCAATGTTACCTTCACACAAGGAAATTGTTATGGTATTATTGGTGCCAACGGAGCCGGGAAATCAACATTGCTAAAAATTATTTCAGGCCAGATAGACCCCACTTCTGGTCATGTTCATTTGGAGCCCAATAAAAGAATGTCCATTCTAGAGCAAAATCATAATTCTTCCGATGCTTTTACTGTTTTGGAAACCGTGGTTAAAGGAAATAAGCCTTTATATGAAATAAAAAAGGAGATAGACGCTTTATACGCAGATTACGATGATAAGAATGCTGAGCGAATAGGGGAGTTGCAAGTACAGTTCGAGGAGATGAACGGATGGAATGCGGAGAGCAATGCTGCTTCTTTATTATCTAACCTTGGCATCAACGACGATCAGCACTACACGCTTATGTCCGATATGGATTCCAAACTAAAAGTAAGGGTGTTATTGGCCCAAGCTCTTTTTGGGAACCCCGATGTTTTGATAATGGATGAGCCTACCAACGATTTGGATTACGAAACCATAAATTGGTTGGAGAACTTCTTGGCAGCTTATGAGAATACGGTAATCGTAGTTTCACATGACCGTCATTTTCTGGATACGGTGTGTACCCATATCGGAGATATAGATTTTGGTAAACTAAACCTATATTCGGGTAATTATACTTTCTGGTACGAAAGCAGTCAATTAGCCGCCAGACAGCGAGCACAACAAAACAAAAAATCGGAGGAAAAAGCAAAGGAACTTCAGGAATTCATTATGCGATTTAGTGCAAACGTAGCTAAAAGTAAACAGGCCACTTCGAGGAAAAAGATGTTGTCCAAACTAAAAATAGACGATATAAAACCATCCAGCAGAAGGTATCCTGCCATCATATTTGATAGGGACAGAGAAGCAGGAGACCAAATATTAAATATTGATGGACTCTCGGCAACCACGGAGGAAGGTGAGCTGTTATTTGATAAGGTCAATATTAACCTTTCCAAAGGAGATAAAATAGCCATAATATCCAGAGACTCAAGAGCAACAACTGCTTTCTATGAGATTATAAACAACAAGCGGCAAGCGGACAGCGGAACTTTCCAATGGGGTGTTACTACTACCCAATCTTATCTTCCTGCCGATAATTCCCATTATTTTGAGCAAAATATCAATCTGGTAGATTGGTTACGCCAATGGGCTACAACAGAAGAAGAGCGGGAAGAAGTATACATCAGAGGTTTTTTGGGTAAAATGCTTTTTAGTGGTGAAGAAGCATTAAAAAAATGCACCGTACTTTCCGGAGGGGAAAAGGTGAGATGTATGTTGAGTAGGATGATGATGTTAAGGGCTAACGTGCTCATGCTAGATGAACCAACAAACCATTTGGATCTGGAGAGTATTACAGCCTTTAATAACTCGTTAAAGAACTTTAAAGGTACCGTACTCTTTACAACCCATGATCACGAATTCGCTGAAACTGTGGCAAATAGGATTATAGAGCTGACTCCAAAAGGCAATATAGACCGCTATTCTACGTTTGATGAATACATGTCTGATAAGGCATTAAAGGAGCAGAGGGTCAAGATGTATACTGTTCCGGTTTAGCTCATAGGTTAACCAAATACATACCTCATGGAAACCTGGAAATTATTAGTTGGTATATTTTTGGGCGCTATTGTATTGGGTTGCAGTGAAACAAACAATTCTATTTCACAAAGTGATGAACTTATAATACGGCCTGTTGATTACTATGTTGTATTGTCCAATTCCATAGGAATCTACACTAAAAATATCGCATCAACTTCTGAGGGTCTTTCTCTTACTGATACCAAAAGCTTCCAATTTACAACCAGTGCATCTTCCCAGCTATTTAGAGATGGGTTTATGCTTATGTCCTATCAGAATACGGATGATTGTGGTGGTAATTTGGTTTTGTATGATTTAAAAGATAGGGCCGAGCTTTCTTTACCTATGTTTTCTGATTTATCTTCTTGTCAACTGAGTGTAACTGCAATTACAGGACAAGCTAACATGATTTTTCTGTCCTATGTTGTAACTATGGAATCTAAAGAACAGTCATTTTTTGTTAGAGGTGTCGATTTGGACACGAGCGAATACGAGGATTATGAATTCAATAAAAAACCAATAAAATTAGTGGCATCCGATAGCCGTCTTTATGTGCTAACATCGGACGAGAACCTAACCGAAAAAAATGCACTTACCGTTCTTGATTTTAAAGAGAACACAGAAATGCTAGAAATGGATCTAGGATTTGACGTAGGGACTATTTTTAAAAAGGCTAACGGAGATATTGTTGTAAGCTATCCAAATTCCCATACAATATTGGATAGTAAAACGTTAGAAGCTAGCTTTACTAGATATGCATCTGGCAGCCAGCCTCATTTCTATACCTCCGAAAACAATTCCTTTGACGCAAATGGAAATATGTACTATGTTAGAAAGGATTCGTTGACAGAACAGAATGAGACGATGACCGCTATGCACGATTTTGACAAAAACAGTACCGTACTTTATTATTTCGAAAATTTTTTAAACGAAGCACAAGTTAAGGTGGAGTACGATATTAAATCGGCTACAACAGTTAGTTTTGATAATGCCAACAATCTTATTCTTATAGGATACGAAAAGAATTTGGCCCAAGGCGGCGGAATTATAAGGGTAACGCCAGCTCCAAATTTGAAATTCGTTGACAATCTAGATGTAGCGGATGTTCCCTTCCTAATCGTTCCTGATAACTAAGCTAAGCCAATCCCAAATTATTACGCATTGAAATACTTACTGTTCCATATAACAGGATTAAAGTTTTTTCCTGCGGCAAAGCCATAAAAAATTACGACTGAAGCGATAGACTTAAACATAAAGAAAAAAAGTATCCAAAATTCTGCTGATGAGCTAGATTTTGAGAACAAGCCTTCCGGTACCATCATGGTAACTAAAAAACTGATAGCAAACACCACCATTGCAAGATTTACCACATTCTTGAACGGCCACATTAATGCTTTTCGTAGTGGATGTAGGTCGTTGCCCCATTGATGAATCAAGTAGAAATATCCGTTACCAATAGGTGCGAACAATAAAGGGTCGTCCTTGTCCTCTAACTTAAACAGTTTTGATGGAGCGATTATCTTGAAGCCTTTCAATTCTATACCATGATTTTTTTCTAGCGATTTAATTTCAGAAATGCCTTCTTCCGGTATTTCCCCTTTAAAATAGCGAGAATCCAAAAAACGCAAGCGATAATCGATACAAATATTTTTGATATCCGTAATGTGAAATATTCTCGATGTTTCTAATAAATCAAATTCAAAATTATTTGTCGAAGCTCCACCTCCGTTGGAAATACTTTTTTTGATTCGGCTATCTTGAACATCCAAATCCTTTAGGATTGCAAACACTTCATCCAAAACTTGTTGTTCACCAATTGGATTTTTAGCTTTTTCATCAGCTAACTTTTTCTGAATGTTTGTTTTTTCTAGGAACATATTTTTCTTTTTTTTTAGCAATGGTATCAAAGTTACCTAATAAATGACTTCAATAAAATTTTGTTTAATCTTTCAAATTGTTAATATTTCGTTAAAAATATAATATCATAACCCTGAAATTATGCTACACACCAGTTTGATTGTATATTGACGATGAAAGTTAACCGTTCATGGAATAGTTTAACCTTTCGCCCCGAACCGAACATAACCACTTTTATGAAAAAATGGACATCCCCTGTGTCTCTATGCGTATTGTTATTTGCTCTAGTCTCAAACGCTCAAGAATCCTTATTTACACAAACCTTACCGTTGGTATCCAACTATGTTTTGACCCCGCAGAAGTCTCTTCTTACTAAGGCTGAAACATCAAATAGGCATAGTGCCTTGCTTTCTGCATTACGGGCTTCTGATTTGGATAAAGTACTTGGATACAATGGTCAGTTTACTGTATTCGCACCTTCTAATACCGCTTTTGAAAAGCTTTCGGAAGTTACTACCGATTGGTTAATGGATCCTAGAAATAAAAAAGAGTTAAAGTCAATTCTCTCCTGTCATATCGTAGCTGCAAGACTCTCGGCCTCGGCTATTTTACGAGCTATGTCTCGAGGAGGTGGAAAAGCAAGTTTTACTACAATACAAGGGCAAAAGATTACGGCAACCATGAAAGGGATTGACATTATATTAACGGATAGGTATGGTAACAAAGCTAAGATAGTAATAGCCGATACCATACAAAGTAATGGGGTTATCCACGAAGTTGATAGCATTTTTCTTCCTGTTGCGTCACTATAATAATTAACACTTTTACCTTAACCCCGCACCAAGGTCGTTTTCAAAGCTTTTTTGCAACTTTGACATTATTTTTTCTATTTGCTTGTCTGTCAAAGTTTTAGTGTCATCTTGTAAAGTAAAGCTTATAGCGTATGACTTTTTACTTTTTGGTAACTTGTCACCCTCATATACATCAAAAAGACTTACATCTCTTAACAGTTTACGTTCGGTTTTATTAGCAAGTTCATAAACTTCCTTAAATGTCACCGACTGATCAAGTAGCAAAGCAAAATCCCTTTTAACCTCTGGATATTTGGAAATTTCAGTATATACAATTCCCTTTTTATTCATTAATTTTAGGAGAAGGTCCCAATTAAAATTTGCAAAAAGAATATCTTGCTTAATATCAAATGGTTTTAACACTGCCTTTTTAACTAGGCCAAATGAAACTAAAGTCATTGGACCTTTTACCAAAGAAAGCCCCTCGCTAAAGAAGCCTGATGTATCTGGTTGACTTACGCTATCTTTTATGCCTAATTTACTCAAAACAGTTTCTACAATTGTTTTTAATTGAAAAAAACCAGTAGGAGTTGCAGCCCCAGTCCAACTAGGCGCATGAGTTGCTCCACTCAATAAAATACTTAAGAATTTTTCCTCAACTCGATTTTCGTCTCTGGTATGGTACGTTTTTCCAAACTCAAATAGGCTTAAGTTATGCCTTTTTCTATTGATGTTATACGCTGCAATTTCCAATGCGGAAAAGATAGAATTCTTTCGTAAAATTGATAAGTCTCCGCTAAGCGGGTTTACCA
>CAZUIE010000128.1:0-5417 GCA_964620945.1 uncultured Maribacter sp.
AACCATTCTCCGTTATCTCCGTAAACGCCCATCATAGGTGCTCGTGCCAGGCCATTGTCACTTAATCTATTGTCACTATTAAGCCATATTTCTCCGCCCCATGTGCGCGTTCCAATAGTGGTTCCCAAACCAAGTTTTTTAAAACCGTCTGCAAAGGCTTCCCCATCGGAATAGGTATTTTCATTAACAAGCACAACTATATGGCCTCTAAAAGCATAAGGCATATTCCAATACGGTTCACCGGCCCTTGCTTTCCAATACATCCAAGCTTTTCTAAGTAATTTTTCTAAGATAAAACTATCAATATTCCCACCAAAATTATAACGTACATCCACAATTAATCCTGATTTATTAAAAACAGGATAGAACTCCCGATAGAATTGGTTAATATCATTGGAACCCATAGCACGAAGGTGTAGGTACCCAATTTCATCCTTACCTTTTTCTTCGACTTCTAAACGTTTGCCATATTCCCAGTCGCTGTAACGAAGGTCATATGAAGAGGCAATTGGGGTTACAATTATATCCCGAGAGACAGCATTCCGCTTAATCTTCAATCTCACTTGTTTGCCTACTTGGTTTCGAATAAGTTCCCCAATATCGATGGCTGACAAAGCGGGAACACCATTGATACTGGTTATAATATCACCGGTACGAACATCTAAATAAGGGTCGTCCAACGGAGACCTACCATCCGGATAGTCAGGGTCTACCTTATAAATATAGTCGATGCGATACCCATCGTTTTCTACATCACGGCTAAATTCGCCTCCCAAACTGGCAACCGCAATATTCTTTTTGTCACTTCGCATATCACCTCCGCGTACACTGGTATGCAATGCCGATAGTTCCCCGACAAAACGACCAATGAGATCCGATAATTCATTACGGGTAGTCACCCGATCTACTAGAGGTAAATATTTGGCATGCATCGCATCCCAATCCACACCATGCATATTTTTATCATAAAAATAATCACGTTCCATGCGCCAAGCATCTGTAAAGATCTGTTTCCAGTCTTCTTTAGGTGTTATGGCAAAACGCCATCCGCTTACATCAATCTTATGTTCTGAAATGTCCTTAATTTCGCTCGTACCGGCCTCCACCATGTACATGCTTTTTTGTTTTAAAACCAACAGTTTTTCTCCGTTGCCGGTTAACTCATAACTATCCAAATCGGTAATCATCGTTTGTAGTTTTACATCCTCATTTTCTATTTTTAAAACGGACAAATGCTTTTTGGCATCAATTCCAGTTTCGCTGGAAACGAGATATATTGCTTCTGAATTTACTGCTAGTTGGCTATAATTACCTGCCTTGATCGGTACTTCTTGCAAACGTTCTTTGATACCGTCTTGATCAATAGCTACGACCACAGATTTTTCCTTAGCCTTATCGGTATCTTTTTTACCTTTCTTTGTAGTATTGTCATCGGTATTCATTTCTTTAGAAACTATCTCAAGCTCATCCGCTTCCCTAAAAGGTGATCTTGTACCTTTTTGCAAAGCGATATGATATAGTTTTTCACTAGCATCAAAATAGGGTTCCGGTTGTCTAGTACCCCATGGACTTCTGACCAGGGACGTAAAACTCCGATCTGATAGGAAATAAATAAATTTGCCATCCGGACTCCATCTAGGATTTACACTGTTCGCCCTATCCGTGGTAAGGTCAAAGGAAGTTCCCGAAGCTACATTATAAATCTTGATCTGATCCATCGTATTCGCCGCAGTCTGCACAAAGGCTAGCCATTTAGAATCTGGGGACCATTCATATTCCGAGATGCCTTCTTGGTTCGTTGATATTTTTTTGCTTATACCATTTTTAATGTCAAGCGTATACATGTTGTTTTCTAAGTCGGAATACGCAATCCACCGCCCGTCTGGGGAGGGCATTCCTCTAAACCGAAGCACATCACCATCTTTGCTGATTTGTTTATGACTGCCCATACCATTTGATGGCATACTAATGAATTCGAACTCACCGGTCTCATCAGATAACGTATAAATGTCCTTTCCGTTAGACGAAAAAACTGCATCTCTAAACCGAACACTCTTATTTTCTGTAAAAGAAATAAACCGACCGTCTTTTGCCGGAGCAACAAATACCCTACCTCTAGCGGTAATCACCACGTACTCTCCCTTTGCATCTGGGTGGACAGAAGTAACGTACTGCATGGGATTGTCGTCCCATTTTTCCCTGAGTTGATCCAAATCCGATACCAATTGAATGCTAATCTTAATCGCTTTATTTGAGGCAATATTATAGTGCCAAAGGTCCGCCCCCATTTGATATACCAGATTTCCATTTGAAATATTGGCATAGCGCACATCAAATTCGGAATGGGTCGTATGTTGTTTTAGGTCACCTCCGGTATCGTCCATTGACCAAATATTCATGGTGCCGTCCCTATCGGATATAAAATAAACTCTACCTTCTGACCACATTGGATGGTGACTTTCTCCTGTATAGTCATTGGTTAATTTTATAGCCTCAGCGCTTCCGTTTGTAAATTTATACAATTGCCTAGCCGTACCGCCCTTATATCTTTTGGTCACATTACGATGATACGCTGGCCTAACGAAGTATACGGTATTACCTGTATCATCGAAAGAGGCTTCACTTGCCTGAGCTAGAGCAATTCTCGATTTTTCTTTGGTGTCTAGGTTTATCGTGACCAATTGATTATCCGGAACTTTAGCAAATGCTCGTGTTTGATAAACGACTTTGCCATCAGTAGTCCATGTATTTACAACGGAAGCATCAGCTTCATAGGTCCACCGTACGGGCAAGCCACCATTAATTGGCATGGTGTATACTTCGGTAGGTCCTTCATAACTCGCAGAAAACGCAATTTGAGTTCCATCTGGTGAAAACACCGCGAAACGTTCTTCTTCTTGATGGGAAGTAAGGCGCTGTGCCAACCCCCCTTGCAACGGTACGGTCCACAAATCCCCTTCTGCAGAAAATACAAGCGTATTGTTATGAATATCCGGGAAACGATAATATCCTTCAAAACCTTGCGAAAAAACAAGGGAAGAAATAAAAATAGAGGTAAGGAGGCAAAGAACAGTTTTAGGTACGTTTGTAGTAAACACTGGCGTTAGTTTTTATGAACAATAAATAGATAGCCTAAATGTAATCAACAAAACTTAAATAGAACTGCATGCCCATTATTTAATGCTATTGTAACTTTGCATCTTTGGCTATGGAAAGGAAGCACTATCATTATAAAGCATATAAACCCTTTGGGTTTTTAAGTCAGTTTACCTCTGGGGAAAAGCGACAATTGCGAAATAAAAGATTTTTGTCGGAATTGTATCCGTTTACAGAAGGCACTATGCCTATTGGCCGTTTAGATGAAAAATCAGAAGGGTTACTACTCTTAACTACCGATGGTAAGCTCAGTGATCACATTAATAGTAGTGGTGTAGAAAAAGAATATTATGCACAACTAGATGGCGTTATTACGGATGATGCTATAGAACAAATACAAAATGGCGTAGCTATAGGTCTCTACGGAAAAAGCTATACTACAAGGTTGTGTGTAGCGGAAAGGATAGTGCCACCAACATTTTTACCGCCTTCACATCGGCAATTGCGTATTGGTGTTCACAGGCCTACTTCTTGGATTTCCATTCGTGTTACCGAAGGAAAGTTCCGTCAAGTACGTAAAATGACCGCTTCTGTAGGATTCCCTACGGTAAGGCTTGTTCGTGTACGCATTGGGGCAATTACCTTAGATGGCTTACCCGAGGGCGCTGTTGTTCCTTTATCGGAAGTTTTGGTTTAGGCTTTAGGTTTTGCAGAAGAAAACCTAGAGAATAGCGTTAGTTTTTTCTTCGTATTAATAAAATAGACACCGGTAAGTAAAACTAGGGCAGCAATGGCGGACTGTGTCGTAACTTCTTCCTGTAAAAAGTACCAACCTAAAAGCATCGCTATTATCGGGTTCACGTAGGAGGATGTTGCCACCTTTTCTGGTGAAACAACACGCAGTAAATAATTAAAGGAAGTAAAGGCAACAATACTACCGAATATAATCAACAAGAACATGGACCATTGTACAGGCGTACTCCATGCGAATGGGGAAATCCACTGCTCACCTAATAGCAAACTAACTAAGAACATTAAAATGCCACCAGTAAACATCTGATACCCTGTGTTCACAAAGTAGTTAGCGGGTAAGTCCGCCTTCCCAACAAACAAACTACCATATGCCCAACTAATCATACAGGCAAAAATAAGGAGCATGCCTAGCACTGCTCCTTCTTCATTAATAATCTGCTTTTGGCTTACTAAAAGGAAAATACCAAGAAAGCCCAAGCCTACTCCAATAAGCGACATGAGTTGTATTTTTTTACCTTGAAGTATACGCATCAATAGGAGTACAACCAAGGGCTGTGCGGAGACCTCGAGTGCGGCAAAACCACTATCTACATAGTTTAAGGCCCATACAATAACTCCATTTCCGAAGGTAAGGAATAGGAAACCGGCAATACTAGTGTTGATTAACTGTGCTTTGGTAATTTTCAGAGAACGACCGGAGACTTTAGCAATACCAAAAATGAGAAGGCCCGCTACCACAAAGCGTGTTCCTGCCAGCATAAATGCCGGGAGTTCCGTTACCGCAATTTTATTGAGAAGATACGTAGCTCCCCAAATGACATAAATTGCAAAAAAGGCCAATACGATAAGAAGTGTGTTTCGCTTGGCCATAGTATTTGAATGCGTTACCGACTAACTGCTATGCTATTTTCTTAACACGAACGGCATTCATACCTTTCATGCCTTTTTCTAATTCGTAAGATACTTTGTCGTTTTCGAAAATTTCATCAATGAGTCCGCTTACGTGAACAAAGTATTTTTCATTATTTTCCGAATCGATAATAAAACCAAATCCTTTGGAAGAATCAAAGAAAGAAACTTTTCCGTTTCTTACAGGATCAAACTCCTCTACATCTCCTTCTTCTTTCTTAGGAATACCCAATACAATATCCTCAGCTTCAATCTCTACCTTCATGGACGGATCGGGTGGGGTATCCACTAGATTTCCGTTAAAATCTACATAGGCCAAGGGAATTCCCGAGGTTCCATCCTCTTTTTTCTCTGCCTTTCTGGCAAGCATTTTCTTCCTTTTTTCTTCACGTTTCTTTAAACGCTTTTTTTCTTTTTCTGTTTTGTTAAATGTTTGTTGCGATTTTGCCATTCGTAATTTTAAATTTTTAAATATCCTTTGTTAGAAGAGAAAACGAAGTACACTGGTGCCTGTAGATAATGACAAATAAATAGTTATAGCTATACTATTTGGAAATCCTTAAGGTCATTGCAAGATTATTCTGCATCCCTTTTTAACGGTAACAAAGATACATTATGTATTTGAATTTTAAGGCATAATTAGCGGTAAGTATACCGTA
>CAZUIE010000128.1:5517-7277 GCA_964620945.1 uncultured Maribacter sp.
GAACAACGAAAATATAGCCAGTTAGCTAAGAGCATTGTCGGGGATTAAAAAAATAAAGGAATAATACCATGTTGGCACGATTCCTTTACTCTCTACTGTTTAAATAGTATTTATATGCTAGAAGCTCAAAACAGCGTAATTAGAGCCTTCTTGCTGCCCCTACGTTTAATCCCTTAAGGATACTTCTTCCTTGGTACCGTTAGGGTAGGTAATGGTTGCGAAAGCATCACAAGTACCATCTCCGAAATCTACCGTAATGGCTAATCCGTTTTTATCCAAACCTAGTAATCCTTCGGCTACGTAGGTACAGCCTACCTTGGTTTGTAGCGCGTTGATTACGCTTATCGTATACGCATCGCTTCCGGCAGTTAAATTCCAGTTCCCCGTAAGGGTAATTGCGATATCCTCGATGTTTTCTCCAATCGTAAAGCCGAATACACGTTCTCCATTTTCTGAGACATTCGTCCCGTCTGCAAGCACCAAATTCATATCACTGGTCACCGTATATGAAAGGGCGTTTTCGTTCGTATTACCTAACAACAGAATTGTTCTAGTACCGTTCAATACGGCTTCATTTACGTAAAAATTAGTATAAGCAACGCTGTAAGATGCACTTTCGGAGTTAAAATCGTAGGTAACGACCAAGCTTCCGTTCACATTATTGGTACCGTTTAAATGGCAGTTGTTGAATGTTACGCTATACCCCGTGTTCGTATATTCCGCTACATAACAATCGTTTGCAAGACTATTTTTACCGGCTGCACCATTGTTTAAGAATAACTCTGATAGTACCTGGTCTGCTGCACTGGCTAGCTGGTCCGATTCTAGGACCAATTGCACTTCCTGGGCCGTTAACGCGTCGGTATCCAGTGCACCATCCTTATCGGATTCATCGGTACTACAGCTTATAGCAAAAGATGCAATAAGGAGTATTACACATGTGTTTTTAACCGTAACTAGTACATTTTTCATAATTATCATAATTAATTGCTAGCTTGTTAACGCAAAATGAAAGACTTTAGTGTGTGTCTAAACTTTAGGTTAGCTATTTACCCGTATTTTAACATAGCTGTAATCGTATACGATTTAGTATATTTGCCTTATGGGCAAAAAACTAAATCTACGCGACCAGGTGCGTAATTACCTCTTAAAAGAAATGACATCGGGTGCGCTAGACTTAGGAAAAACAATAAACTTGGCTGCCTTATCCAGGGAGTTACATGTAAGTGTTACGCCCATACGGGAGGCGTTAGCACAATTGCAGCAGGCACGCATTATTAAGGCAGTGCCTAATCGTGGTTTTGTTATTGCGGAATTAGATGTGAAAGAAGCCGAAGACCTTTATGATCTTGTCGCTAGTTTAGAGGTGATGGCTATTGAAAATAGAGCGTTTAACGACGCTGACATCACCAATTTAAAAGCCCAACAAGAGGTATTTGAAAATGCCTCTGACGCCATTACGCGAATACAGGCCGATATGGAATTTCATAGACTATTGACCGAAGGTTTTGAGAATGAGCTGGCGCTACAGTTACTGCACGATTTAAAAACAAGGGTATTCTTTTACGAACGTGCGTTTATGCAAGACGATTCTTTCTATAACAAATCGGATAACCAACACGAAGCTATTATTTCGGCCATAGCAGATGATAACGTGCCTACGGCTTCCCTCCTACTCAAAATGAATTGGATGCTCATACTGAACTATATTCAAAAAAAATTAACCGAATAACCAATTATTCCTTTAAATCCTTTAACAA
>CAZUIE010000128.1:7377-11564 GCA_964620945.1 uncultured Maribacter sp.
TCCTATACTTGGCCTTTGTCATCTCCATGATAATGGTATTTGTAAGTTGCTTTTGAGCTGCCAGTTCCTTCCCCATTTGGGTCCACGCTAGTTGTAGTTCTTCTAGTTCCATAATCCTAGGTTTTAACGATAGTTTTTTTTAATTTCTTTTTAATACGGGAGATTCTAGTTCCTACGTTAGAAGCCGACAATCCCGTTATTTCTGCTATTTCGCTATAAGGTTTACCTTCTAAAAGTAAAAGCATCAGCCCTTTTTCTAATTGATTCAAATTTTGAATGTAGGTATGTAACAGGGCCAGGCGCTCTTCGTAGATTGCGTCATCAGAAGTGGCACCCAACTCCATTGCTTTTGATATCATTCCTGTGGTAGTTACTCTTTTTGATCTTTTCAAATGGGTAATTGCTGTATTCATCCCTACCCGGTACATCCAAGTAGTAATTTTTGATTCCTCTCTAAAGGAGTCAAAATACTTCCACAGCTGATATACAATTTCTTGAAAGAGATCTTCTCGATCTGGAATGGTGTTGGTGTACACCGAAGCAACCTTCATGAGTAAGCCTTGATGCTCTTGAATTAATTTTGTGAATTCCGTCTCCCTGGCCATGTAGTGCTTCGGTTTTGTGAATAGGTATCCATATCACCATAAAAATCACATTCAGCAGACCTTTTTTTTAAAAATGAGGCACAACTGTTTCAAATATAGTGTGTTATGTTTTTTATTTTTATAACATACACTACCTAAATTAAAAAACAGCAAGGTTAACAAAAGGAAAAAAGACACCATATCTTTTAAAACCAAAAATATCTTATAGTAGTTTTTAAGACCTTGAAAAAGGTAGTAGCAAGCACGTTCAAACGTATTGAAACTAGTAGATATTCTTATTCAAACAGCGACGCATCCAATCCCGGAACGATTTTAAGTGCATTTTTATAATATACTTTTTTGAGCACTTCATCCGGTAGGTTAAGCCCATACATGGCCCAAAAAGCATGGTACTTTTTATAATACGGAAAGTACTCATCATTACTTTCCAATACCCTAAAGTAGGTGGGGAATTCTTCTGGCTTCCAACTATCCTTACCAAAAAGGATGCGATCTTGATATTTTATAAAAAATGCTCTTGCATATTGAGGCTGTCTTCCCAACTCGGCTATAACTGCGGCAATCCCTACATACATATTCGGAATTTCATCTAAAAGCGCACCTAGCTTCCCTAGGTTATTTGCATACCAACCCATATGCGCATTAATAAAGTTGGTGTTTGGATGCTTTTTGAACACCGTGTGCTGTTCCTTTATAATTTGCTCCCAAGGTGCAGGATCTGTAGCGGAGCGTTTTCTTCTGGGTCGTGTCTTTAGCTCCAACCATCGTTCATTTTTACTATCCATGTCGTCCCAAAACGATTTTGGATCTGCAGCGTGTATGAGCACAGGAATTCCTAATTCTCCACATTTAGCCCATATGGGGTCTAGGCGATTGTCATCAATAGCAAGCCTATTTCCGTTGATATCGGTATAACGCAGGCCAAGACTTTTAAATATTTTAAGTCCCTTCGCCCCGTTCTTTACATCTTCTTCTAATTGCTTAGCTGCTTTTTTACCCCAATCCGCGGTTCCTACACCCTCAAAATCGACATTGGCAAATACAGCAAAACGGTTCGGGAAACTTTTTTCTATGTTTTCTACTTTTTCGGTTAAACTCGTCCCAGATCCACCGCTCAGGTTTACCATAATACCTTCGTTGAGCGCTTCCATATCGGCAAGTAAACTTGTCAGTTTTTCAACGGACATGTCGCGTTGATGGCTGTGAATGTCTATAAACCGAAACTTGGCCTGTGTAATTTCCTTACCTGGAACCACCAAGGTAGATGTTGGATTATACTCTTCAAAACTCATTTCTTGCCCTAACACCGAAGACACTGCCATGCTACTGGTTATAAGAAAAAGGTTACTGCACTTCACTAAGCTGTTACGGTTCATTCTTTACTTTTATTATGCTGTTTGTATATTCTTTTGTAGGTTTCGGGTGTGTCTATATCCACTATCTGGTCACCCGCGTCCAATGCGAGTAATGTTTCCTTGTATTTAGACATCATGTACCTTGCACCATGATCTTCTTTCAAATGTATTAATTCTTGTGCTATTTCCGTTTTAAAAATAGCAGGAACACCCGATTTATTTGGGTATCGTGTAGCTACAATAGGTACCTCATTTGATGTGAACACACGTATTAATTCCTTATAATAGCTACTGGTGAGTAAAGGTTGATCTGCCAGACAGATTAAAATTCCATCGATATCTTGTTCTTGTTTTAGAATGTGGGCTACGCCACGCGCAATACTACTTCCTAGTCCGTTTTGCCACGTTTCGTTTGTAATGCACGTAATAGGCTGTGAGGATAATGTTAGTGCTTCCTCAATGATATTGGCATTCGCACCCAGTACCACAAATACCTTGTCTTTCTGAATATCGAGTATGGTATTTATGGTATGTTGTAATAGCGTGGTCCCTTTCCAGGGTAGTAATTGTTTAATTCCGTTCATCCGGGAAGACTGGCCTGCAGCCATGATTAAAACGGCTATATTTCCTTTGGTATTCCATGCTAATTTTTCCATTTTTTATACAGGTAACCTTCTAATTCAAATCATCACTTGTTCAACCAATAGGTGAACTTCAAGGTAAGGCCCCAATTACGACCTTCAAAAGGGGTGATAAAATAATTGTTCGTATAGACCAAGAATAGATCGGATGCGGGACTATAGCGCCATTGAAACCGAGAATTCACATTAAGGTTGCCTGTCTGCTCATTATATTGGAAAAGGTTGGAGAAAAACACGGTATTGGTAAAAGTAATATCTACTTCAGAACCAACGAGCCAAAATTGTGATATGTTCCAGGGTTCCGGTAAACTAATATGGTTATAGTTGACATTTGCGCTCAAACTTACATAGGGCTGAAAACGGTATCCCAACTCCGTTGATAAACTGGTGCGTTTACCGTCTAAATAATAGCCCCCTAACCTACCCTCAAAATTATAGGTGAATACACTCTGTGGTCTGGAATTAAATTCCCATCCAAAGGAATTCCAGTTGTGCTTGGTTCCCGTTGCGAGCTGTTCCTTGCCTAATCTGGTAGGATCAAAAGGAGCAAGCAGTTCCACATAATCATCGGACACAAAGAATAATAGATTACTACGGTTTCTAAAATCAAAATTATAGACCAAAAAATTGGTGCGGTCTGTCTGCTGAAATGACTCGTTAAAGAAGTAATTGAAGTTCAATTGCGGTCCGTGACTTACCAGTTTACTACTTTGTGGAAAAAAAATATGACCTACGGAAGAACTCAAGCTCACATAACCGGTCCGCGGCACAAAACCCACTTCCGCCGTGTAATCTTCCGACACCCATTCTTGTTTAAAGCCCCAATTCCATTTTCTGCTATTATAATCAATGTTCATCGCTTGCGTAACCCCATTTCCGCGCTGCTCCGGTCCAAAGGATTTTAAAAAAAAGGCCTTTCCGTTCCAAAGGTTGTTGGAGGAAGCTAAATTATACTCTACACCTAAATTCCTATTGAATTTTGGAAAAACAGTTTGTATCGAATCACTTTCATTAGGATAGTTCAGGGATTGTTTGTTCACCAACATTAATCCAATGTTAGATCGCTTAAATACTTTCCGTTGTAGCGATAGCACCCCGAAATTTTGACTTGGGAGACCTGTAGCATCTACACTGGCGGTTTGCATATTCAAAAGACCTACGCGCCACTTATCGTTCAAATTACCACTTATACGTGCGCCTGCCTGTATGGGGACACCTAAGCCTATCCTACGTGAGAAAAACGGACGGATGTTGTCGTATCCAAAATTGGCAAACAGGTCGCTGTTCTCAAGGAAAAACTGTCGTCGTTCCGGAAAAAATAGTTCAAAACGGTCTAGATTGGTGACTTGCCGATCCACCTCCACTTGTGAAAAATCAGGATTAACGGTTAAATCCAAATTAAGGGAAGACGTTAGACTGAATTTTACATCACCGCCTACTTTTACCTCATATTCTGGATTCCCATTGGCTTCTAGGTCCTGGGATACATTGCCTAACACATACGGGATGATAGAATAGTTGACGCCAGGTGCCGGTGGTGGTTTGTCCCAGACCAAAGTACCGGTATAGGCCAACGATGCTGTGGG
>CAZUIE010000129.1:0-11528 GCA_964620945.1 uncultured Maribacter sp.
TATCGGTAATCGAAAACAATATTCACATGACCAAAAACCAAAGTAGGCAAGACCCATTGAACTATGGAATACGTATAAATAACAGGATTGCATTTCTAATGGCAGATTCACAAAGAGGAGATTACCCTCCCACACAACAAGCGCAACAATTTTTTAAAGAAGCTACGCAAGAATTAAACAAAGAAATAAGCACACTAACCTCATTAATTCAAAAACAAACTAAGGTTATCAACGACCAGGTTGACAAAGAGGGTATAAAAATGATTACTTCGGAATAATAGAAATGACTAGATGCAAAAAAAGCGGGAATCCCATCTGGGATTCCCGCTTTTTTTGCATCATTTTAAGCAGTATAGACTCGTAGCTGCCAATAGCTATATTTCTTTTTCAAAACCAACGCCATCCTTATACATATAATAAACAGGAACTTTAGCCAGCATTGACGTAAACAAAATTCCTATACAACAAATAATAAAACCTAATTCCGCCAATATCCCCATCACGATTACCAGACCAAAAATGACCAACCAGTTTCGGTTCCCTAAAGTAAAGCTCGCTTTTACTATTTCCATGGCAGAAAGTTCTTCATTAAAAGCCAAAAAAGCAGGAATCAAAGAAAGCGGAACCACCAAGTAAAAAATCCCTATACCACAGGCCAGCAAACCTAAAACGATAAGCCCCAATATCAATAAGGATAATGTAAAGACTTTACCCAAACGGCCTTGCTTAAAAAAATAAAAATAATCGTCGTTTACAGAGGCATCTTCATCATTTTGTTTGCAAATCCTCATAAAAGCTGCGTTCAACGCAAGACCAAAGGTCATTATCCCTACAAAAAAAACAGGTATTAAGATTAGCATACCTATGACAACCATGGTAGGAGGTTCCTCACTTCGTAAAAGTTCAGGGTCCGTAATCCCAGCAGCTATCATGGGAATGTAAATCATAACATAAAAAGGCAGTATCGTAACAAAAGTGAGCAATAGTGTAATAAACCCTTGTACCCATATTTTTTTAAATAATGCTATGGATGCACTAAAAATAGTACCAAAATCTAAAAGCGGGTTTTCTACTATTCTTCGATTAACAGTTTCGAGATTCATTGTTGGTAATTTAAATCTATACAATCTTATCCGTAAAAGACGAAAACTTAAATTTACACTAAATTACACTGCCAACTTGTCATATTTTTGAATATAATGGTATCTTTGCTTTCACGTTATTGATAAGTACAAGTTGGGTTGCCGTATGGAAAAAATTATTGACGAAACAAAACAAGGAACTTCTTTGACCTTAAACTCAAAGTCCAATAATACACGTAAATTATATATAGAAAGCTATGGCTGCGCCATGAATTTTGCCGATAGTGAAGTGGTTGCTTCCATACTAGCAGAAGATGGATTCAATACGACGACAGAATTGAACGAGGCCGATTTGGTCCTCGTAAACACTTGCTCTATTCGTGATAAAGCGGAACAGACCATAAGAAAACGCTTAACGGAATACAATAAAGTAAAAAAAACCAGACCACATCTTAAGGTAGGGGTATTAGGCTGTATGGCAGAACGTTTAAAGGACAAGCTGCTGGACGAGGAGAAAATAGTGGATATGGTCGTTGGACCAGATGCGTACAAGGATTTAACCAACCTTATAAAAGAAGTGGATTCCGGTAGGGATGCGGTGAACGTAATCTTGTCCAAAGACGAGACCTACGGAGATATTTCACCTGTACGTTTAAACACCAATGGCGTCACAGCCTTTGTTTCCATAACCAGGGGTTGCGATAATATGTGTACTTTTTGCGTTGTCCCCTTTACTAGAGGAAGGGAACGTAGTCGAGATCCCCAATCCATTTTGGAAGAGGTAAACGACTTATGGAACAAAGGCTTTAAAGAAATTACCCTTTTGGGGCAAAACGTAGATAGTTACCTCTGGTATGGCGGGGGTCTCAAAAAAGACTTTGAAAAGGCAAGTGCCATGCAAAAAGCAACGGCAGTAGATTTCTCTAACCTATTGGAAAAGGTAGCCTTAGCCCAACCAAAAATGCGTATTAGATTTTCAACTTCCAATCCACAGGATATGACTTTGGACGTGATTCGTACCATGTCCAAACACCCCAATATCTGTAACCATATCCACTTACCGGTACAAAGTGGAAGTAATCGTATGCTTAAGGCCATGAACAGGCTGCATACCATTGAAGAATATTTTAAGCTAATAGATAACATAAGGGCTCTAATTCCCAATTGTGGTATCTCGCAGGATATTATTGCTGGCTTCCCTACCGAGACAGAGGAAGATCATCAAGATACCCTAAAGGCGCTGGACTATGTGAAATATGATTTTGGATATATGTACATGTACTCCGAAAGACCAGGAACCATGGCAGGTAGAAAAATGGAAGATGATGTACCAGAGACAATAAAAAAAAGAAGGTTATCGGAAATTATTGCGCTCCAAAGAAGCCATTGTAAATATAGGACGGAACAACATCTAGGAAAAATACAAGAGGTATTAATAGAAGGACCTTCGAAAAAAAACCCGAACGAATGGATGGGCAGAAACCAACAAAGCACGGTAGTAGTTTTCCCCAAGGAAATGTATAAGGTGGGTGATTTTGTAAACGTACAAATGAACTCGTGTACCTCGGCAACGTTGATAGGGAAAGCAATCGGGTATTCGAAAAATAATTAATTAGACCGTTTTAAATTATTATCAAGACAACTGTAGCATGGAAGCCATACAAAACATAAAACAACGTTTTGAAATTATAGGGCAAGACCCTAAACTCAATAGGGCTTTGGAAAAAGCGATTCAAGTTGCACCAACAGATATATCCGTTCTGGTTACTGGTGAAAGTGGTGTAGGAAAAGAATCCATACCTAAAATCATCCATTCCCTGTCCCATAGAAAACATGCAAAATACATTGCGGTAAACTGTGGCGCTATCCCAGAAGGAACAATCGACAGTGAACTTTTTGGCCACGAAAAAGGAGCTTTTACGGGGGCTACGCAAACGAGAAGCGGTTATTTTGAAGTAGCGGATGGCGGTACTATTTTCTTGGACGAAGTAGGCGAACTTCCTTTAACCACACAGGTGCGTTTATTACGGGTATTGGAAAACGGAGAGTTTTTAAAGGTAGGTTCCTCCCAAGTACAGAAAACCGATGTACGGATCGTTGCGGCCACGAACATAAATATGTTCGAGGCCATTAAAAAAGAAAAATTCAGGGAAGATCTTTACTATCGATTAAGTACGGTAGAAATTCAGATTCCGCCACTGCGGGAGCGCAAGGAGGATATTCATTTGTTATTTAGAAAATTCGCCTCCGATTTTAGTCAGAAATATAAAATGCCAACCATACGGCTAGACGAGGCCGCTATTGCACTATTATTAAAATACCGATGGCCTGGAAACATACGCCAGCTTAGGAATATTGCGGAACAAATTTCGGTTTTAGAGGAGAAAAGAGCAATTTCTTCGACGACATTGAACAGTTACCTGCCTACCGACCCGGGAAGTAATTTACCCGCAGTCATAAAAAATTCAAAATCCGAAAGTGATTTTAGTAGTGAGCGTGAAATTCTATACAAAGTCCTATTCGATATGAAGGGCGACCTCAACGACCTTAAGAAGTTGACAATGGAATTACTGAAGAACAACGACTCCCAAAAAGTACAGGACGAAAACGAGAACCTCATAAGAAAAATTTATGGTGACGACGACGATATAGAAACGCAGGATGCAACCGAAATGGAGGTGCTACAGTTACCGGAATCGAAACAAGAACAAACGCAAAATACACCTTCACCAGAAGATAAATATCATTTTGCCGAAGAAATACAGGAAGAAGAGACCTTATCTTTACACGAAAAAGAAATAGAATTGATTAAGAAATCCCTAGAACGCAATAGAGGAAAACGAAAAGCGGCCGCGGCCGAACTGGGTATTTCGGAAAGAACGCTTTATAGGAAGATAAAGCAATATGATCTATAGCTATTTAGATGAAATTAAAACAACTCATTACCGTAACGGTTTAAAGTTGAAAAATAATATGAGAAATATTCCAAAAATAACCAGTTTTATTTTCTTGGTGTTTTGCCTAAACAGCTGTGGCGTGTATAACTTTACCGGCGGCAGCGTTGGAACGGCAACGACCTTTCAAGTAAATTACTTTCAAAACTACGCCTCCCAAAGCCCAGGTTCCATATTTGAGCCAGGAATGGATAGGGATTTTACCTTGGCCCTACAAGACAGGATTTTAAACCAAACCAGTTTGGATTTGGTCAACAACGGAGATGCAGATCTGCTTTACGAAGGGGAGATTACCGAATACCGAATTTCACCCATGTCTGCAACCGCGCAACAGACCGCAGCGCAGAATCGTTTATCCGTTCGGGTAAAAGTCAGGTTTTACAACAGAACAAAAGAAGATGCGGATTTTGACCAAAGTTTTTCCTTCTTCTATGACTATCCTGCAAATACCCAGCTTGCCGCTATAAAAAGTGAAGCTCATACAGAAATTTTCGAACGGTTAACGCAAGATATTTTTAATGCCTCGCTGGCAGACTGGTAACTAAAAACGAAGAAGGCCCAACAAATATGAAAGTATCGGACTTTACCTATCTCCTAGAACATCCCGCAAAAGTTGCAGATCCCGCGAAAACAAACCAATTGGAAGACATTCTTAAGGAGTATCCCTATTTTCAAGCTGCGAGGGCGCTGCACCTTAAAGGTCTTAAAAACCTCCACAGTTACAAATACAACAAGGCACTCAAAACAACTGCCGCCTACACAACCGATCGTGATATACTGTTCGATTTTATAACGGCTAAAGACTTTTTGGAGTATACCCCAAAAACCACATTAAAACCAGAAGTAGGGACAGCTCCAAATCAAGAGATTAAAGTAGTTGAAAAAAAACCGCTAATAGAACTATCAGAGGACAAACCCTTACCGCAAGACCAAAAGGATGCAGAACATATATTGAATCCAGCACTGTTCATTTCAAAACATCCTAGTAGCGAAACTTCTAAAAATCTAGGACTGGGAGAACCACTTGATTTTGACAAAAATGAAAAATTTTCGTTTACAGAGTGGCTTCAATTAACCAATAAAAACCCGAGAGGTCAAAAAAACGAAACCTCGGTACCAGAAAAAAGAAAGGACACGAATTTAAAAGAACGAAGTACTGGTCAAAAACTAAAATTTGAAAGAATAGATAAGTTTATTGCTCAAAACCCCAAGATAATACCCAAAACGAACATCCCAGTTCCTGAAAATGTGGTAAAATCAAGCGTTTTTGATAACAATGAACTTATGACGGAGACTTTGGCACGGGTATATCTTGAACAAAAAAAGTACAAAAAAGCGATTCAGGCCTACAAAATTTTAAGTTTGAAATATCCGGAAAAAAGTGGTTTCTTTGCAGACCGTTTAAAAATGGTAGAGAAAATTCAATCAGAAAATAGAGATTTAAAATGAGTACATTTTCCATATTCTTGATACTTATTATCATAGTTTGTTTTTTACTTGTATTGGTAGTGATGGTGCAAAATCCGAAAGGTGGTGGGCTATCTTCTTCATTTGGTGGAGGTGGAAGCCAAGTCGTTGGAGGCGTTAAAAAAACCGGTGATTTTTTAGATAGAAGCACATGGACATTGGCTGGAATACTTGTCTTGTTAATTCTTGCTTCCAATATAGCATTAAAAGGTAATTTTGGTGATGTAGATTCTAAATTACTGCAAGGAGACGACATAGAGACTACGGTTCCTGAAACCCTACCGGAAGGTGCAGCTCCTGAAATAGTACCGGAAGTAACACCTACAGATAGTTTATAAAAACTTAATTTTATCATACACGGAATGCCAGCTTAATGACAAGCTGGCATTTTTATTTTACAATATGTCAGTTTTTAAGTAATGGCATAATTTCTGCCACATTAGAGTAAACGATAAATCAATATAAACTATATTAATTATGGCTAAAGTTAACATTAAACCATTGGCAGATAGAGTTCTTATAGAACCTATGGCAGCTGAAACCAAAACTGCTTCCGGAATATATATTCCCGATACTGCAAAAGAAAAACCCCAAAAAGGTAAAGTTGTTGCTGTTGGTCCTGGAACCAAGGATGAAAGCGTAACTGTTAAAGTTGGCGATACCGTTCTTTACGGAAAATATGCCGGTACCGAATTAAAGCTTGAAGGCACGGACTATTTAATGATGCGCGAAAGTGATATCCTAGCAATCATTTAAAATTATTCCTGTACCATCAGGAATTTTATTATCAAAAAAACTATTTAGAATACTGAAAACAAGTTTCCGCAATCGTGGGAATTAAAATAAAATCATAATTCATTATGGCAAAAGAAATTAAATTTGATATTGATGCAAGAGACGGCCTCAAAAGAGGTGTCGATGCATTGGCGAACGCAGTAAAAGTAACATTGGGACCTAAGGGGAGAAATGTCATTATTAGTAAATCTTTTGGGGCACCCCAGGTAACTAAAGATGGTGTTACCGTAGCAAAAGAAATTGAGCTTGAAGATCCCTTAGAAAATATGGGTGCTCAAATGGTAAAGGAAGTAGCTTCCAAAACCAATGATTTGGCAGGTGACGGTACAACTACTGCAACTGTTCTTGCACAGGCTATCGTTAAAGAAGGGCTTAAAAATGTTGCAGCAGGTGCAAATCCTATGGATTTGAAAAGGGGTATTGACAAAGCTGTTGAAGCTATTGTTGCCGATTTGGCGAAGCAATCTAAAAAGGTTGGTGATTCTTCCGAGAAAATTAAACAGGTTGCGTCTATATCAGCTAACAACGATGAAAATATCGGTGATCTTATCGCTCAAGCGTTCGGAAAAGTTGGTAAAGAAGGTGTAATCACTGTTGAAGAAGCCAAAGGAACGGATACATACGTTGACGTAGTAGAAGGAATGCAGTTCGACAGAGGCTACCTTTCTCCCTACTTTGTAACAGATTCCGAAAAAATGGTCTGCGAATTAGAAAGTCCTTACATCTTGTTGTTCGACAAGAAGATATCTTCCATGAAGGATTTGCTTCCGGTGTTAGAGCCCGTTGCACAATCTGGAAAACCTTTATTGATTATTGCAGAGGATGTTGATGGTGAAGCATTGGCCACTTTGGTAGTAAACAAATTAAGAGGTTCCCTAAAAATTGCAGCTGTCAAGGCACCAGGATTCGGTGATCGAAGAAAAGCCATGCTAGAGGATATCGCCATACTAACAGGTGGTACGGTAATCTCTGAAGAAAGAGGTTTCTCCCTAGACAATACAACTATTGACATGCTCGGTACTTGTGAAAAAGTACAGATAGATAAAGACAATACTACCGTAGTTAACGGCGGTGGTGTTGGCAAGGATATCAAAACAAGAGTAAACCAAATAAAATCTCAGATAGAAACAACTACCTCTGATTACGATAAAGAAAAATTACAAGAGCGTTTGGCAAAATTAGCCGGCGGTGTAGCCGTTCTTTATGTTGGTGCTGCTTCCGAAGTAGAAATGAAAGAGAAGAAAGACCGTGTAGATGATGCTTTACATGCAACAAGAGCTGCCGTAGAGGAAGGTATCGTTGCAGGTGGTGGTGTTGCCTTGGTTAGAGCAAAATCTGTCCTTGCAAAAGTAGTTACTGAAAATGAGGATGAAGCTACGGGTCTACAAATTGTAGCTAGGGCTATTGAGTCTCCATTAAGAACGATAGTTTCCAACGCTGGAGGGGAAGGTTCTGTAGTAATCGCCAAAATTCTTGAAGGAAAAGGAGATTACGGTTATGATGCCAAATCAGAAAAGTATGTTGAAATGATGAAGGCAGGTATTATAGATCCAAAGAAAGTTACTAGAGTAGCTTTAGAAAATGCCGCTTCTGTTTCTGGTATGATTTTAACTACCGAATGTGCCTTAACGGACATTAAAGAAGATGCTCCTGCCATGCCGCCAATGGGCGGAGGTGGCGGAATGCCGGGCATGATGTAGGTTGGTAGTACCAACAGGTATTTTTTGCTTGTTTGTAGTTATATTTTATTTAAAAACCCGCTTTTGGAACTTTCCAAAAGCGGGTTTTTTGATAACGCTAATTATTGTCTTGAAACTTACACTTGTCCGCTGTTGTTTATACGTGTTTGAATATCCTTGGTCTATTGCATTTTTTATTCAACGTTCCTTTCACTACCTTTTGTTTAACGTTTATAGCTTGTCCTAATTTACAGACGGAACGTATGAACCAATAAACGATCGAAAAACTCTCAGTATTTATTAATATCCTTTTACGCATGAAATACATCGCATTTATTATACTACTCATATCAAGTCTACTTTGTATTTCTTGTAATACCGATGAAATATTCCTAACAAAAAACGGAACGTCAACCTATGAAATAGTTCATTTGGGTTCCGCAACAGAAACAGAATACAATGCTGCTATTACCCTACAAGAATTTATTTACAAAATAAGTGGTGCAAAATTACCTGTTGTGGAAGAAAGTTCGCAAACCATGGATATCCCTAAAATTTATGTGGGGAATAGCAAAGGAAATGACTTAGCACCACAAGAAATCCAAATACGAACAGAAAACAAAAACATCTATATTTACGGTGGTACCGATGAAGCTACTTCCAATGCCGTATTCGTTTTTCTAGAAGACTTACTTGGTTGTAAATGGTTTGCTCCTAATGCGCAATCTATTCCAACCTCCGCCACCATCACACTCAATACAATTAACTATAGTTTTACACCAGATATTGCTACACGTACCGTGCATTCAAGACTTTTTTATAAAAATAAAGAATTTGCAAAGCGACACAAAGTGACCAACGAGGCGTTCCCTTATTACGTGCCAGCAGCACGGGTGCACACATTTCATCGCTTTATGCCAGAGGAAGTGTTTTACGAATCTCATCCAGAATATTACGCGTTACGAGGAAATCAAAGACTGCCTACCCAATTATGTTTGACCAACCCTAATGTTTTGGAAATTGTGAAAGACTCTGTTGCGGCATTATTTCAAAGAGCTCCGGAAGCATCTGTAATTTCGGTGAGTCAGGATGATAATCAACAATACTGTGAATGTGAGAATTGTCACAAAATTGATACTGAGGAGGGAAGTCCCGCTGGCACTATGATTTATTTCGTAAACAAGGTGGCACAGGATTTTCCCGAAAAGACCATCTCCACACTCGCTTACCAACATACCAGAAAACCACCCAAAACAAAGCCTGCAGAAAACGTGTTGATTACCTTGTGCAGTATTGAATGTGATCGAAGTGCACCAATAGCAGAAAAATGCACCGATTTTTCCGATGACCTGTCAGGATGGAGCACGCTTACCGATAATATCAGAATTTGGGATTACACCACACAGTTCACCAATTTTTTAGCTCCTTTCCCCAATCTACATACGTTACAGCCCAATATTCAATTGTTTCGTGATAACAATGCAAAATGGGTCTTTGAACAACATAGCAATCACCCCAGCGAACTCTTTGAACTACGCTCCTATATAACGGCTAAATTGCTCTGGAATCCTGACCACGATTATGATGCGCTGTTAACAGAATTCACAAACGGTTATTACCAAGAGGCAGGACCGTTTATTAAGCAATATGTGAACCTCATACATTCAAAACTTCAAGAAGATGGGGATTTCTTTTTGTTTTTATACGGAGATCCTTCTGAGGCCTTTACCTCATATTTAAGCCCAGAGCTACTACAAAAATATGCGCAGCTATTCGATGATGCCGAAAAAGCAGTATCCAAAAAACCGGAGCTCCTAAATCGGGTGCAATTGGCACGTATGGGAGTTGACTTTGCTATTTTGGAAGCCAGCAGAAAAAATATAAGCCCGGACTATAGTTTAACCACCACCAATCAAAACGGAACACAAATAACAAACCCTATGGTTGCGCTGCTATTGGATAATTTTACCACAACAGCGAACAAAAACGATATCACCTTAATGAATGAAATGGGATTTACGGTGAGCGAGTACGGAGCCAACTATCTATCAGCTTTAGAAACCGCCAAACGAAACAATAAGGCCAAAGGAAAAAAGGTAGTTTCCCTTACCGCTCCCAAAAAATATGCTGACGAAAACCCAATGGTACTCACCGATGGCGCTTTGGGAGGTAGCAGTTTTTATGCCAACTGGCTCGGTTACGAAGGAAATGATTTAGAAATAGTGGTAGACCTTGAAGAAACTCAGGCTATAAATACCATATCCATGGCCTTTTTGCAGGTTACCAATCATGTGGTATTTTTTCCTAGCAGTGTGCAGTATTTTGGCTCTATGGATAATAAGAAATTCACTTCTTTAGGAACCATTACTAATCCTAAACCCTTAACTAAAACCAGCAAGGTAAACGACATCCATTATTATGAACTTAAAATAGAACCCCAAAAATATAGATACATTAAGGTAACTGCAAAGAACACGGCAACACCGTATTGGCATCATGCCGCGGGACTGCCCTCTTGGGTTTTTGCGGATGAGATTATTGTGGATTGAGTTAATTTTATAAAAAATCAGTTTTCGCAGCTCCTTCCCTAGTTGAGGAAAAGGATTCCATATTTACTTTTTGTTCAAGATGGAAAACGGAACTTGAAAAACTAAAGTCTTCGCTGTAATAAAGCGCACCGAATTTAAAGCTCTTATCCAATTATTTATTCGTATTCTGTTTTTTACCAAGAACCTTACTCGGAACGGTACTCCTTACAAATGAACAACACCCAGGAAAGGAGGGTTCCTTTTTATTTTTACAATATTGGATACGACTACGAAATATAGAACCTAATCATGTTTACCACTATCATCCGTATTATCCTCACGATATTTGCAGCATGGATGAACACTATCATAGGCCTCATCGGTAGCCTTAAGCTCTTTTGTATCATGACCTACGGCTACTAGTGCAGTTTTCACCTTCATTGGGTCTGTTTTGCGCTCATCTATGATTAAGGATAATTGGTGCGAGGGAATATCCCACATAGCATACTTCACTCCTTTTACACCCAAAGCAGCCTTTTCTATGCGCGTCTTACACATATCGCATTTACCGTCTACTTCCATGGTCAATTTTTTATTCTTTTCCTGGGCGAAGCTGGTCATCGTAAAAAATCCTACTATCAGAACTAAAACAACTCTTTTCATAATTTTCTAAATTTTATATCTAAATCCTAAATAAAACATTCTACCCATAATAGGCGCGAACACAATACTGGTATCAAAATTCTCGCCAAAAGGATTATCCGCAGCCAAAACGGGGTTAGCTTGTTTAAAATTAGTCAAATTTTCACCACCAAGGTATATTTCAAAGGTTGAGGAAAAGACTTTAGTAGCTTGGGCGTTCATTAAACTATAGCCTTCTGCGAACTCCCCTAATCTGAATTGCGGTGGGTTTTCATTTGTATTTGGTAATCGCTGCTCGCCTAAACTATGTACTGTATAATCAAACTTCCATTGTGCCCCATTTTCTTTAGGACTGGTTTCGTAACCTACATTCGCAAAAAA
>CAZUIE010000130.1:0-4038 GCA_964620945.1 uncultured Maribacter sp.
CTTGAATTTGCAAATAAGGAAGAAGCTATTGGCAAATTGGTCTACTATATAAGAAAGCTAAAACCCGATGTATTGATGGCTTTCGATCCCGGATATAATTATCAGGTTTGGCACAAAAGTGATCATCGCGCCGCAGCCTATTTAGCTGCCGATGCGGTAAGAGCGGCAGAATGGCCTTTGATGTATGAAGGACAGATCATACAGGATAAATTGGAAGCTCATGTTATTCCCGAATTTCTTTTTTACGGAGGCAATGTGTCGGACAAGAACACTATTGTAGATATTACAGATTTCGCAGAACAACGTGTGAACGCAGGCTCCAAATATGTGAGTCAATGGACATCGGGATGGAATAATTATCTGGGACATGATATTGAAAATTATCCTGCCACAGAAAAGGAAAAATTGTTTACTAACATTAGAAATCGAATTAAAGTACTAGACGGAAAATCGGTTGAACGATTTAGATACCACCAAGGCGCACCGGATTCCATGGGTCATGGGCCACGTGATTAATCGCAAACGCCCATCAGTGTTTAGGAACACCTTTAATAATCCTTAGTTTTATTACTTATGACCAACATAAACCCTAGCCCTATAGGAAATTTTAATGGGTATTACGCTCTATAAATAGAATCTATTCATAAGTACTATTATTTCACTATTCTTTGATGAAATTAACATAGTGATCATACCGTTCAAAAATTTGATTTACATAATTATAAGGTTCTATTCCATTAACGTAGCCATAGTTGATTGAAGGTTGATTATAGTTTTTGGGGTAAGTAAGCTCCAAAAGCATTTCATTCACATTACCATCCCAAACATTAGGGTTCAAATTATTCAATGTTGCAAGTTTGCGTGCATCCTTAATATGGTAATAACCACTATTATAGGCACCCATGGTAAATTTTATACGCTGAACGGTATCCGTAATCTCCTCAAAATTGTTATAAATACTTTTTAAATATCTAGATCCTGCATTGATGTTTTCAATGGGATCCAGACGGTTTGCAATACCTAATTCCTCGGCCGTGTTTGGCATAAGTTGCATTAATCCTTCTGCCCCTGTCCAAGAATTAGCTTCTTGGTCAAAACGAGATTCCTGATATACCAATGAAGCTAAAAGTCGCCAATCCCACCCCAGGTTTTTGGCATTTTTCTTAATTAGGCTATCATATTTACTTATTTGATGGTTGGTAAGGCTATAAAATTCACTTTTCACCCTACGATTAAAATTTCGTTTGTTTCTAAAGTATTTATTATAAATTACATAGTAGTCATTTTTTTTCTTCTCGTTTTCAATCCAACTATTTATCTTGGCCAATAATTCATTAGAGTCCTTATTAACTGCCCAAGCAATACGCTGTGAAAAACTAACCGGTACGGATACATCTAAAATTGGAAAATAAGATGCATTGATTTGGGCCAAATTTTTATCGGCTAGCGTATATTTAATCTCCCCATCCGCAACCATTTTTATGATTTCCGAGGTAGCTAATTTTCCTTTCAAGGTGTCTATAACTATAGTTCCACCAATTTCTTTTGAAAGATTCTGCAAACGGTCAAAATAAGAGGAACCAAACCTAACAGATACAGTGTCATTAATCAATTGAATAGGGTCCATTACCAATTTTTTTTTGATATTATCCAAAGTTAATTGTCTCCAATTTAGCGGCTTTCGCTGTATAAGCACTTGATTGGTTAGATAAAGATAATCTGTGAACGCAGCTCTTTCTTTACGTTCTTTGGTTATGGCCAAACCATATGCCACAATATCAACGGTACCTTTGTTCAACTCTGTTAATAAGGAATTTAGGTTTTCTGAAACAATAATTTCCAATTCAAGGTCAAAGTGTTTTGCAAGTCTTTCCAAGAGTTCATATTCATACCCCATGGTCCTGCCCTTATACAAGAAATAACTTGTACTATTATAGGCAAGAAGCGCTCTTAATTTTCCATCTTTTTTAATATCCTCGAAATCTCTGTGAACATAATTTGTAGCAGCTTCATTAGCATCAAGTTCTTTGTTTTTAGATGTACAGCTTATTAAAAGTAAACTATAAAGACATAAGATAATGGTGGTTCTTCTCATATTTTAGACGTATCTAACTACTTAAATATATTGTTTTTTTGATACTAGGACTTATTGGCAATACAATTATTTTAAAATGATTTCTCCAAAAGTAGTTGTGGTTTGTTTTTATTTCCATCATAAACTCCCATAAACCATGTTAAAATTTAACGCGGGTCCTAAGCCTTGCATTCCTAGAGAAACCTAGATAATTACCATTTATATTCCAATAGACCCTGCTCCATTGTATTTGAACAAATGTCAATGACTATTAAAATTATAATGCTTCTCTAATTTGAGGCTTAACGAATAAACCCCACCCCAACCAGCCTTCTAGATTAAATGAGCGATACTGATTTGCCTCGGCTATACCCCCGAATGTGTAAGTCTCAAATACAAAATTCAGAGCGAATGCAAATCCCTTTTATGAAATTAAACCCGTTATTGTATAGTATAAAATCAGGAATTGATTATTTCCGTACCTTGGTAAGGAAACTTCCACCAACCTTTTAAATGATCAAATTCTTTCGAAAAATTCGTCAACGATTACTCACTGAAAATAAGTTCAGTAAATATCTGATTTATGCGATTGGTGAGATTGTGTTGGTGGTCATTGGAATTTTGATTGCGCTTTCAATTAATAATTGGAATGAAATTCAAAAGAATAAGAATATCGAAATGAGAGCCTTGATAAATTTAAGAGCTGAATTTAAGGAAAACAGTGCTCGTCTCAATGATTTACTCGATAAAAAGCTACAAGAAGATAAGGAAAACCGTGCTTTTATAGAACTCATCTCAAATGACACCATATCACTAGATAATAAAATAAAAGTTTCAATACCAAGTACCTCTGGAAGAAGGTGGAGCGCCACTTATGAAGTATTAAATGGCCTGCTTACCTCTGGAGAAATTGAAAAATTGGAAAATGATTCCTTAAAATTATTACTAACAAGATGGACAGTTTCAGTTACTGAATATATTCAAACCGAACCAAGGTTTTTGGCTAGCACAGAAAAAATTCAAAACTTTTTAGATTCAAGGATTTATTCTAAGGTTGCATTGGAAGGAGAAGAAGATTACAAAAAACTCCCTGGGGCATATTACCCCAATAATACCGAGGCCTTGAACAAAGCTCAAATGATCACTTTTATAAATGATATTGAGTTTTTTAATCTTTTTAGTAAAAAATTGAATATTCTGGGAATTCAATTGACAATTGGTAAAAATATCTTACGAGTAAATTCTACAATTATTCAACTAATTGATTTGGAATTGCAGAATGTTGAAAATTGAGTTTTAAATGTCAATTTAGAAATCTATTGCAATGTACTCCTACCCCAACCACCCTTCACGATTTAAACTCCTATATTGAATCGCTTCTCCTATACACCCGAATGTGTAACCTTTGAAATATCATACAGCTACCAAATCCATTACACAAAAAATTAGGAACTACATATTTCCGTACCTTGAGAAGAAATCTATCAACCCATACTTCGAATGATTAAATTCTTCAGAAAGATCCGTCAAAGACTTTTAACTGAAAATAAGTTCAGTAAATATTTACTCTATGCTATTGGTGAGATTGTATTGGTGGTCATTGGAATTTTGATTGCCTTAAGTATTAACAATTGGAATCAAAAACGTATTGAAACAGAGAGATTAAATAGTGTTTTGAATATCGTTAAAGCTGATTTGATAAAAGACACCTTAAATATTTTAAGACCTATAAAGGACTATGAAAATAAAAAAGTCATTTTATTAAAAATAATAGAAAAAGAAAAATCCAAACCTTCTTTAGACTCGATAACTGAACTAAACTTTAAGAAATATGAAATATCCACTAAGGCAATTTCAGATTATTTTTTGTTTAGCATGAACAATAGAGGAATAGAGTTATTAAAAAACATGTCAAATAATTTAGATTTTGAGAAAGATACGCTTATAGCGAGTCTCATAGAGAG
>CAZUIE010000130.1:4138-11477 GCA_964620945.1 uncultured Maribacter sp.
TAATTGAAGAAAGATTGAAAAAATAACGAAAGTATAACAACTGTAAGTTTACTTTCATAATAGCTCTTGCTCATTCTCAGAATGTCAAAGTCCAACTTGTACTCTATACTCTATAGTACACTAACTTGGACATTATAATTCAAAACTTACCCCAACCACCCCTCTCTATCTAGGGACCTGTACTGGATGGCTTCCCCAATATGGTTTCCGTTTAACTCTGTTTCATTTGCCAGATCAGCAATAGTCCGAGCTACTTTTAAAATTCGGTCATAGGCACGGGCAGAAAGGTTCAGTCGTTCCATCGCATTTTTTAAAAGTGATTTGGAAGCATCATCCAATCGGCAATATTCCCGTATTTGTTTGGTATTCATTTGGGCATTGTAATGCACGTTTTCCAAATCCTCAAAACGTTTGGTCTGCACTTCCCGTGCTGCCGTAACCCGCTTTCGAATCTCGACACTGCCCTCCCCTTTTCGATCTTCCGACAATTTCTCAAAAGGAACCGGGGTCACTTCGATATGAATATCGATACGATTCAATAAAGGTCCAGAGATCTTGCTTAAATACCGTTGCATTTCTGCAGGGGATGACGTTACTGGCGCATCCGGGTCGTTAAAATAGCCACCAGGACTTGGATTCATACTCGCCACCAACATAAAACTACTGGGATAGGTAACGGTGAAACGTGCCCTTGAAATGGTGACCTCCCTATCCTCTAGAGGTTGGCGCAGTACCTCCAACACCCCTCTTTTAAATTCGGGCAATTCGTCTAAGAATAGAACTCCATTGTGCGAAAGGGAAATTTCCCCAGGTTGCGGATACGAACCGCCACCAACCAATGCAACATCCGAAATTGTATGATGTGGACTACGAAACGGCCGTTGGTTCATCAATCCCATATTCTTTATTTTTCCTACCACACTATGTATTTTGGTGGTCTCCAAGGCTTCATGCAAGGTCATGGGCGGTAAAATGGAGGGCAGTCGCTTGGCTAACATGGTCTTACCGGCTCCTGGTGGCCCAATTAATATAATGTTATGTCCACCGGCAGCGGCAATTTCCATACAGCGTTTAATGCTTTCTTGTCCTTTTACATCAGAAAAATCAAACTCCGGAAAATCAAGACTTTTATAAAATTCAGCTCGGGTATCTATCACGGTCTCGTCCAAAGGTGTTCCTTGGTCAAAGAATTCCAAGACTTGTTTTATATTGTCTACCCCATATACCTTTAAATCCCCAACAATAGCAGCCTCCTTTGCATTTTCACTAGGGAGTATAAATCCGGTATACCCTTCTTCCTGTGCTTTTATTGCAATGGGTAAGGCACCTTTTATGGGTTGCAAACTACCGTCTAGGGAAAGTTCTCCCATAATAATGTACTTCTCAATGTCTTCCGATTGTATTTGACTGGATGCAGCAAGTATGCCAATGGCCAACGTAAGATCATAGGCAGAACCTTCCTTTCGCAAATCGGCAGGTGCCATGTTGATAGTGATTTTCTTACCGGGAATTTTGTAACCGTTATTTTGTAATGCGGCAGCAATTCTGTAGTTACTTTCCTTAATAGCATTATCCGGTAGGCCTACGAGATGGTAACCGATTCCTTTATCGATATTGACTTCAACAGTTATCGTGGTAGCTTCTACTCCAAAGACCGCACTCCCATAAACCTTTGTTAGCATTTTTATTCCTTTGGACTAAAAATAAGGATTTCTTTGGAGTTTTGGATTTCTTCTTTATTCATCATCATTTTACGGAATTTCCCGTTAATGAATAGTTCTGCCTGATCTCTATAATGGTCACTAAATGGATTTCCGGATTGTCCCGTGGGCAAAATACTAACGCTATTTTCAACATCGGAAAAATCAATAACCCTTCGTGTAGAAGGTCCGGAGCTTATTTTATATTGCCCTGTTCCGTCGTAATTAAAATACATGTTATTAATTACCTCTCTTGTTCCATGTGCTGGAAAGGGTCCTACGTTAAAGAAAGACTTTAAGGCATCTACTTGTCCTATTGGATGCGGATGTTCCAAGGTATGCACCTTCTCCCATGCCCAACTTTCCATATTGTTGCCATAATCGGTTTCCAAAGAAGCCACTGCTTTTAAAAACGCATCCTGTATAATGCTACCGGCTGTTTCCTTGATTTCAGGCGTATTCACATTGTCCCACCAAACAGAATTCTCCTTCCCGGCCATGGGTGCTATCACTCTTTTGTGAAAATGGGTAGCCAAAAATTGTTCGAATAAATCTTCTCCCAATTCGTCCTTAAAGGTATTCTCCAAAAGAAAGTATTCCCATCGCGTATAAATGGTAGCCGCTATGCTTTCGAGTGGATAATCCCCTTGCCATAAATTAAGGGTATCCAACATTTTAAGCTGCTCTGAGGTTAGCGCCGATACATCAATCATTTTAACCAAATCACTAACGATAGAAGGATTTACAGAAGAAGTCACATCGAGCATCATTTCACTCACACTTTCCATATCCCAATCATCCTTAGGATCAAGTAGTGTAACGATACGCTTTCCCCTATTCTCGGGCAAATAATACCCTGGATATAACATACCGGCAATAGAATCTGGCTGGTTGTTGGCGGAATAGACGTAATTCCAAGGTGGATTAACGGCTTGTGGATTTTGGGAAAAATCCAACAGTTCTTTTTCTAGGGGTAAGCCTTTATTTGGTTCAAAAACTAATTTTGTATTTACGCTATCGGGTATTTCATACAGCTGCGCACTGGCAAACCAACCCATATTTCCTTCTGTATCACCGTACATAATATTGAGGCCCGGGGCATGAATTTTAGGTAATGCCTTATAAAATTCTTCTAAATTGTTAGCCTGACTGATACCATAAAACGCATCGATGACCTCATTTTCCATCTGCGTATATACCCAAGACATGGCTATAGGACGCTCTCCCATTACTTGGTCTGCGATTCCATTCAATATAGGCCCATGTACTGATTTTTTATAGGAAAAAGAAACTGGTTCGGCATCCTTAACGGTTATCGTCTTATTCTTTATTTCGTAAGATTCCCAACCATCATTTATTTTGTATTCGTTTTCATTCGCTGGATTATTTTCTTCGTAATAAAAATCAACATCATCATTTTCGAACATGGTCATTCCGTAGGCCAACTTTCGATTATGTCCCAAAACGGGAAAGGGAATTCCCGCCATGTGATAACCGTATTTGGAATACGTGGGCGTTTCTATATGGGCCTCATACCACACCGAAGGTTGTGCAAAGCCAATATGCGGGTCGTTCGTGAAAATTACTTTTCCGTTTTTAGTTTTCTCCGGTGCCAATACCCAACTGTTGCTTCCCTCGAACATCGGAAGATTCAGTTCTCCAAGTGCATCCGAAACCAAGGTAGCTATGGTATTTTGAATTGAATCTGTTCCTTTTTTTGGATAGTTTTTAATCCATTCCAAATCTGGGGAAGAATCTATTTCCAAATCCTCTAAATAGGCAGGTCCCAGTTTATCCTTGATATTGGTGAGTAAGGGGTCGGTTTTATGCGCCATAGCAAAACTAAAGGCCATATAGCCCATGGTATTGTACATGTCCTTTAAAGTGAATTCTTTTTTATCGATACCCGTCAAGTAAAATTCTACAGGTGTTGGCCCCTCCGATATAAACTGATTCACACCATCTAAATAAGCCTGAGCCACTTTCACCGCTTTTTTGCTCTTATCCAATTTGGAAACGGTTACCGCAGAAGCATCGTCAATTCCTAAAGCGAGGAAAAACTTATCCGTTCCCAATAAGTCCGCACCAAACACCTCTGAAAGTCCGCCACTACCAATTCTTCGCAACAACTCCATTTGCCAGAGTCTATCTTGCGCATGTACATAGCCCAATGTCCTAAAAGCGTCCTCTTCGGTTTCTCCGTAAATATGGGGAATACCATAGGTGTCGTAATACACTTGCACTTCATTTTGTAGTTGGGACAGGGATTTTGTACCGGAATAATCAGGTTTTAAGGTTTGAACAAAAATAGCACCGGCAATAGTCACGATGATGATCAATACCAATAAAACGAGTCCAATTTTTTTTAGAATTTTCATATTAGTTATTAGGGGAAGTTTGCCTCCAAGATATGATTAAATTTTCGAAAAAAAATCGTCTAGCTCTGTATTTTATTGACAAATCCTTATACTAGCCCTATTCGGTGGACTACTTCTCAAAATTCTGAAGTCCCTCCAGAAGCCACGACCTGTAGGTATCCGCATCGCTATTTTGAATGGAACTGTTGAGTACTTCCAATTCTGGGGAAAGTAAGACATAAAACGGTTGGGAGACCGCTTTGAAATTAATATCCTGAAAGGTACCCCATTTTTGTGCAATGTTCTCGATTCGCTTTACACGACCAGAATCATACTGAAAATCGAATTGCTGTGCTTCAGGGAGTTCTTTTCGGTCATCGACATATAGCGAAATAAGAACATAGTCATTTTTGAGAATAGGAAAGATATCAGGTTCGCTCCACACGTTCTCCTCCATTTTTCTACAATTAACGCAGGCCCATCCAGTAAAATCCAATAAAATAGGTTTGTTATTTTCCTTGGCAAAAGCCAAGCCTTCATCAAAATCTTTAAAACAATCGATACCCAAGGGACAATCGCTTTCCTGTTCAAAAACACTATAAAATTCAGGTGGTGGAAAACCGCTCAACAATTTTAAATTTGTAAGATTGCTTACCCCTAGTATCAGATATACCGTAAACACAGCACTTAACAAGCCCGTGATTTTTCTTCCTACGGATAACTTTTGTTTTGGTCCATCATGGGGAAAGCGAACAACACCAAAGAGATAAAGCGTCATCAATAAGCCTAATATGATCCAAATACCTAAGAATACCTCACGTTTTAGAATATCCCAATGGCCTACCAAATCGGCATTGGAAAGGAATTTTAAGGCCAGACCAAGCTCCAAAAACCCGAGCACTACTTTTACCGTAGTCATCCATCCACCGGATTTAGGTAAGGAATTTAACCACGCAGGAAACAAGGCGAACAAAGCAAACGGTAAAGCTAGCGCCACACCAAAACCTGTCATACCTGCGGTAAGATTTATGGCAACATCGCCTTCTGCCAAGGTTGTACCTCCCAGTAGTCCACCCAATATAGGTCCTGTACACGAAAACGAAACAATAGCCAAGGTAACCGCCATAAAAAAGATACCCAAAGCGCCACCTACTTTTGAGGAGGCAGCATCCATTTTGTTGGCCCACGAGCTAGGCAGCGTTAGTTCATAGTATCCAAAAAAGGAAAAGGCAAAAAAGACAAAAATGGCAAAAAAGGTTAAATTGAGCCATACATTAGTCGCTATGGTATTGAGGATTTGCGAATCTACCGAATCGAACAAATGAAAGGGCAGACTTAACAAAAAATAAATCAGTACAATAAAAAAGCCATATAATAGCGCATTCGCAATGCCTTTGGATTTCTTTTGGGAATGTTTAGTGAAAAATGACACCGTTAACGGAATCATAGGGAACACACATGGCGTCAATAAAGCAATAAGCCCCCCTAAAAACCCGAGAGCAAATATGACCCATAAACTTGTGCTCGCTCCAATATCTTCTTGACCCTGGGTAAGCAGCTCTTTATTTTTAAGGTCTAATTTCAAACTTGCGGAAAGTGCTTTGCTTCGATCATCTACGTCAACCGTTTCCTTAGCTACAGCTTCACCATTCAAAGAAAAAACAAAATCTATATCTGCAGGAATACAGACCTCCTTACAGACCTGATAGAATAAGTTTACCTTAATTTGAGAAACATTAGTATCAAGAAGTCTTATCTTTTGCCTGAAAATAGCCTGCTGCTTAAAAAACGTCTCTTCCACCTCAAAGATGTCACTGAATTCTGTTACGGTTTTACTTTCAAGGGAGGGACCAATAAGTTCATAATCGGTACCCACATCCTTGTATGTAAACTCGCTAGGCAAGGAACCTCCTTCGGCCGTAAATTGAGAATAGACATGCCATCCTTCAAAGATTTCACCCTTGACAATAAGTTCATATTCGGTATCGGAAAGTTGGTTCACATCAGTTTCCCATACAACAGGATTTTCATCGTCCTGAGACTGTCCTAAAAACGGCAAAACAAAAAAGAAAAAACTTAGTATTGCTACTCTCATAATTGTACTTCTATTCTTAAAATTGTCTTTGTGCCTGCTCTAACTTTAAATCGTTCATCAGCTCGTTTACCAATAATCCACACGATATCGTCTCCTGAGCATAGTAACCATTGCTTGTCTTTAAGGGCTACAGGAACTTTCTCATCCTTGAAGAACTTTGACAACTTCTTTTTCCCTTCAAGACCCAAGGGATAAAAATAGTCGCCTTTCTTCCATTTCCTTACCTGTAATGGATACTTTAACGCATTTTTATCAACATAAATTATAGTTGGCGTGTTCTCATTTCTTTCAGCGACTTCTAAAAATGTTAAGGGAATAGGTGTATCAATCTTTTTATCCTCTTTGGATATATAATAATTGTCAGTGTCGTTCCCATCCAACTCCAAGGGCGAAAGCCATAGGTAATCCCTATCTTTCAATAACCTGTGGGTTTTAGATTCGATATATTTACCGCTCATGCTGTCTAACAAGTCCCTCAAATTTTTCCATTCGGTAAACCCGTATTCTTGAAATAGCGCAAACAAATACCCTTGTAAAGGGACTAATTGTCTTAGTTTTTTTATTTCTACTTTAAAATTGCCGTTTTCTTCTTCAAACAACGCAATCTTTTGTTCTGCTATTTGGTTATTTGCTATGGCGGAAGTCTGGGACAAAAACTCCGTTGTTACCCTAAAATTGTCTACAAATTTGGGATTTAATTCCTTCAATACCGGAACCACCTCAGCACGAATTTTGTTTCGTACATATTTTGTATCTGTGTTACTAGCGTCTTCTCGCCAGGTAATTTTGTTTGCTTGCGCGTAGTCCAACAAGTCTTCTCTTGAAAACTTTAAAAGTGGGCGAGCGATTGTTTCTGTTTGCTCTGGTATTCCCTTGAGTCCGTCTATTCCTGTTCCTCTGGATAGGTTGATTAAAAAAGTCTCCAAGGCATCGTCAAGATGATGCGCCGTAAGGACTTTGGCAAACCCCTTGGTTTTCATTAGGCCATCGAACCAGGTATATCGTAATTCACGTGCGGCCATCTGAACAGAAACCTTATGCTGATTTACGTAGCCAACCGTATCAAAATGGGTTACCAAAAAATCTATATCTAGTTCTTGTGCCAATTTCTTTACAAAAACCTCGTCGGCATCACTTTGCGAGCCACGCA
Organism: uncultured Maribacter sp.; assembly: GCA_964620945.1. GTDB lineage: Bacteria > Bacteroidota > Bacteroidia > Flavobacteriales > Flavobacteriaceae > Maribacter. The sequence goes on from CAZUIE010000130.1 coordinate 11,441, forward strand.
ATCTAAAATTACAATGTGCCAGCGCTATATGCAGCCC
>CAZUIE010000131.1:0-11338 GCA_964620945.1 uncultured Maribacter sp.
ATTTTCCATTCATCCGTTATTCGGTTAATATTGATGTCTCCCCCTATATTGATGTCACTACTCAATTCCTCTACTTCAATGTTAGCATCACCCCCCAAATTAAAAACCCAGTAATTCCAGGTATCAATGTTTTCCTGAATTGAATCTTCCTGAATGGCAGCGTCGGTCTTCATGTTGATTTCGATATCCTCTCCAGCTTTGGTTTTCGCAACATACGGAGCTAAACCTAATTTGATATACCGGGTTAGTTTATCCCGCACTTCAAAGTCGGTGTCAAGCTGTCTATTATTTACATAGAGCGTGTCTGTTCTTCCCACATGAATGTTTTGTTGACCAATAAAAATCAGTTGATATTGTCTTCCTCCTCCACCAGATCTGTTTCTGTTAATTAGCAAAAAGACATCGGCCTTTTGATTATCCCTGTAGAAGTCTACGGCCGTAATTTCTGTTCTTATATAATCTAAATCACAGCCTCCATCTCTCCGTTCACAGCCATCGATGAACACTCCGAGTTTATTAGGAGGGCTGTAATTATCAATTAATGTTTGACCGATTGCAGGCGGATGAAAGGAAAGAAATGCCAGAATCAATAAAAGTGGTATTATTCTCATTTGTTTAGAGCAAATTCAAGTTGATAGCACTATTAAGCGCCATATTCGTAGGAAATTGTGAGGGCAAAAATAGCGTTTTTACCCTTGTTTTTTGAAAAGAAGTGAATATTCTATAGGAGAAAGCAAAGCAGGTGATTGTTGATTTTATTCAACAACAAATGTAAGCTAAACCAGTTTCCGTCTGGCATGTTAGTAGAATATAATATTAAATGACCCCCGATTAATCCGACATAGGATACCTTTTAAGAATAAAATAAAACCAGTAAAACACGTACAAGTATAGTGAAGAATGTTACTATCACCTGGTATAGCTCATGGCTTATCACTTAGTCGCTTTTTGCTAACTTGAAAATATTAAAAGGCTCGTGGCGCTTTGCCACTAGCCATACCCGAACCGTTCAGGCCAATTGCCGGAGGACATATCGTTCCGCCTTAAAATCCGACCTTCCAAGGAACAGAACTCCATTGCAATGGTGCGGTACAACTAACAAGGATATGTACAGGAACATAGGGATTTCACGCTCCCACGATATTCAATTTTTGCCTTTGGCTCAATCGGGCCTTGTTCGTCGGAGGCACGGACGGCCCCTATGTAAAACGCCCTAAAATCCAAAAAGCAAAGACTCGGGAAGCCACCATGCGAAGAGCACAACTGGTATGAATAATGTATAAACCGAACGTTATGCCTTTCGCTCACTCCTAACTCGCTCGTCGGAGGCAGATTAAAAGCTCCATGCGTGGCGACCTAATTCCAAAATACATAGTATATTTATAAACGACACAAACACCATAAAACAAGTGACCACAGGCCAAAACGCCTCGCTCGCTTTATACAGGGGCCGTTGTGTGTAATTTTGAAAATTATATAATGAAGAAAATGGAGTGGTACAATGAACCGGATAAGTGGGAGATGAAAGATGGCTCTTCACTATCAATGTTTGTAACACCTAACACGGACTTTTGGAGGAAAACACATTACGGGTTTACGGTAGACGACGGACCCTTTTGTTATTTGAATGTCGGTGGCGAATTCGAGGCCACCGTGAAAATAACGGGAGAATATAAAAGCAGGTTTGACCAGATGGGACTAATGATTCGAAAGGATGAAAAAAACTGGATTAAAACTGGAGTTGAATTCGTAAATGAGAAAATTAATTTGAGTGCGGTTGTTACCCTGAAAAGGAGTGATTGGAGTGTAATAGAACTAAAAGAAAACCCAAAGTCCGTTTGGCTTAGAGTTTTGAGAATTGAAGATTCAATAAAAATAATGTACTCATTAAACAATCATGATTTTACCATGATGCGGCTGGCTTACTTTCCAGAAAACACCTCTGTTATGGTTGGATTGACTGCTGCTTCACCAGATGGCAAGGGATTTCAAGCCTTATTTGAGGACTTTGAAGTGTTACATCTCCCAGACTCACGACGCAAAAAGTGGTTAGAAAATAATTTGGATTAAAGAGCAAAGTTCGCAAAAAACTACCGCTAACATTGGCCATAACCAATAGGGCAAAAAGTACTAAATTGAATGGCTTGGGCGTACTTGCTAAGTCCGCCGAATCTTTTGGATTTGGCTTTTAAAATGAAAAGACAAAAACAAAACAAAAAGCTTTGGCTCGCAGACCAGATCGAAACGAATAGGTTTCCTTACTGCCCTGCTTGCCATAGCCGAGACGTTAGCAGTAATTTGAAAAACAAAACATCATAAAATAAATAAAAATGAAAAATCTTGGTCGTAATTTTAGTCTCCTTTTTGCCTTAATAATCACGGTTTCAACTTATGGGCAAACTGAAGTTTCATCAGAATTAACCTCTCTAATTGGAATGCCTTTAAAAGAGGCACATACTGTACTGCTTGCCAAGGGATACGAAATTGCCCAATCCAGTATTTTCAGTTCCAAACAAATGTGGTACAATGAGGATAAGAATGAGTGTGGTACATTTATCTTTTCAAAGGATGATAACCATGTGATAATATCTATTGAGCCTTCAAAAGAAAAAAAATGTATCCGTGGAGTTAAAGCATCCAGAAGAGTATGGAAGAGTTATATTAATGGAGCAGCCGATATGAGTTCTCCCCAAATTGATAGCGAAAGAGAAAAGCTTAAGAGCCAAGGTTGTACAGCTTCATATTGGATTAAAAGTCCCTCCCCTGGTAAAACTGCTGAAATTTGGCACAATAAATCTACACAACTTTGTAAAATGTTAAGTTGGGATACCTCAACCAAATCAAACGTGAAAGTCATTGATAGAGACCCTAGATTAGGAACAAATCCTGCTCCAGTTTACGATGTGAATTGATAATAATGAGATTTTAATTTTATGAAATATGGACTTTAAAAAGTTAGTTATAATACTATTTACAACTCTGTCATTCATGGGTTGTAACAACAAAGAGAAAAAATCTGAAGAAACTAAAGCCAAGCCGGAATTAGAAAAAGTTAATGTTGATACTATTCATAAAACCCAAACTAGTTCATACCACGTTGGTAATTATGTTTCTGCAGATTATGAAAAACGAAATGAAGGTTATGATTGGATATCAGTAGTGGTTTCGGATGCTGGCAATGACAATATATCCATTAAAGTACGTTCTAGGGCAGATAAAAAGAAGCCTACTTGTACCTTTGATGCCATAGGTAATAAAATTGATACGAACACATACAAAACTATAATTGACGGTTCAGGAATTTTGTTTCAATTTAAGGAAAACGAGATTATAATTAAACCTGAAAAAGATGAAGACCAAAAGGTATTATATTTCTATTGTTCAGGTGGTGCAAGTTTGGGAGAGACGTATACTAAAATAAGCCAAGACCTGGACCAAAACCAAATTGACAAAACAAAGTTCCATAAAACATTAAATCTACAAGACGTTGGATTCAATATCTCTTCAATAGAAAAAGATGGCAAGAACAACGTAACAATTTTCACATTCGGCTTAGCAGAACGTGAATACAACGAAACATTCAATATTGATGGTGAAGAGGTAATCGATGCGGAAGTCGAAGATCTTAATGCTGATGGTTCACCTGAACTTTTTATCTATACCCAGTCTTTTGGTAGTGGTAGTTATGGCAATGTATACGCCTTTTCGGTAAATAATAAGAAATCAATGAGTGAGGTTTATTTTCAACCTACAGAAGAGAATAACGAAATTAATCAGGGATATAATGGGTATGACCAATTTTCTCTGGTTGAAACCAATTTAATGCAACGTTTCCCTATTTTCGAAAATGAAACTGAAACCAATAAAATGAGACAAGTGCGTTACAAACTTGAAGATGGAGAAGCAATGAGAAAACTGGTTGTAAAAGACAAATCTGAATACCAAAAATGAAAACTACCCCAAACATTGTATAAACGTAATACAGGGTGAAATGTAAAAATGAAATAGTTAACTTTTATTAAGCATTATTGCAAATTAAAAGTGAAGTACTTTGATACCTTCACTGCGCTTATACTGAACCGTAAGCACCAATTAAACAAGACTATATAAACGATTTTTAAAATGAGCCTAGAATCCATTGCAACTATACAAATGCAAACGCATATTTGTAGTATGGAATACAACTTCGTAAAGGAGCATTTGACTTTAAGAGAAAATAATAAATCAAATAGTAAAGTAATGCTATGAAATTAAGTCTTGACATAGAAATAAAAGGACCGAAAGAAAAAGTTTGGAAGGTTATCACCGATATTGAAAATTCTGTGAACACAATTTCTGGTATTGATAAAATTGAAATTCTAAATAACCCAAAAGAAGCTTTAGTTGGATTAAAATGGAAGGAAACAAGAACAATATTCGGTAAATCTTCTACTGAAACAATGTGGATAACCGAAGCTTCAGATAACAACTATTACAAAACAAGAGCCGAAAGTAATGGAGCTATGTATCAAACTATTTTGAAACTTTCAGAAAAAGAAAACACTACTATTTTAAAAATGGAATTTAGCACTGAAGCTATTTCATTAAAAGGAAAAATTTTGGCTTTTATTTTTGGAAGAATGGTACACAAGTCTATGAAAAAACTTATTGAAAATGACTTAACTGATATAAAAACTACTGTTGAAAAATAAATTGTTCTGAAAGTAAAAGCTGAAAAAAACGAACAAATTTCCAAAATGACTTTCGCATCTGTCTATCCACATTATATAAATAGGTTAGAGAAGAATGGTAGAACAAAAGAAGAATTTCATCAGGTTATAGAATGGCTAACTGGATTTGATGCAGGTAAAATACAAGAATTGATCGATGAAAAAGCAACTTTTGAAACATTCTTTGAAAAAGCAGTATTGAATCCCAATGCTCAACTCATTAAAGGCGTAATTTGTGGTTATCGAATTGAAGAAATACCTGATGAATTTGAATTGTATAGAAAATGTAGATATTTAAATAAGTTGTATGATGAATTAGCAAAAGGTCGTAAAATTGAAAAAATTTTACGAGTGGAAAAGAGATAAAAACTAGTGCTAACAATGTATATTTAAAATAGGCAAAATAGCCATAAATTCTAGGGTTTTTGCTCGCATCAAAATTGGTGCTTAACTGAAAATTTTAGGCTTCTTAATCGCACGCTACGAGCACTATACACGTTATGCCATATAGAAGAAAACCGGAATAGTACCCAAAAAAATAAGAGTTGTTTTAGGAATCCGATTTCAAAAAAGGGGAAATCAAAAAGATTGCAAACATTGCTAATTACATATTTATTGTTAATTGGAATAGCTCTTCTAATATAAATTAATGAAAATCAAAAAACATAACTTATTTAGGCTACTATGGTTTAGCCTTGTTACCGTATTTTTCATTTGGCAATGGACTACCTATCAATCTCGGGATTTACCAGAAAACACCTTTAAAAATGATAGAAACGTTTCGATAGAAGAATCGAATGATGAGTTCATATTTTTATCTAAAAATTCAAAGTATCAAAACAAAATTATATTCTTTCAAGGTGGATTGACAGACCCAAAAGCTTACGCCCCTCTTTGCCGAAAGATTGCTGAAAATGGATTCACCTGTCATCTTATCAAAATGGATTGGAGAATGCCTAAATGGGACTATAAAAAAATTGAGGCCATTTTCGACTTAGAAAACGGAAAGTACATCATTGGCGGGCACTCACAAGGAGCAAAAATGGCATCACAGTACGTTTATGAAAATCCGGGTGTAATAAAAGGGCTATTCTTATTAGGAACTTCTCACCCAAGAGATTTTGATTTATCGAACAGAATTTTGCCGACTATCAAACTTTATGGAGAATTGGACGGTTTGGCAAGCGTTTCAGAAGTGAAGGGCAATAAAGGTAAACTTCCAAAAAATACTGACTTGGTAGAAATAAAGGGTGGAAATCACTCTCAATTTGGATATCTAGGAAAACTACTAACGGACAACACTGCCGAAATTGATTTAGCTGAACAGCAGCGTTTAACATTTGAGAAATTGATTGAATTTTTCCATGAAATAGAGAATCAGAGTTAAGACTTGAAAATGAAACATAAGCAGAATTTAGTATCTTTAAGAAACTTCCCCCTTAATTTCAAATTCAGCTACTGCTGAAAAACGAACTACAAAACCGGCTACTTGTTTTCTTCGAAAACCGTTGCAACAAATTGAACGCAATGAAAAAGACAACCTTTCTATGTATCTTTCTTATCGTTTTTATGAATTTATCTCAAGCTCAGGAGAAGGTCTTTTATTCTTCCTTTAGGCCACAGGGTTGGGATATTTATGTATCTAAAGATGATGGAAAAAACTTCACAAAATTTACAGAACATGAAAGTTTGGATTATGATGCCAAAATTTCACCTGATGGTAAATGGGTGGTGTTTACCTCAGAGCGAAACGGTAGACCGCAATTGTTTGTTAAAAGTTTAGCGCAAGAATCAAATCCAAGACTTTTGGTCACCAGTAATTCAATGCAAGATCAGGTTGACTTTTCACCTGATGGTGCATGGATGGTTTTTGTATCTACCCACCAAGGCAACTCGGATATCTATAAATTACCTTTTTCACCTTTAGATACCTTAGACATTTCCGAGGCAGTTAATCTAACGAATGACCCAGGGGGCGACTTTAGACCAAAATTTTCAAATGACGGGCAATATATTGCCTTTTCAAGCGACCGAGCACATGAGACCAAGCCCTTACCAAGATTGGTCTTTACCATGCAACGCACAGGTGATATTTATGTGATGAATGCAGATGGTTCCAAAACCAAAAGACTTACCAATTCTGAGAATTGGGAAGGCAGCCCGGTTTGGTCTAAAGATGACCAAGAAATAATTTATTACACTGCCGATTATTTCTCTGCTGATAAAAAGAGATCCTTCAAAATTTTTAAAATGTCGAACACGGGTGCGAATGCTGAGCAATTATCTCCCGATGATTATTCCTGTGTTTCCCCGCTAGTGAAATCTGATGGTAAAATTTTACTTACAAGTTTTGTAGACGGACCTAATGGATTTTCCATTCTTGGCCTGAATCCAAAAACACAAGAAATTGACTCAACACTTGTACAGCCAATGAACATGTTAAATGTAGACTATCACGATTCTGGGATACTGCTTTACCATGGTGGCGAAACACCTAAACCGGAGCCCACCAACCTTAATGATTTTTTTGGTGACATACTGATAAAGAATAGTCCGCAAGTCGTAAACGATGTGCCCAATAAAAAACTACTATTTTATGGAATTAGACGATCTTTTGCCGCTCCGGTAACTCCCGACGGAAAAATAATTTATGGGACCTCAGAAATAGACAGCTTTCAACAAGCCATTACTCCATACATTTTTCCTTTAGTCCTAATTCCTATTTTGGCGCTCTTTTGGTTCGTGCTTGGAATTGTCCGTAGCATTAAAAAAAGAAAAACAATTGCCTTTTGGAAGCACTTGACTTTTTCAGTAATAGCAGTGGTGTCCATAGCATTAATAGCTGTAGAGACCAATAATAGGTTCTTTTTGGAAGTGTTACCAATCAATGAAGTTAGACTGTTCCTGCTGATTGCTGCCCTAGTTTTTCTAGTTTTAGGTTTGTTGGCGTATGCAGCTTTTAAAAAGCGAAAAAATGCTCAAAAACCCATGGTGTCAGTCTACAAGCTATACGCGTTCATGTTCATTCCATATGCCTTTATTGTGTTATACGTCTGTATCTTTATTTCTTCTTTTTTCACAAATGAAAAAGATTTTTATGCAGTTGATTATGCAAAAAATGAAATTACCCATTTATTCAACTTTAAGCCAGATGACGATTTTAACCCACAGTTTGCAAATATTATTGATACGAAAATTACGCCAGATGGAGAATATCTACAATTTTCTGTTGGAGGGTTTAGAAGAAGTCCGAAAGCCGTAGGAAGTGTGTATCGCTATCGCTTTGATGATAAATCACTAGAGCGAATGACAGATTTAAATAGTAATAATGGATTTGCCGACTTTTCTGAAGATAACAAGGTGATGGTTTTTAGAAGTGGTAGAACGGGCAATATGGATATTTTTGTGAAGGAAAATGATACTGTCCTCAATATCACCAACAGTCCAGACAAGGAAACGTTTCCTGTAATCTCATATGATGGTACTAAAATTGCCTACTGTTCCGATGTTAATGGTACGGACAAAGATGGTATCGTAAAAACCATGGATCTATATTTAACGGAGCGAGAAGGTAACGGTTGGAGCGAGCCAAAGCAATTAACGACCTACAAGGGTCAAGAAGGGCATGCACATTTCTCACCAGATGGAGCCTGGTTAGTTTATTCATCTGAAGAATTTGGAATTAATGACGAACAACCTTTGATACAACCTTTTATTTTTAGCCCTCAGATGTATGGTGAGATTACGGCCATACGGCTATCGGATGGTGAAACATTTCGATTAACCCACAATAAATGGGAAGATGGAGCGCCACTATGGCTAAAAGAAAAGTAAGCTTTCACCAAGAATAGAATTGACATTAAAACTGAAGATTATCGGATACGGTTTAGTGGATTATCAGGAGAGAGTTTGCTGCGTAAAAAAACCCAATAGTCCATGAACGAACGCAACCCTTATAGATGCCGCTAGCACCAATTAAATCAAAATCAAATAAAAATGAAAGTAACAGCTGAAAAAAACGAACAAATTTCCAAAATGACTTTCGCATCTGTCTATCCTCATTATATAACTAGGTTAGAGAAGAACGGTAGAACAAAAGAAGAATTTCACCAGGTTATAGAATGGCTAACTGGATTTGATGCAGATAAAATACAAGAATTAATCGATGAAAAAGCAACTTTTGAAACATTCTTTGAAAAAGCAGCCTTGAATCCCAATGCTCAACTCATTAAAGGCGTAATTTGTGGTTATCGTATTGAAGAAATACCTGATGAATTTGAATTGTATAGAAAATGTAGATATTTAGATAAGTTGTATGATGAATTAGCAAAAGGTCGTAAAATGGAAAAAATTTTACGAGTGGAAAAGAAATAAAAGCTAGTGCTAACTATGTAAATTTAAAATAGGCATAAATTTTAGGGTTTTGGCTCGTATCAAAATTGGTGCTTAACTGAAAATTTTGGGCTTCTTAATCGCCTACTTTTCATATACTAAACATTACATGCCATGGAAAAGATAATGAGAAAACCAAAAAAACCCGACTTGGAAGACCTTCAAAAACCGCACTCGCTAATGGCGAGAGCGGTTTTTGAGCAGTTTTAGATTATTTTACTAGACAGTTACTAAAGCAAACACATGAAACAAATCTCTTTTGGGCAAACATTAGTAGTGACAGGCTTACTGATGGCGATGCCCACAACAGTCACAGCACAGGAAGGTGAGCTCACTCTTGATGACCTGTTCGCAACGCCAAAGATAACGGGAACTACCCCGTCCCAGCCTACGTGGGCACCGAACAGCGAGCACTTCGCCTTTTCCTGGAGTGAACCAGGAATTCCTGGGCGTGGCCTATGGGTATCCACAAGCGATGGTAAAGAGGTGCGCCTTAGCTCCAAAACGGCATCCACGCCCGTGCGCGATATGGTCTGGACCGATGCGAACACAATTGTTAGCCTGCGAGGTAACCACCTATGGCAGACATCGCTGAGCCAAGGAGACGATTTCCAGTTAATGTCCGTCGAGGCAGGTGCACGTAACCTGTCGCTATCGCCAAGCGGCAAACAAGCGGCATATATACGGAACGGTGACCTATGGCTTGCTGACTTCCCTTCCAAACAGAATCGCCAGCTTACCAAGATCGGCATCGCAAGTCTCTCGAGCTTACCGAAGGGGCGCTACAGCCGACCGGAGCGTGAAATAGGTCCAGGCATCTGGAGTGGGCCAACGTATAAGTGGTCCCCGGATGGCAAGACAATTGCGTTTCACGTCGTTGACCGACGCGAGATGCGAAAGGTGCCGTTCCCTGATTACCTCGCTGCCGAAACCAATCCAAATGAGGTACGCCGGAGTTATCCTGGCGATCCAAACGAGATTCGCAAGGTTGGCCTGCTCGATGTAGAAAGCGGCACCATTATATACCTCGATTTGCCAGAACCGCACGCCCACCAGGTCATCGACTTCAACTGGTCACCGGAAAATGCTCTGCTGGTTGATACCGCATCCGACACGGCGGTTATTCGTAAGTTGTTCGTCGTTGCACCCGGAGAAAGCCAACTGCGCGAGATTTGGCGAGGTGTTCGAGAGAGCCGCATGTACACATCGTTTGGATCTACCTGGCATCCAGATGGCAAGAAGGTCATTTTCTTAAGCGATATGGGTGATCGCTATGGCCTTTATACGATCGATGCCTCACCGTCTAGAGATCGTCCGCAGCTCCTGACAGATCCGTCCTACGATGTGCTGTCCGCCCCAAGTATAGCTGGCGATGCACTGTTTTATGCAGGCAACGGCGTTAATCCGTACGAACAACACGTGTATCGTTTGAATATGTCCGGTGGCGATCCCGAGCAGGTGACGCGTCTTTCTGGCCGGAACGATGGCTATCCCTCACCAGATGGCCGGCACTTGGTGTTCATGCACAGCAACGACACATCACCGCCCGAGCTTTACGTGGTAAGCAGCGAGGGTGGTGACGCTACGCGAGTAACCCAGTCGCCCTTGCCCGCCTTCACGGAGCGAACCTGGGCGGCAGCAGAATACGTTAGTTTTCCCAGTCTTGTAGATGACTACACGCTGCATGCCCGGATTCTGAAACCTACCAACATGCAGCCCGGTACGAAGTATCCAGTGCTGTTTGGGCCCGTGTATTCGAATACAGCGAGGAACCGCTGGGCCGGTAACTACAGCCTCGTACAGCAGCTGTTGGCCAAGAAGGGATATATTATCGTGCAGGTGGATTCACGTGGTAGCAACGGTTATGGCCGGGCATTCCGTGAAGAGTTCCTACTGGGCTTTGCCGACCAGGACATTGAGGATTATGCAAGTGCCGTTGCCTACATGGAGTCACTGGATTATGTCGATCCCGATCGCATCGGCATTTGGGGTAGCAGTTACGGTGGCACACTCTCTGTTTATTCGCTGTTGATGAAGCCGGGCTTATTCCAGGTGGGTGTGGCGGCGGCGGCGGCTGTTGACCCGGTGTTCTTTGGCACTGACGACGTCGCGATTGTTCGTAGCCCACAGACACACCCGGAGATCTTCGAAAGAAAAGCGCTCAACTATGCAGCGAATCTGGAGGATAAACTCCTGTTCATCCACGGCATCCAGGACCATGTGGTACCATTCAAAAC
>CAZUIE010000132.1:0-10994 GCA_964620945.1 uncultured Maribacter sp.
TATGCAGTTTTTGGAGGATTAAAGGCGGTAGCCGTATCCGATAGTATAAATGCAATCGGTTTGATGATAGGGGGGCTGTTGATTCCTGTTTTTGGACTTATGGCTATAGGGGATGGTAGTGTAATGGAAGGATTGGATATGTTAATAACAACAAATCCAGAACGATTCGATTCTACAGGTGAACAAGGTCAGGAGGTGCCTTTTTTAACCATTTTCACAGGAATGATGCTAGTACAACTCTTTTATTGGGGAACCAACCAACAAATTATTCAGAGAGCACTTGGTGCAAAAAATTTGGCAGAAGGGCAAAAGGGCTTACTATTAGCGGCTTTTTTAAAAATATTGGGCCCCTTGATTTTGGTCTTGCCCGGTATGATTGCCTATCACTATTTCGATGGAGGTCTAGATTCCAGTGATCTTGCATATCCAGAATTGGTACGTGCGGTACTACCAAAACCCATGATCGGATTTTTTGCCGCAGTTCTGTTTGGAGCCATCTTAAGTTCTTTTAACAGTGTACTTAATAGTTCGGTAACCTTGTTTGGAATCGATATATATAAACAGCACATCAATAAAAATGCGACAGAGGTAACCGTTGTTAAGTACGGTAAAATATTCGGTGTTTGCTTGGCTTTAGCTGCTATGTTCATTGCACCTCTCATTGCTAACGCGGGAAGTCTTTTTAATTATCTCCAAGAAATTAACGGTATCTATAGTATTCCTATTTTCACAATAATTGTGGTAGGGTATCTTACAAAAAGAGTGCCGGCTATAGCTGCTAAAATTGGTATTATAACAGGATCTATCCTATATTGTTTGAGTCAGTTTATTCTTAAACCAAAATTCGTAGGTGCTGCATTGGAACAAGCCAAAGCTTCTGGTGTAAATAACGCAACTGAACTTGCTTTGGTGGAAGCGGATGCCTACCCACACTTCTTACACGTTATGGCAATACTATTTATTTCCAACATTATTATTATGTTGATTATAGGGTATTTTAAACCTAGAAAAGAGGCTTTTGAACTTCAATATACAAAGCAAGTTAATATTGAGCCTTACAAATATGTGAAGCAGATTGGCTTAATCATCGTGCTTATTGTAGCGGGTATTTATATTTATTTCGCGAAATAAGAGAAGTGCTTTTTCTGAAAACATAATTAAAAATAAATTTGTTGTGCCAATCGAAACGTATTGGCATGGGCGTCTACAATGGTTTTGATTTCCGGGGAATAGCCACCGCCCATACTGCACTGTACAGGAACCTGAAGTTGATGACAGGTTTCCAAAACAAACCTGTCCCTTTCTTTGCAACCTTCTACGGTCAAGCCTAAGGTGCCTAATTTATCGGTTGCAATGATGTCTACACCGCAGAGATAAAAAATAAAATCGGGTCGTTCTTGGTCTATCAGTTTTGGTAATGCTTTTTTTAAGATCGATAGATATTCAAAATCCGAAGTGCCTTTTTCCAAAGGAATATCCAAATCGGATTGTTCTTTCTTAAAAGGATAATTGGCTTTACCGTGCATAGAAAACGTAAAGATCGATGCATCATCCTGAAAAATTTCTGCTGTTCCGTTGCCTTGGTGCACATCTAAATCTACAATCAGTATTTTTTTTGCTAATTTTTTAGCTTGTAAATAGCGCGCGCCAATAGCTTGGTCATTCAACATACAAAATGCCTCGCCTCTATTCGTGTAGGCGTGGTGGGTGCCTCCGGCAATATTCATTGCAACACCGTGTTTTAATGCAAATTCGCAGGCTTTCATGGTGCCGTCCGCAATTATACGCTCACGTTCTACCAAATCCTCCGTTAAAGGAAAACCTATTTTTCGAGCTTCTTTTGGTGGTATTTTAATGTTTAACAAGTCATAAAAATACTCAGGGTCGTGTACCGCTACAATATACTTGTCATTGGGAATTTCAGGTTCAAAAAAGTTATTGGCCTCACACGTACCTTCATGCAACAATTGCTTTGGTAGTAGGTCATATTTCAACATAGGGAACCGGTGGCCTTCTGGTAACGGATGTTGGTAAATGGTATGGTAAGCAATTTTAAGCATATCGGTTTTCATTTCCGAGTATACGGAAATCTCCAGTACAAAGATAAACCTATTAGAATATTAAAATACTGCACTACCTTTGTAATCATGGAGCATGTGATTACTAAAGATATTGCCTATTGCCAGCAATTGTTGAAAGACAATCAATTAGTCGCCATTCCTACAGAAACAGTGTATGGTTTGGCAGCGAATGCATTTAATAAGCAGGCGGTGAACCGAATTTTTGAAATGAAGGGTCGGCCTCATTTCAACCCCTTAATCGTACATATTTATGATTTAAAGCAACTGGATAGCTTAGCAACCAATATACCAGAAAAAGCTGTTAAACTGGCTAAAGCATTCTGGCCCGGTTCCTTAACCTTGATTTTGCCTAAACAACCTACTGTTCCGGATATCATTACCGCAGGTAAGACCACCGTGGGGGTTCGAATGCCAAAGCACCCTATGACCTTGGAATTATTGAAGGGACTCCCTTTCCCCTTGGCAGCTCCCAGTGCAAATCCGTTTACACGTGTGAGTCCCACTTCTGCTGAACACGTGTTCACCTATTTTAGAAATCGTATTCCGGCGATACTAGATGGCGGCCCTTGTCAAGTAGGTCTGGAATCCACTATTGTTGGTTTTGATGGTAATATGCCTGTTGTGTATCGTAAAGGCGGGATTTCTATTGAATCCATAGAAAAAGTGGTAGGTAAAGTAAGACTATTGACCGAAAATGAAACCGCACCCCAAGCTCCCGGGATGCTTATGAAACATTACTCCCCAAAAACACCCTTGGTTATCAGTGATGCTATTCAAGAAAGTCTTAAAATACACTCTAACAAGCGCGTGGGTGTGCTTTCCTTTTATTCAAATGATTTTTCAGGTGCCGAAATCATTAAAGTTTTATCGCCTTCAAAAAATCTTGACGAAGTAGCCCGGGTCTTGTTTGCTACCTTACATGAAATGGATACTTTGCATCTCGATTTAATTATTGCGGAACGCTTCCCAGAGGAAGGTCTGGGCAGCAGCATTAACGATCGGCTACATAGGGCTCAAAATTAAGCCAGCAATTGGTATGTACAAAGACGCGGAGCATTGTAGTCTTTATATTCATGGTGTGTGGTTTGTTTGTGAAAAACTGATTCGCTACCTTAAAAAGTATGGTTCCCAAAAACATTCTTAGAGCGCCCATCAAAATTCCTGTTGTCTGGCTTGGTACTGCGCCAAAAGGCGAATAGCTTGCAGCCAATAGTATAAACTTTACTTTTTATGCATCGCCAATTGAATCCTTTTTCTAGGAATATCCACGGATAAAACCCTCACAATAATCTGCTGGTTCAAATGTACATGGGCGTTCACATCTTTTACAAAGGTATCGGATAGGTTAGAGACATGTATCAAACCACTTTCTTTAATGCCGATATCTACGAAACAACCAAAATTTGTAATGTTGTTTACGATACCCGGTACTAATTGCCCTTCCCGTAAATCTTCTATGGAACGTATATTTTGATCAAAGGTGAATACTTTCGCTTTCTCGCGCCGGTCCAGTCCAGGTTTTTCGAGTTCTTCCACGATATCTTTTAATGTTGGAAGCCCTATGTCATCCGTACAATAATTTTCCAAAGCTATTTCTTGAAGTAGGGTTCTATTACCTATCAAGTTCAAAACCTTGGTTTTTTTGTCCCTTGCCATTTGCTGGACTACAGGATAGCGTTCCGGGTGCACCGCGGAATCATCCAATGGATTTTCCCCGTTTTTAATCCGAAGGAATCCAGCGCCCTGTTCAAAAGCCTTACCGCCTAGCCGAGGGACTTTTTTAATATCCATTCGGGAAGCAAAAGCTCCGTTTTTGGTTCTGTGCGACACCATGTTCTCGGCTAATTTTGGACCAATACCACTTACATAACTCAATAAAGGAACACTAGCGGTATTGATATTTACACCTACGGAATTTACACAACTCTCTACCACCCGATCTAGTGAGGTTTTTAATTTGATTTGATCAACATCATGTTGGTATTGCCCCACACCAATTGATTTAGGGTCTATTTTTACCAATTCCGCTAAAGGATCTGCCAATCGCCTACCAATAGAAACGGCACCTCTTACGGTAACGTCATAATTTGGAAATTCATCCCTAGCAATCTTGGAGGCAGAATAGATTGATGCTCCAGCTTCGCTTATAACGTACACTTCAATCGGATCTTTAAAGATCACTTTTTTAACCAAGCGTTCCGTTTCTCTGGATGCTGTTCCGTTTCCAATAGCAATGGCTTCAATTTTATAAGCATTGGCAAGGGTACTTAATTTCTTTATCGCTCCTGAAACATCATTTTGAGGCGCATGGGGATATATCGTTTCGTTATGCACTAAATTTCCTTGGGCATCCAAACAAACTAACTTACAGCCAGATTTAAAGCCAGGATCCAATGCTAGAATACGTTTTTCTCCCAAAGGTGCGCCCAGCAATAGTTGCCTTAGGTTCTTGGCAAAAACAGAAATAGCATCTTCATCTGCTTTTTCTTTAGCGCTCTTTACTAATTCGTTGCTTAGCGCCGGAAATAATAGTCGTTTATAGGCATCTGAAATGGCTAATTGAATTTGAGCAGCGCATTCCGTAGTTGAGTTTTTAATAATACGCTGTTCCATACCTTTCAATGCACGTTCATCATCAATTTCAATTTTAATCCGAATAAATTTTTCAGATGCAGCACGAAAAATGGCTAAAAACCGATGAGAAGGGCAGCGATTCAAAGCTTCGCCCCAATCAAAATAATCTCGGTATTTTTGTGCTTTTTCGTTGTCTTTTTGTTTGGCTATTACTTTAGTCGTAATCTGGGCGAAACGTTCTAACTGACTCCTAAGCTGGTTGCGAATATCGGTACGTTCGTTTATCCATTCGGCAATAATATGGCGTGCTCCTTCCAGAGCTTCGTCCTCGTTTTGCACTTCTTTTTTTATATACTTACCTGCCAGATATCCCAATTCTTCTGAGCGCTGTGCCATAATAATTTTGGCCAAGGGTTCCAATCCATTTTTTCGCGCCACCTCTGCCTTGGTCTTTTTGCTTTTCTTGAAAGGAAGATAGAGGTCCTCTAAATGAGTCAACTCCGTAGCTGTTTCGAATTTACTTTTAAGTTCCGGTGTCAACGCCCCTTGTTCGTCCACTGTTTTTATGATTGCCTTTTTACGCTTTTCCAAAGCTTCAAATTGCTCCTTAAACTGTACAATAGCGCCTATCTGAACCTCATCTAAGTTTCCCGTACGCTCTTTACGGTACCTAGAAATAAAAGGCACCGTACAATCTTCGTTTAAAAGTGCTAGGGTATTTTGAATACTCTTTTCAGGGAGTTGGGTGTGTTTAAGGATGTATGGAATTAGCATCATTTGCAAATTTTAAATAAGGAAACTAAAACACTTGTTCAGCCTATGAGAATTAGAGTAACGCACTAGTTGATAATATTCCCATTTACAACTCCATCCGTATCCGGATTCACAAAAACCAATTTCCCAGAGGCATTCTCTGTCATCAATATCATGCCTTCACTTTCCACACCTCTAAGGGCACGAGGCGCTAAATTGATCACGACTGTTACCTGCTTGCCCACTATTTCTTCCGGCGTAAAACTTTCTGCAATGCCCGAAACGATGGTGCGTATATCCAAGCCTGTATCTACCTTCAGCACCAATAACTTTTTGGCCTTCGCCATTTTCTCAGCTTCGATAATGGTGCCCACACGCATATCCAATTTACTAAAATCATCAAATGTAATGGTCTCCTTTTGAGCTTCTACGGCTTTATTCATTTGTTCGTTCGCTTTTTTGGTGGCTTCAAGTTTTGCTAATTGTGCTTCGATTTCTTCATCTTCTACTTTTCTAAAGAGAAGTTCGGCTTTGTTTATTTTGTGGCCGAAAGGGAGTAGCGTTTCTTTTGTAGCAACGTCGTTCCAATTGTTCTCGATACGGTTTGCTTCTGGCGAATCACTCGAACTGACATTCAATATATTTTTTAATTTAGTAGATGAAAACGGTAAAAAAGGCTCAGCCAATACCGCCAATCCGGTTGCAATCTGCAGGGCAACGAACATAATCGTTTTCACGCGCGCTCCGTCTTGTTTTATTACTTTCCAAGGCTCTTCATCTGCCAAATATTTATTACCCAACCGTGCCAGGTTCATCAACTCTTGACCTGCCTCCCTAAAGCGATAACGTTCAATGGAACCGGAGATGGTTTCAGGAAACTGTTTTAACGCCGCTAAAGTGACTATATCTACTTCTGAAAAACTCCCTGCCTGAGGTACTACTCCATCAAAATACTTATTCGTTAAAACGACTACCCTGTTGATGAAGTTGCCAAAAATGGCCACCAATTCATTGTTGTTCCTAGCCTGAAAATCTTTCCACGTAAAATCATTGTCCTTACTTTCAGGTGCATTGGCCGTTAAGGTGTAGCGCAATACATCTTGCATGTCCGGAAAATCCAGCAAATACTCGTGTAACCAAACGGCCCAATTTTTAGAGGTGGATAATTTATTCCCTTCTAGATTCAAAAACTCGTTCGCCGGTACATTTTCGGGCAGAATAAAATCTCCATGTGCCTTTAATATAGATGGAAAAATGATGCAATGGAATACAATATTGTCCTTGCCAATGAAATGCACTAATTTGGTATCGTCTGATTTCCAATAGGGTTCCCAGTCTTTTCCTTCACGAGCTGCCCATTCCTTGGTTGATGATATATACCCTATAGGAGCATCGAACCAAACATAAAGTACTTTACCCTCTCCTCCATTTACGGGAACGGGAATACCCCAATCCAAATCTCGCGTTACCGCCCTTGGTTCCAGTCCGCCATCTATCCAGGATTTACATTGTCCGTACACATTGGGTTTCCAATCGTTCTTATGCCCTTTTAAAATCCATTTTCGTAAAAAATTTTCATAACGGTCCAGAGGTAAAAACCAATGGGTAGTTTCCTTGGTAGTAGGAATAGATCCTGTAATGGTGGATTTAGGTTTAATTAGGTCTGTAGCGTTTAAGGTAGAGCCACAATTTTCGCATTGATCTCCATAAGCCTCTTCATTCCCGCATTTTGGGCAAGTGCCTGTAACAAAACGATCGGCCAAAAACTGTTTGGCTTCATCGTCATATAACTGCGCTGTAGTTTCTTCTATAAAATCACCTTGCTCGTACAATTTTATAAAAATATCGGATGCGGTTTTGTGATGTATTGGTGCCGAAGTTCTAGAATAGTTATCGAACGTAATTCCAAAATCTAAAAAAGATTGTTTGATAATCGAGTGGTATTTATCAACTACTTCTTGGGGCGTAACCCCCTCTTTCTTCGCTTTCATGGAAATAGCTACACCATGCTCATCACTACCGCAAATGAAGGCAACATCGGTATTTATTCCTCGCAAATATCTTGCATAGATATCTGCTGGAACGTAAACGCCCGCTAAGTGTCCTATATGAATAGGTCCATTGGTATACGGTAATGCTGCCGTTATAGTAAATCTTTTGGGTAATTTTCTTGTGGACATCGAATTCTATTAAGCCACAAAAATACTGAAATTGTTGCTGCAAATAATAGGATATTCAGAATCAAAAGTATCTCTAAGGTATCCTTGAAGGGATTTGGTATATCCGTTTAAAAACAAAAAACCTTCGACGCATCTAAAAGATACGAACGAAGGTTAAGTTGCATAGTGGGGAAACAGTTTAAGCTACCATAACGGATTTACTCATTCTTTGATTTTGTACACTTATACGATAAATGTATTTTCCGGTAGATAGGTGCTCGGGCACGCGTTCTCGAATATTAATTTCTGCGGAACCTTCCATCATCATTTCATTATAGACGGTTCCCACTTTTTGTCCTAAAATATTGAACAACTGAATATCTACGTGGGCCGAAAATGGCATTTCCAAGTAAATATGCGGGGTACTGTCCGACGGATAGTAGGGTTTATGGACGATGGCATTCATTAGATTTGGGTCGAAAGGGGTGGGCTCTTCTGGGTTAGTTCCATCCGGATCAATTGGTGTGGGTGGTGTTACATCCCCGTCACTGTAGGCAATATCCGGAAAATCTGTACCGCTGCAATTGAAACCAAGGTTTACAGGTGCATACGGGTGGTCTAGCAAATGTTGTTCCACTAAGGGAATATCCACACAAAGCCATTCCGCAAGCACGGTAGCATATAAGTCTCTAAAATCCATGGTATACTCTAGATTTCCTCTTCCATCCGGATCTTCCAAGGTAGGATGATCTCCAACAAAAGCACTACCATTAAGCCCAGAACCAAAAAATAGAGTTGGTGCTGCTTTACCGTGATCGGTACCATTGGAGCCATTTTCAAAAATTCGACGACCAAATTCAGAAAAGGTCATACTCAATACTTTATCGTCTTGCTGTGTAAACGCTATATCTTGATAAAAAGAATTAATGGCCACTGACAAGTTGGTCATCAAACGCTCATGTGCCAAAGGTTGGTTACCATGGGTATCAAAACCTCCCATAGAAATCATATATACTTTAGTTCCTAAGTTTCCTTTGATCAATTTCGCCAGTAATTTCATTTGACGGGCAAAACCATTGTCTTGATATTCTACTTGATTCTGACCTCTTTCATAGGCATCGTGGATAATACCTGAATACTCATAGGTCGTATTTGCAACACCTCTTAAAAACTTAAGTTGATCCCCGTACATACAATTATTAAAAAGCTCGTCACCAAGGCCGTAAACTACACCGGATTCTGCAATTTCCTCTAACTGATCTATGTTTGAGGTGGTAAAGGCATAATTGGTCTCTTCTCCTTGGAACACTAGGTTCCCAAATTGCCCTATTTGAATGGCCGCAGGAGCTGCAGGTGGGTTTATAAGATAATCCGGATAAATATTCTCAAAATGTCTTCCCATCCAGCCGGTATTTAATCCACTAAAACCATTGGTAGTTAGATCGGTATTTGCAAAAATATCGGAACCTGTAAAATGCGAAAGACTTTGGCCTTCATAACCAACACCGTGTGCAGCTTTAAATTGACCTTCGCCCCACATATTTTCCAGAGCACTCATATAAGAAGGTACTCCAAACTCATCGGTAAGTTTTAATACTTTACTTTCAGGTATATAAATATTTGGCCTTGCATTCGCATAGGCATCATATTGCTCAATGGGTATTACGGTACTTAGACCGTCATTACCACCGGATAAACGAATAAGAATGAGAATATTGTCTGTTTCTGCGGCCGCAATACCAGCCGATAAGGGCGAAGGCGCATTTGCGGTCAGCATATTTGATCCCAGCATCATGGAGCCTGACCCGGCTATTCCCAATGCTTGTAAAAAAGAACGCCGACTCCAGTATTTGTGTTCGTCGTCATGACCGTCATGTTGTAATCCTTTATGAGGAGTGTGGTGTGTATGGCACATAGTAGTAGGTGTTATTTTAATTGATATTCGGGTTGTCTTGCTAGGTACTGTAAAAGAAGGTAGACTTGGAACGGGGCTTGTGGCCAACCGAACAAGGTCCAAGATTCCTGGTTTCCTCCTTCAAAATATACTTCTTCCACATCGCTCCTAAAAATGGCGAATGCTTTAGCATACTCTCCTTCGTCCAAGAGGCCTTTTGGGAGTATAAAATCGATAATCAATCTAGCGACAACATCCGGGTTGTAGGTGGTTAACCCAACATTACCAGTAATGGATAGCCCTAACCTTCTAAATTGTTCGTTATCCTGTTGGTAAAACACCTCCAAGATGCTCTCCATGGTGAGCCATCTACCTATGATAAAATTATTATTGATCCATTGCCGGTCTCTTTGCCACCCGGCCACATCGAAAGGGTCGAAGAGTTCCTGACTCAACAATCTACTATAATTTACCATTTCACTTATGTTCGTATCCGTATAAGCAAAATCAGTTTCATTTAATGTATTAAAATAGAGGTCGAATGGACTTTTAATAATAACACCGATAGCCTCATCGTCAAAGAAATGTTCACTTTTGAACAATTGCCTTAGCATGGGTGCCAATTCAAAATTATTGGCAACTAAGGTCGCTGCCAATTCGTTTAGTATCGGCTCCGCTTCGGGTGCCAAAGCATCCGGATGCACAAAAAATTTATATAATTTCTTTGAAATGAAAAAAGCGATTTGATCGGTTCTTTCGTTAAAGAGAATATCAATGACATCATCATAGCCCCAATTTCCAGTCTGCCCTAAAATGGTCTTGGTTCCTTCATCATGTCTATCCGCTCTATAGGTAACTTGAGAACAACCTTCTTCTCCACGTTCTACATAACCTGTAAGCGCTCTAGCCGTTTCTATTACATCTTGTTCGGTATATCCCTGTCCCTCGCCTAAGGTAAATAACTCATAAAGTTCACGAGCATAGTTTTCATTAGGATTGTTCCCGTTATTGAATACGCCGTCCAAATAATATAACATAGCACTCGTAAGTCCTATTTCACTAACAAATGTCTTAAAATTCCCAAGAGAATTCCGTTGTAGACAATTGATATAGTAATAAAGAAAGGAATTACAATTATATATATCTACCTCGGTAACGAAATGATTACTCCAAAAGAAACTCAAACGATCTCTAAGGTTGTTCTTTAGTAATCCGTTTGCATAGTCCAATCGGAACTCACCGCGTTGTTGGTTTTGTAGCTGTCTCCTTGCGTCACCATCTTCGGGGTAATTCGCGTTGGTCCAGTCTGCCCAAATAGGTGCCGGTAGAAGAGGCATATTTAAGGCTTCGTCTACTAAGGCATCTACAAGAGTACCTGCATCATTGCCTACTGCTTGTTGAATAGTTTCCACGGATGCGCTAAATCCTAATCTCCGATACAAGTGCAAAGCACGTGTTTGGTCTAAGGGGACTGTGTACGGCGCAAGAGTAGAAGTATTACAATTAATGAAATATTCCATAGTCTTAAAAAAG
>CAZUIE010000133.1:0-10891 GCA_964620945.1 uncultured Maribacter sp.
GTCGCTATTTCTACGAATGGAAACCAGATTGTAGACGAACCAAAGGTCGATGCTACCTTCTCGGTTACTGAGGGAAATACGATATCCTATGAAGGTCGGATGGGCATAGAGATTCGTGGTGCTTCTTCACAACTTTTCCCAAAAAAATCTTATGGTTTCGAAACACGAGATGCTGCCAATGAGGATTTGGATGTTTCCATACTAGGCTTTCCAGAGGAAGAGGATTGGATTCTATACGCCCCATACAGCGATAAATCCTTATTGCGCAATATGTTGATTTACGATTTGTCTAGAGATATGAATCAATACGCCAGTAGGACAAAATTTGTGGAAGTTGCTATAAACGACTCTTATCAAGGAGTCTACGTTTTTATGGAAAAACTGAAAAGGGATTCCGGGCGTATCGATATCAACAACTTAAAAGAAGATGAAAACTCTGGCGATGACCTTACCGGTGGGTATATTATAAAAATAGATAAGACCGCAGGCACCAATTTAGGTGAAGGGTATAACGACCAGAACTCATTTAAGTCGGCCTTTTCACCTCCTGGCGCTTTGGTAGGGCAGGAAATAAATTTTTTATACGAAGAGCCTGATGCAGAGGATATCACTATGGAGCAGAAAGCATATATCTCCGATTATGTGGGCGGGTTTGAAGCTGCTTTGGCTTCTGATGATTTTACAAACATCGAAACCGGTTACCAGGCTTTTATAGACGTAGATAGTTTCATAGATTTCTTTATTTTGAACGAGCTTTCTAATAATGTAGATGGCTATCGTTTAAGCACATTCATGCACAAGGATAAAAACGGAAAGCTAAAAATGGGACCTATTTGGGATTTTAACCTTGCCTTTGGTAACGCCGATTATTGCGCCGGTGGAACAACTAATGTCTGGGCATACCAGTTCTATGAACGTTGTCCTAACGATTTTTGGCAGGTGCCTTTTTGGTGGGAACGCCTCTTGGAGGACCCTGCCTTTGTAGTTGGATTACAATCTAGATGGGAACAACTACGTGGAAGCACTTTGTCCAACGGTTCAATTTTGGCCAAAATTGATTCTTACACAGAGGTGCTGAACAGGTCTAATGCATCAAAAAACAACTTTATAAGATGGCCTGTTTTAGGAACCTACATTTGGCCTAATAATTTTGTTGGGAATACCTACCAGCAAGAATTGGATTATATGACCAGTTGGATAGATGATCGTTTGCAGTGGATGGATGGGGAGATTGAGAATTTATAGTGCTTGTTAGGAATGCTAAGAAGTGCTTTGGTCTATTCAATACGAAGTGTTTTAAAACTAGAATTTCATGCAGAAAAATATAAGACTGTCCTTAGGGAATCAAACCGTAAAAATTGAAGCCGGTGAATTAGTGGGTTTTGAAGTTGCGGGTCATGAATTTATACACCAAAAAGGAAGTCCGGGATGGCGCAATTCGGATACGGAAATGTTTCCCATTATCGGCCCAACGGACCAAGCTGATTTTAGGATCCAAACACCAAAGGGAGTGGCAATCCAGGACCAGCATGGGTTGTTGCGGGAAATGAAGTATAGGCTAACGGAGCAAACCGTCACAAGTGCTGTTTTTAAGAAACGGTATAAAGCCAACAACGAAGTGAAAAATTCTAAATACCCTGACAAATCTTTTGAGTCAGACCTGTCGTGGCCCTATAATTTTGAATTTACGAAAGCTTTTGTTCTTTCAGATGATGGTTTAAAAGTTTCCTTTATTGTGGAAGGAGAAAAGGATATGCCTTTTATGTTGGGCTATCACCCCGCTTTTAAAGTACATACCACGAACGCATCCATTAAAACAAGTATGAAAAGTATTTCTATTGCTGAGGTCATGGCTGTTGGGAGTAGGGCGCTTCATATATCCAATTGCGAACAAATTGTGCTGTCCGATAGCCAATCCGTGGAAATTTCAACCACCGGATTTGGAGATTATATGTTGTGGACAGAAGTACCCAATATGGTCTGTATAGAACCAATTACCTTTTATCCCTATGCCGTGGCACAAGCAAACTTACATGAGGGTTTTACCCATTTGACTAGTGATAAAGAGGAATACGAAGTACGTATTAAACCGTTTAAAAACTAGCTATATACAAATGAAAAATCTTTTGGTAGTATCCTTGTTTTTATTAGCTATGAATAATTACGCCCAAGATATGAATGACGATAGTTCTTACTACGCCAAGATTCCGGTTGCTCCAGTGGAGTATACGCCAGGTGCCATAGTTTCCAGAATGATAGATGGTTTGGGGTTTCGGTATTACTGGGCCACTGAGGGTCTAACGGAAACCGATGCAAGCTATAAACCAAGTGAAGATGGTAGAACTTTGGAGCAAACTCTAGACCATCTGTACGGCCTATCTAGAACCATAGTGAATTCCGCTAAACAGGAACCGACCGATTTCACTGTTCCGCAACCAATATCACAGCTATCGGAAAAGCGTTTGGCTACCTTGAAGAATTTCAGGCTGGCGAGCCGCCTATTTTTGGCCTCCGAGGATATCTCAAAACATACCATAATATTTATTATGGAGAATGGTATTTCGGAATTTCCATTTTGGAATCAAATAAACGGTCCAATTGAAGATGCGGTTTGGCACGCAGGCCAGGTTGTGTTGCTGCGTAGAGCTTCTGGTAATCCTATTAATCCCAAGGTAAATGTATTTCTGGGGAAACTCAATGACTAATAACCCCTCTGGCCTGCCTGATCACCTTTTTATAAAGGTGTTGAGGTGTACGGCCATTATTATGTAACTTTGTCCCGTGAATCGTTTTTTTCCCTTTTTACAGTGGATAGCTACTTATAAAAAGAGCTACTTTTCTAAAGATCTCATTGCGGGTCTTACCGTTGGTATTGTTTTGGTACCACAGGCTATGGCTTATGCTATGATTGCAGGGCTTCCTCCGGTTTACGGTTTGTATGCTGCTTTTTTACCAGTACTAACCTATGTGTTTTTGGGTACCTCCAGAAAAATTGGGGTAGGCCCTGTTGCCATGGATTCCTTACTAGTGGCGGCAGGCTTGGGTACACTTTCCATAATGGGTCCGGAGCAATACATCATCATGGTGGCCGTCTTGGCTTTTCTTGTGGGTTCGATACAGATGGTTTTAGGTCTCATGCGCATGGGATTTTTGGTTAATTTTCTTTCCAAACCTGTAATTAGCGGATTTACGTCTGGAGCCGCCATTATCATTATGTTAAGTCAGTTAAAACACCTTTTAGGAACAGGGTCTTCTGGGAACAGTAGTAAATTCCATCTTCTTGTGATGGATGCAATTAGTTATATTTCAGAAGTAAATATGTATACCCTGCTTATTGGTAGTATAGGGATTCTTTTCATTGTATTCTTCAAAAAATGGAACCCTCGTATTCCCGGTATTTTAATTGTTACGGCAATGGCAATGGTGGCGGTATATACTTTAAAACTTGGTAATTACGGAGTCGCGTTGGTCGGGGTTGTACCTAGTGGACTACCTAGCTTTGTGATGCCAGACTTACAATGGAATAGCATAGAACAATTATGGCCTATTGCCTTAGCTTTGGCCTTAGTCGGGTATTTAGAGGCCATTTCAATTGGTAAGGCGCTGGAGGTAAAAAGTGGAGAGGAGACCATTGATCCAAATCAAGAATTATTGGCCCTTGGTTCTTCCAATATTATAGGTTCTTTTTTCCAGGCGTATCCGGTAACCGCTAGTTTTTCTAGGTCGGCTATAAATCATCAATCAGGTGCCCAAACCAATTTAGCTGCTTTCTTTAGCGTGGTATTGGTGGTACTAACTTTGTTGTTCTTAACACCGATTTTTCAGTTTTTGCCCAATGCAGTACTGGCAAGTATCATTATGGTATCTGTTTTTAAACTGATCGATGTTGGCTATGCTAAAAATCTTTGGGATAATAGGCGCGATGAGTTTGTGGTGCTGTTGATTACGTTTTTAGCTACACTTTTTTTAGGAATTAAAGAAGGTATTTTTATAGGTATGCTAAGTTCCTTATTGTTGATGGTCTATAGGACTTCAAAACCTCATTTTGCTGTTTTGGGAAATGTGAAGGACACCGACTATTATAAGAATGTGGAGCGTTTCAAAGATGAGGTTACCAATAGGGATGATTTGCTTATTGTACGGTTTGATGCACAATTGTATTTTGGGAACGCCAATTTCTTTAAGACGGAGTTGTTAAAAGAAGTGGCCAAAAAAGGCACCCCACTCAAAGGGGTTATATTGAATGCCGAAGCTATAAACTATATCGATTCTTCAGCAGCGGACATGTTAACGAAGACCATCCACGAGATTCACGATATGGGGATGAAATTCTATGTTGCGGGAGCAATAGGTCCTACGAGAGATGTAATATTTAGCAGCGGTATCATAAATGAACTAGGTAGAGAATATTTATTCGTAAAAACGAAAGAGGCAGTCGCTTTTTTCGATGACCCAAAGGCTGTTTCTGAGCTTAGCTCAAGGGTAGCCTATGAAAATCGTTGTAAGACGAATGCGGTACAAGACTCAAAAGTGTAAGACAATATATTTTAAATTAAAACTTGAAGCGATATGAATATAGAGCAGATATATACAGGGTGTTTGGCACAAGGTGCCTACTACATAGAGAGTAACGGAGAGGTCGCGATTATAGATCCCTTACGCGAGGTAACTCCATACCTGCAGCGTGCGGAGGCAGATAACGCAAAAATCAAATATATTTTTGAGACCCATTTTCATGCCGATTTTGTGAGTGGCCACCTTACCTTATCCAAAAAAACAGGTGCACCGATTGTATTTGGCCCAACCGCTAACCCTTCTTTTGAGGCCATTATTGCAACGGACGGGCAGGAATTTAAATTAGGGGCGATTACAATTAAAGCACTGCATACCCCTGGCCATACCATGGAAAGTACTACCTATCTTTTAAAAGATGGGTCAGGTGAGGATTACGCCATATTTTCTGGTGATACCTTGTTCTTAGGCGATGTAGGTAGACCCGATTTAGCACAAAAGGCCGCACATTTAACACAAGAGCAACTCGCGGAAACCTTATACGATAGTCTGCGGAATAAGATTATGCCCTTAGCAGACGATGTTATCGTATATCCTGCTCACGGAGCCGGTTCGGCCTGCGGGAAGAATATGATGAAGGAAACAGTGGATACCTTGGGCAATCAAAAGAAGGTAAACTATGCACTACGGGCGGATATGACGAAGCAGGAGTTTGTCAAAGAAGTAACGGACGGTTTATTGCCTCCGCCAAAATATTTTCCATTGAACGTAAAAATGAACAAGGAGGGCTATGAGGATATTGCCGAGGTATTGGATAGGGGAACCACTGCAATGTCACCGGATGAATTTGAGTTGGCGGCTAACACGACGGAGGCTTTGGTATTAGATGTACGGCATCAAAACGAGTTTGTACAGCAACACATTCCTCGCTCAATTTTTATTGGTCTTAATGGAGATTTTGCACCATGGGTGGGTGCCTTGGTAGCGGATACCAAACAACCATTGCTTTTGGTGATACCAGAAGGTAAGGAAGAGGAGGCGATTACAAGATTGTCCAGAGTTGGTTTTGATGGCACGGTCGGTTACCTTAAAGGAGGCATTGATGCGTGGCTAGCTTCCGGAAAAGAAACAGATAGTATTACTTCGGTAACCGCTAAAACGGTTAAAGAGAAATTAGCCGATAAAAAGATTCCTGTGTTTGATGTGCGTAAGGAAGGTGAATTTACCTCGGAACACGTCTTGGATGCGGAAAATACGCCGCTCAGCAATATCAACTCCTTTTTATCGGATTTCCCCAAGGATGGTATGTTCTTTTTGCATTGTGCAGGTGGTTATCGTTCCATAATTGCGGCATCCATCTTAAAGAGTAGGGGTATTCATAACCTAATTGACGTTTCAGGAGGTTTTGGAGCCTTAAAAAAAGAAGGGCTACCCATAACGGCATACGTGTGTCCATCTACCCTATAAACCTGATAATTATCATTTTTTATGAGTATAGCGCAATGTAATTTTATCCCATAGTTAGTAGTTTCTGCTCGTATCACTTTAGTGTTGCTTTTTTAAAAGGATAGCACTAAGCGTTAAGTAGGACAAAAGTACAATGGGGTATGAAAAAAAACATGGGAGTTTTAGATAGAACGATTCGTACTATAATTGCAATTATTGGAAGCTTGATGGTATACTTGGGTATGGTTGATGCTTCTTCTGCGTATGTGCTTGTGGCCGTAGCCGGGATATTTGTTCTAACCAGTATGGTAGGGTTTTGCCCTCTTTATGGCGTTTTTGGTCTAAATACCGACAATCTTAAATAAACAATCTAATTTATATAGTATGCGTATATTTTATCCTTTGGTCAATTGGAGTAACGGAATTATAATGATCGGTGTTTTTGCCTTGGTCTGTGTGATTTTGGTAGCTATTCTGGTTAGTTTTATAAACAGTGAAAGAAAAAAGTAGCGGTCGAAAAGTGTATACGTATAGCGTTATGATTGTTTGCATAGTATATAATTCAGCATATTAGCGGTGCTTTCATCCAATTCGCTCAGGTTTGTTTTTGTAAGATGCAAGTAAACCGAAGTACCTTCTTAAATAGAGGATTTATCCTCTTTAACCAATGTTTTAATGTTGCAGGATTTTTGTGCTGAAAAAGCCGAATCCCAACATATCGGATGTATTTGGTAATCGCATTGGAATCGGGAATACTTCTATACGATTGCTCTTTGTTCGGTTCAAACTTCACAAGGTTTTCAATTCAGTTTTTCTAGGGTAACACTGTGGATAAGTAGGATAGGTTTCGCCTATTACTGTTTGTAGCTTGTCTAAAGTTTTTGGGAATTGCTTGGAAAGTTGAAACAGTGAAAAGCTATCCTATTATTAACTTTGCTATAGTTATGGTTTTTATTTAAATGATAAAATTATGTTTTTAAGCGTTGAATTTTATATAATTTGTTATTTTTAAAAACAAAAAATTGTGATTTTGTTAATTGTTAAGAAAAACTTAACAAAAGTAGCGGTAGCGTTAAAATAGTTAGTAACTTTAATTAGAGATTGTATTACAGCGATGATTAAAAATTTCATTGAACGCGTTGGGGTAATGAATTGTATTTTGCTTCTGGTGGTCTTATCTATTATTATTGTTTCGGAAATACTCTTTCTAAGTGGTAAAAAACTGGACGGTATTTTTATAGCCTTTTGGGCTCCTACCATTTTAGGGTTTATGAATTATTTTAAGGGAAAAAGATAGTGGATTTTGTACTCATATATTCCATATTTGTAGGTATCATATTTGTAATATGGATTATTTTTGTGATGCGGATGTATCGAAACCTAAACGATTAACATTTATATACCCTCCCAAACTTCTTTTTCAATTTCAATTGTGGCTTTAGGATGCTTAATGACATAGGACTCCACTATACGCTGACTTTCAAGTGTATTCTTTTGTGGTTTTAAAAAAGACGCAATATTAGCATAGCCCATTAACTGTTCTTGTTTTTCAATAAAACCATAACCAGCATATAGATTGTCTTTAACCAGTACAATGCTTTCTTCCTCTTGATTTCTTCCTTTTCCTTTGATGATATAATCGTTAGTGCGCTTCTTCAAATAAACAATAGCCTTTTGTACTTGCCTATTGTAGGTTTGTAATTGAGATATATCGGTGCAGATACCACAACATTTTTTGAGTCTAAAGTGAGAGCAACTTCGTACGTTTTCCTGTAAATGGCAGTATTTGGGGCAAAGCTTAAATTCTTCACATACCTTTTCCATAAAGGCCCTACAATCTGTAAGGTTGTAGAAGATACGCAAAGGGTTTGGGGCTAACTTAAGTTTGTTGTGCGCTAAATGAATAATACCGTTTCTGTCTTCATAGCTAAAAATGGCGTATTGGGATATCGTTCGTTTTTGGGCGCGATTGTATTTAGGATAATGTTTTTTAATTTCTGCCGATTCTAGCAGTAGGGCTACCAATTCATTACCTGTTTCCTCAAAATCTAAATAATACGTGTCTTTACATAAGGCCAACTCTTTGTTTGACTTATCGTAGAAATGGCTAAGCACCCTTTTTTTAATGTTGATGGCCTTACCTACATAGATAATAGCTCCTTTGTTATCCTTAAAATAATAGATACCAGGGGTAGAAGGTAATTTTTCAAACTCTTCTTTTGGTAGGCCGGGAGGTAAGGTGGCCTCTTGTGAACGTGCGTTTAAAAAGCTTTTAAAAACAGTATCGGCTCCCTGAGCTCGCAACAGTTTATGAAACAATAACATGGTGGCATGTGCATCACCACGGGCGCGGTGCCGGTCTGTTAGGGGGATTCCTATTGCAGCGCAGAGCTTGCCTAAGCTATACGAGTTGTAGCCCGGTAATAGTTTTCTAGAAAGGCGTACTGTACAAAGTTTCTTACGGGAAAATTCCAAGCCAATACCCTTCAGCTCATTTTTGATGACATTGTAATCGAAATTTACACTGTGGGCAACAAATATGGTATCCTTGGTTATTTCCAGTATCTCGGAGGCTATTTCTTCCAAAACGGGTGCATCACGTACCATATCATTATCAATACCAGTAAGCCCTGTGATAAAATGTGGAATCTCGGCTTGAGGATTCACTAAGCTCGTAAACTCGTCTACCAGTTCATGTCCATCATATTTAAAAATAGATATTTCGGTAATTCGGTTGCCCTTAATTCCGTTTCCAGTAGTCTCTATGTCTACGATGCAGTACATGTTACTATGTTTATTTTAAAATACAAAATTCAACTTCAAGTCTGAAGTTCTAAATAAATATCAAATGCATGAGCAAACCTACCAACTATCTTTTTTCCACCCTCACAATAACCGACTTGCTTATAGGTGTATTGCTGTAATCTGCAAAATGGTTATATGGTATAATCATATTGGTTTCCGGGAAGTAGGCGGCAACGTTTCCTTGCGGAATGTTGTACGGAATTACTAAAAACTGTTCGGCCCTTCTTAAGATATTGTCATAATCACTCACTACATCTACTATCTCTAGTTTTTCTAGTTGCTGTGCGGTCATATCGGCTTGATTCATAAAAATAACCCTCCGTTCGTTTCGTATACCCCTATAACGATCATCGAGTCCGTAGATGGTTGTATTAAACTGGTCATGCGAGCGTATGGTCATTAGTAATAGCTCATTTTCTTTCAATTTATGATTGGCAACCTCACAGGTACTAAATTGTGCTTTCCCATTGGGCAGTGTGCCAAAATCTAATTCGCGAACGTTGTTTGGTAGGTAAAAACCGGTTCCTTTCGATTTTTCCGTTACGGCTTCAAATCCGCATATAGTGGCAGCAATTTTATCTCGAATGGCATTATAATCGGAGCCCAATGTTTCCCAATCTACCGAATGTTTACCTTTGAAAAATGCTTTTGCAATACCACTAATTATCTCTGGTTCGCTTTTTAGTTGTTCTGATTTTGGTGGTAATACCCCTTTGGTACGGTGTACTTTTCCCATGCTATTTTCTACCGTTAAAAACCGTTGACTTCCATTTTTAATATCCTTTTCCGATCGGCCCAGTGTAGGTAGTATCAAAGCTGTTTTTCCCGTGATGAGGTGACTTCGATTTAATTTCGTACTAATTTGCACCGTTAGATTACAACGTTGAAGGGCATCTGCTGTATATTGAGTGTCCGCTACTGCAGAGGCAAAATTTCCACCCAGCGCCATAAAAACCTTGGCGTTTCCCTCATGCATGGCTTGTATGGCATGTACGGTATCTAAACCTTCTTCTGTGGGTGGCGTAAATCCAAATACCTCTTTTATGGTGTTATTTAGTTTCGGGGAAACATGGTGCATTATGCCTACCGTACGATCTCCCTGTACATTACTGTGTCCCCTAACGGGACATGTTCCGGCACCTGATTTGCCCAAACTACCTTTGAGCAACAATAGATTTACACATTCCTTTACGTTGGCAACACCATTTTTATGCTGTGTAAGGCCCATTGCCCAACATATGATAATTTTATTTCCTTTGGCAAGGAGCGCTACCGTTTGGTCTATTTGTTTCACGTCTATTCCGCATAGCTCCAATAAGAATTCTTCGGTGTAGTTACCCAAGTCGGACAAAAACGAGTCATATCCATTGGTATATTTGCTAATGAATTCATGGTCAAATACCTTTTCGCCTTGAGCATCAAGAGCGGCTAACTTCTTCATAAGGAGTTTTAGCAGTGCTACATCTTGGTTGATTTTCACCTGTAAATGAATATCTGTAAGGGAAGTACCTTTTAGTATTCCGCTAACGGATTGTGGGTCTTTAAATCGAATAAGCCCTGCTTCTGCTAAAGGGTTGATGCTGATGATTTTACCTCCATTTTTTTTACAGGCTTCCAGAGCGGACAACATTCTAGGGTGGTTGGTTCCTGGATTTTGGCCTATGACCATCACAATTTCTGCTTTATGAAGGTCTTCTAAGGTAACCGATCCTTTACCTATTCCCAAGGTCTCGGAAAGCCCAACACCACTACTTTCATGACACATGTTGGAACAGTCGGGCATGTTGTTGGTACCAAAAGCCCTTACAAAAAGTCCATATAGAAATGCAGCTTCATTGCTCGATCTCCCAGAAGTGTAAAAAATACCTTTATCAGGATGGTCCAGAGACCTAAGTTCATCTGCGATGAGGGAAAAAGCATCCTCCCAGGTTATGGGTTCATAGTGTATACTTCCTTCTTTTAATACCATAGGACTTGTAAGCCTTCCGCTTTTCCCTATTTTAAAATCGGACCAGGTAGAGATTTCTTCTACGCTATGCTTTTTAAAGAAGTTGGCGTCTGCTCTTTCATAGGTAGCTTCCTCGGCCAATGCTTTTGCTCCGTTCTCGCAATATTCTCCCAATTTGGA
>CAZUIE010000134.1:0-10762 GCA_964620945.1 uncultured Maribacter sp.
TTAGCCATCATTAGAAAATGAATAGAAGAAAGACATATTTTTACACCTCTCTGATTTTGACTTTAAGTGTTATTACACTTTTGGTTACTGGCTCTAGTTTACTTAAAATCCCTTTAGATAACAGTAAATCAATACCACTTGGAACTTTCATAACTTGGACTGGAATGGTTTCATTACCCTTAACAATTTATTGGGGAATAAAAGAACTGAGAAAACCATTAAGCAAACTGAATAGAATTCTCTCTGGATTGCTTAAAATCATTATAATTTCTGGAATTCTTTGGGTTCCAATATCATATTTACTTGCAGGCAATCTTTCATTCACTTTTTCCGAGAAAGAAACATTTCAAGGTGGACAGTTAGCAATGCGTTGGTTTTGGCGATTAAGTTATGGCATTGGCATTGGAGCAATATTGACATTAATTATATATTGGATATCATTACTTTTTAAAAAAAAGAAAACTGTTGCCAACAATGAATAACCGCAATTACGAGCGTCAGTGCCTAACCTAATTTTAAGATGTAGTAAACCGTACCTGACGGTTATACGACACCGTTCGGGCCGCTTGCCAAAGGACATATCGTTCCGCCAAAATACGACCTACCAGGGAACACAACTTCTTTGCAAAGGTGCGGTACAACTACTAAAGATATTTACAGAAATAAAGAGATTTTACGCTCCCACGATAATCATCCTTTGCCTTCCTCTCGTTAGTGCCTTTGCTCGTCAGAGGCAGGTTTAAAGCCCCATCCTTGGAAGTCCTATGTAACAACCTGACTATACGTATAAACCATGAACCAAAAAAACACAACGTAACAAACACGCTAAAACGTCCCATTCGCATTATACAGTGGCCGTTACAAACCATTTTCTAGGTGTGTATAGGTTTTATATTGGACCTTAAGTTAATTGCATTTTCAGATTCATTTGAATCTATAAGTCTGTGTATAAGATAGAAAGGACTTACCATTATAAATAAAACGAACAAAATAGGACTTGTAAGGACTATTATTACATGAATTTTTTTCATTATTCTTAGATTAATTTAACATAGTACAAAGTTCATCTATTCATAAGCACTTAAAAACATGTGTATTACCTTATTTATGGTTTATATTAACATTAATTAAGGCAGGAGTATTTCGAAAATATTGAAATGAAAAAAGTCGGATTTGAATAGCTAAACGCAAATATTGCGGACGGAATTACTCAACGTTACTCCGACAAGCAAGACGTGAATGTCGAAATGAATAGTTGTTGCGTTGAAAAATGAATTAAAACGGTTTGTATAAACGCCTATAATTCATTGTGGCGAAATTTCCTTTAGGAAATTTTTAGTTTACAATGAAGGCCTGGTTTTCTCGGAGTAGTCCTCGCAGACGATTCCGTGAGAACCATACGAGCCATACCCTTCGGGCCAATGGCCAAAGGACATATCGTTCCGCCTTAAAATACGACATTCCGGTGAATACTACACTTCAACTAAGGTGCGGTGCTATTACAAAAGAAATCTATCCCTTAAAATAGGATTTCACGCTCCCACGATACCCAATTTTTCCCTTTGGCTCACTCCTAACTCGCTCGCCGGAAGCAGGTTAAATGCTCCATACGTGGCGGATTTATCAAAAAACCTGCCTATATTGAAAAACAAAGAACCAAAAACAACACAAATCGACAAACACGCCAAAATGCCCTGCTCCCTTTACACAGGGGGCCGATAGTAGCAATTAAAAACAAAAATCAAAACATTGGAAAAAGCATACAAAAACTTAGGGTACATCTTGATACTGTTAATTCCTTTGACATTTCTCGGATTCTTAAAAACCTATTTTAATCAAATTCCAACATTCGAGGAGAATATTACCCCTTATATTCACATCCATGCAATAATAGCTTCAGTTTGGATATTAATGCTTATCGTCCAACCGATTTTGGTAAGAAATAGGAAATATAAATTGCATAAGAAGATAGGAAAAATTTCATATCTACTCTTTCCGCTTCTTATTCTATCATTTATCCCACAGATGATTAGGATAATAAATTCGGACTATCCAAATTTTCTTTTTTTTCCACTAGCAGATAGTCTTTTGCTAATTCTGTTCTATTCATTAGCAATTTATCATAGAAGGAATATGCCCAAACATATGAGATATATGATTGGAACCGCAATTGTATTTTTAGGACCTACTATTGGCCGAATAGGACCACTGATGTTAGGGTTGTCTGAAAATGTAACTCAAAATTCTCAATATGGATTAATATATATTATCCTGATCGGATTAATAATACTTGATAGAAAACATCTAAAGAATTATCAACCATATCTGATAATACTTACAACATGGATTATCCATCAAATAACATTCAATTTGATATTCTAAAAAAGAAAAATAGCCACTAACAATGTTTCCTATGTATCGTAGCTCGTGCCTCACTACGATACATTTACTAAATGTTGTAGCCAATTAAAACAAAAGGATGGACAAAGCATTACAAACAATGATTGACAACATGCCTGAAAAAACTGGCAAGTCTCTTGATGAATGGAAATTACTTTTGAGCGAGAAATCGTTCTCCAAACATTCTGAGGGAGTTAAATTCCTAAAATCAGAACATGGCGTCACTCACGGATTTGCGAATACCATTGTGACTTTATCAAAAGAAAACAACGCTTCCGAAGATTTAGTTGCTGCACAATACAAAGGGAAAGAGACCCTTAAACCAATTTATAACGAACTAATCAGTTATCTATATTCCTTGGGAAATGATATTACAATTACGCCCAAGAAAGCAAGTGTAAGTATTATTCGGAAAAGACAATTTCTTCTTATTAAACCTGCAACGAAAACTAGGATTGATTTAGGGTTTAAATTAAAGGACAAACCTACCACGGAAAGATTGGAGAACTCAGGACCTTTTGGAACTATGTGTACTCATAGAGTGCGCTTAACGAATACATCTGAAATAGATGAGGAATTAAAAGGATGGATTACGGAGGCCTATGAAAAATCAAAATAAAAACTGGCTATAAAAATGGCTATAAGCTATAGGCCTAACTAACCAAACCGTTCCTACGCTACGTAGCCGGAACGTTTCAGCACATAAACCCGTTAAATCCCATAATTGTATCATTTTACTTTGTTGTTTAATCTTTATCCGATTCGGATTTGGACAAAATCGTGATGCCAAGATTGACGATTATTTTAAGAAGGAAATGAAAAAAGCCCATGTTGTCGTGATGCAGTTGGGTTATATAAAAATGGATAGGAAAAACTACTGTTTTGATTGAGAATATAACAACCGAGATTGATAAAAGAAAATAAAAAAGTACAACAAAACCTACAATTGATATGGACTTCGAGTTTAACAGGAGAACCTCAGTCAAAAAAATAGGAATAATCTAACTATTTATTTGTAACATCTTTCTAAAACAAAAAACAGTACTATTAAATCAAAAGGCCAAGTAAAGTTTTAGGTCTACTTATTTCAACTGGTATTTAAGTAATTGCAGTGCTATTATTGTTACCAAACAAGTATTCATATACCTCATATTTCAAATATTTTAAAGGGTAAAAGGTATAAGTGAGTATTGGAGCTATCCATCAAAGGTGCCATGTACTAACATAGTAATGTTATGAATAAAAAACCAAATCAATATCTATGAATCATAATGGCCCATAAACTACCTTATGTAGTAGCTATTGCATCATACATCAAAGCTACCTTCCGCTAGGTGTGAACCAATACGGCAAACAATTGTAACTTGTGCTGGCAAACCAGCTTTATAAAAAATCTAGTAGGCACAGAATGAATTGGATATTACTTTTAGAAATTTTGTACTTGATTGTACTGCTACTACTCATTTTAAGGATATTGTACGATACCCGAAGTAGTATCAAGGCCTTGGCATATATTCTCTTTATACTATTTGTTCCTGTAATAGGGATGTTATTTTACTTGTCATTTGGAATTAATTATAGAAAACGAAAGCTGTACAGTAAAAAAATAGTGCAGGATGACGGCTTACGAAAAGAGTTAAGAAATAGAACTTTTGCGTACTCTGGTCAAGTGCTAAATTCTGGATTAATTCCTCCGGTAAACCATAATTTGGCGGAGTTTGTAAGAAAATCTGCCAGTAGTCCGCTAACCGCGAACAATACCGTAAAACTGTTATTAAACGGGGAGGAGAAATTCCCAGAAGTTCTTAAGGCATTAGAGGCAGCGGAGCATCATATTCATCTTGAGTATTACATTTATGAAGATGACCCCACCGGAAAGTCTATAGCAGATATTTTAATACGCAAGGCGCAACAGGGTGTAGAAGTGCGTTTTATGTACGATGATTTTGGCAGTAATGGCCTAAGCAAGACTTTTATCCAGAACCTTGAGGACGCAGGGGTACAGACGGCGCCCTTTTACAGAATAAAAATACTTGCCCTGGCAAGCAGGTTAAATTATCGAAATCATAGAAAAATTATAGTGGTAGACGGTAAAACAAGCTTTATTGGTGGTATTAACATCAGCGAGCGCTACAGAAACGACCGTAACAACAAGGGCAACGATTTTTGGCGCGACACCCATTTGCAGTTAACGGGTACGGCAACGTTATACTTGCAATACCTCTTTTTATGTGATTGGAATTTTTGTAGCAACCATACTATGGTATATCATAACAGCTATTTTCCCAAACCTGTACCGGTTGCAAAAATTAGCGGAGAAATCGTACAATTGGTCCCTTCCGGTCCAGATTCTGACTTACCGGTTATTTTTTATTCTCTTTTAGAGGCCATTGGTGCTGCCAAGAAAAAAATATTGATAACCACGCCTTACTTTATACCTGGAGAAAGTTTAATGGACGTTTTAATCATTGCCGCACAAGGCGGGTTGAAAGTTCAGCTATTAGTTCCAGGAATTTCTGATTCTAAGTTGGTAAATGCAGCCGCTCGCTCATACTATACAGAACTTATTAAATACGGGGTAGAGATATTCTTATATCATAAAGGTTTTGTTCATGCGAAAACGATGGTGGTAGATGATAACCTGGCTATCATTGGGTCTGCCAATATGGATTATCGCAGTTTTGACCTTAATTTTGAAATCAATGCGCTCGTGTACGGAAAAGAAATTGCTGGTCAGCTAGAATCGGCATTTCTAAATGACTTACAGGAATCTTCAAAAATCGATGCAACACATTGGCTTGCAAGGCCTAAATATGTTCATCTATGGGAAAAAATAGTGCGCCTACTATCTCCTTTTTTATGATGTGTAACAGCATCATTTCAAAACTATGACCTTCGGTTTTCAATACCTTAGCTATTTCCAAAGCTCCTAAGGTAAACCCAAATAAAACACTTTCTAATGCAATACCTGTTGTTTTCCTTACAGATTGATGTGAAGAATGAAACCATATCCTAATGCTATTTTAGTAATTTGCCATTGAAAACCATAGTAGCACCTATGCAAATTAAACAGATCCGTTAGCGAGCATAAGAAATCTATGGTGACGCTAAGATTTTTAAGCCGCATAGTTCTTGACTGCAGTTTTACGAGAATTTAGCGTATAGAAAGGAATTTTAACTTTTATCGACCAAATTGAAACACCTAACATAACTCTAATGAATCTTCAAAAAATTACGTTTCAGAACAAGGAAGGCGAAACAATAGTTGGTCGCCTGGAAATGCCCGCAGACAGACATCCCCATAACTATGCGATTTTTGCACATTGCTTTACCTGTAACAAGAATTTGCTAGCCGTAAAAAACATATCGAGAGCCTTGACCGCAAACGGTTTTGCTGTGTTACGTTTTGATTTTACAGGACTAGGTGAAAGTGAAGGTGACTTTGAGAACACCAATTTTTCGGGAAATGTTTCGGATCTAGTTGCCGCTGCCCATTATCTAGAGAAAACATATGATGCGCCAACATTGTTGGTGGGACACTCCCTTGGTGGTACCGCAGCACTTTTTGCTGCTGCTGAAATAACGTCCATAAAAGCGGTGGCCACTATTGGGGCACCATCAAACCCGATTCATGTGAAGCATTTGTTCAAAAGTACTATTCCAGAAATTAAGGCAAGCGGCAAGGCCGTTGTAAACCTTAGCGGCAGGGATTTTACCATAAAAAAGCAATTTTTAGACGATTTGGAACATAAATCCTTGGCCGTTGTAGTTAAAAATATGCGGAAACCGATTTTGATTCTTCATTCTCCCCAAGACGAAACCGTAGATATAAAAAATGCCGAGGAAATCTACATTGCGGCACACCATCCAAAAAGTTTTGTCTCCTTGGATGGGGCAGATCACCTTTTAATGAAAAAGGAAGACTCCTCCTATGCCGGACAGCTTATTGCAGGCTGGTCCAAACGCTACCTACCTGTACCTAAAGAAGGGGATTTAAAAACTGAACATAACGTAGTAGCAAGTTTAGATGCCGATGACGGATTTACAACGGCAATGAAAGTAGGAAATCATTTTATGACCGCCGACGAACCTATATCGTTTGGAGGAAACGACTATGGTCCGTCGCCCTATGAGCTTGTTTCCGCTGGCCTATCTGCTTGTACCGCCATGACTATTCAAATGTATGCCAAGCGAAAGGAGTGGCATCTAGATAATGTACAGGTACATACCAGTTACAGTAAATCACATGCCCAAGACTGTAAAAATTGTGAAACGGATAACGCCAAGTTGGACACGTTTAAAAGAGAAATCATAATTTCTGGCTCCCTAGATGATAAACAGAAATCTCGCATTCTGCAGATAGCGGATAAATGTCCCGTGCACAAAACCTTGCATAGTACAGTACAAATAATAACAGAACTGAAAGCCTAATGAAAAGTCCGGTTTTTGAAATTACCATTACAGGTAGTTATTACTCCCTTTTACTACCTGAAACAATTATACGCCCCTTTCTAGCTAAAAATCAGAAAAGGGTGAAAGCGATAGCATCCTTTAATAGCAAAGAAATTACATTTTACGGAGCCATTCAAAAACGAGGAGATAACTATTATATGATGTTCGGTAAACGCTATCAAAAAGAACTGGGTATTTTTCCCAATGACTATTTTAAGCTTCAGTTTTTTGAGGATACCTCTAAATATGGGGTAGCAATGCCAGAAGAGCTGGAAGCTGTTTTTCTTGGTGACCCTGATGCTTTTGATATTTTTGAGTCCCTTACGGCTGGTAAAAAAAGAGGTCTTATTTACGCCATTACTCGCTTTAAAAATACACAGACCAGAATTGACAAATCCTTGGTATTGTGTGAAAATCTTAAACGGGGCATCCGTGACAATCGGATAGTGTTAAAATCATTTTGATATGAGCATCCATTCGACGTATATTTTCTTAATTTTAAAGCATAAACCTAAAAACAAATAGAATGAAAAAGATATTCAAATTTCAAATAGCGGCTTTTGCGTTATTGGTAGCGTTTAGCTGTAAGGAGGTTAAAAAAGAAGCTACGGATGCAACTACAGAGGTAGAAGCGGTTGTAGAAGAGGTTAAAGAGGAAGTCATGGCCGAGAACATCACGTTTATGATGGAACCGAAAAGCGGTAGCAGTGTTACGGGGGAAGTTAGTTTTAACGAAGAAAACGGAACAGTTACCATGACCGGTACATTTAACGGGCTTAGCGAGGGCGAGCATGCCATTCATATTCACCAAACAGCAGATTGCTCTTCGGACGATGGAAAATCTACCGGTGGGCATTGGAACCCGACCAATGAGCCACATGGCGCTTGGGGCGCTAAAGAGGGGTATCACAAAGGAGATATTGGTAATATGATGGCAGATGCAGAAGGTAAGGCTGTTTTAGAGTTTTCAACGGATCAGTGGTGCATTGGTTGTGACGATGAGAATAAAAATATAGTAGGCAAGGCGATAATCGTACACCAAGGCGTAGACGATCTTACATCGCAACCTAGTGGTGCCGCCGGTGCCCGTGTGAGCTGTACTGGGATAATAGAATAATATTTCTAAAGTTAACTAGGAATAAAGCCGTTTCTTAATGCGGCTTTTTCTATTTTTAGCAAGCAATTGGTTTTACATGACGCTAGACAAGTTGGTAGAAGGTTTTAAGAAAAGGGACATGGCAGCTTTTGAAAAGCTGTATGCCATGTACGCTGAAAACATCTGTGGAGTCATTAGTACTATCGTTAAGAACGACGATAGGGCTCAAGAAATTTGTCAAGATGTATTTGTGAAAATATGGAACAATGCAGAAAGCTATAACGCCTCAAAAGGGCGTTTTTTTACTTGGATATTAAATATTGCGAGGAATGCAGCTATCGATGAAATACGCAGTAAATCGTATAAAAATGAAAAAAAGAACCTTTCTGCAGAGTACTTCGTAAGTATTTTAGAACAACCAGAGGAAGTTTCTGAGCGTATGGATTCTAAACAATTGAAAAGATTACTACTTAATTTAAAAGAAAAGTGCGTTCAACTTATAGAACTACTTTATTATAGGGGATATACCCAAAAAGAAGCAGCCGAGGAACTGGATATTCCAGTAGGTACTATAAAAACGAGAAATCGAAGTTGTATTTCCCAATTACGGGAAAATATGATTGTAAAGTAATGGATGTAGAAAAATACATAGCATCAGGGATACTGGAACTCTATGTTGCAGGAACACTTTCAGACCAAGAAAATCTGGAAGTAGTTGCCTATGCTAAAGAATATCAAGAGATTCATGATGAAATTATCGCCATAGAAGCATCCGTATTAGAGCTAACTGCTAGGAGCTCAAAACTACAACCTTACCCTTTCACGACACTTAAAAACCAGTTAGAAGGCCAAAAAGACAACAAAGTGGTTTCAATGCAAAAAGAAAAAAAGCCGTGGATTTCGTATCTCGGATGGGCGGCATCTGTGCTGTTTGCCATAGGATTGTTCTGGACCTACAACCAAAATCAAGAACTAAAATCAGAATTGGAAGTTGTTAGCGATGCCAATCTACGTTTAGAAAACCAAATTGCAGATTCCGATACTTCCCTTGAAAAGACCCAAGCGCTTTTAAACGCCCTGAGGGCTAAAGAAATTGAAGTAATCACCTTGGGTGGACAAGCAGTTTCGCCGGATTCTTATGCAAAAGCCTACTGGAATAAAACGGAAGAAAAAGTATTTATAGATGCGAAAGGCTTACCTGAACCTCCTGATGGGTTTGTATACCAGGTATGGTCTCTTAAACTATCCCCTACCCTTACCCCTACCAGTATTGGTATATTAGATACGTTTAATGAAGATGAAAACAAGGTGTTCGTACTTAATAATACCAATAATTCAGAAGCTTTTGGGATTACCTTAGAACCTACCGGTGGTAGCGATTCTCCCAATCTAGAACAATTATATACCTTAGGGGCAGTTTCTGCCACCTAAAATACGGGTACTATCCAAATTTGTTCAGCACTAATAATCGTAGTAAAAACTAGTTACAGATTCCTTTTTACCTTATGTATGTTCAGGGTTTTTACCAACCATTTTGGTAATGGCTTTTTAAGTTTTACATCTAGTAATTACACTTTTAATATGGGTACTTCATGGGTTTCTATAAATTTTAATAGAATACCATCCAAATTCGTAATGAAACTAAAATGTCCTGTTGCATCTTCATATCAAAATTATTGACACTATTTAGCTTAAACTGGCACAACCGCCGTAGTTGCCTAGGGTCCTTGAATTGCCATATCTCTATACCAGCACCCCTTTTCATGTTCAAGGAGATAGGCATCCCCTCTTCGCGGTTCTCCTTGGGCTTAACTTGTCATTAGGGAGGCTGTTGCTTCATCAATAAATACAAGAATATTGAATCCTAAATATTCATAGTATTAATCAAAAACCTGTTTGGTATCGGTATCGCCTATTCCTATTTGTTGTATCCTGTTTATAATTTCGGCCATGCTATGAACTACGAATCAATCTATCGTGAATGGATTTTAATTTGGTACTTGGATACCCCAAATTAAAAAGTAATACCAGAAGTAAATTTGATAAATTGACCCTAAGGTATGAATTGCGCTCATACTTGCGCGCAGAAACAATAAGATCGGTCTTAATAATGGTATAGCGAATTTGCGCTTGTTTCATCCGTTTAAAAAACTCAAAATCCTCCATCAGTACTTGATGTTGATTAAATCTACCTAGTTTCTCAAAAATAGATTTACGTATAAACAGACATTGGTCCCCACCTCCCGTAAACATCCCGTCCCGTCCCGTAAATGAGGCATTGATGTTTAACCAAAAATCATCTTTATCGAACTTATAGGAAAAAAAACCTGCATCATGTCCTTCATTAAGTGCCTTATCTATATCTTTTAAAAATGTTGATGGCGGTTTTACATCAGCATGTAAAAACACCAAAACATCTCCTTTTGCCAGCATGGAACCCTCGTTCATCTGTGCCGCCCTACCCTTTTCTTTACAAGTGAGCAATTGTACTTTACCTTCAAAATGAGCTGGTATATAGGACTGACTCTCCGGGGATAATGCAATGATTACTTCAGCGCAATCCCTATTCAGAACCTTTGTAATGTGCGACAAAAGGATTCTTAAATTTT
Source organism: uncultured Maribacter sp. (assembly GCA_964620945.1). Classification (GTDB taxonomy): domain Bacteria; phylum Bacteroidota; class Bacteroidia; order Flavobacteriales; family Flavobacteriaceae; genus Maribacter. Next base: position 10,558 of record CAZUIE010000134.1, read on the forward strand.
GCTCTTCCTTATGGGCAGGAATGATTATACTTATCATAAATGATGTGTTATAGCGACCCCTATGGTACAAGTTGTTTATACATAAATTATCATAGCGTTACACTTAGTTAAATCTACGTAAAAGCAAAAGAAAGGTTCTTTTTTTTATCAGAAAATGGTGCTTTTGAAAGTTTCTTTGCCTTTTACGACCTATATATGAAACCAC
>CAZUIE010000135.1:0-10400 GCA_964620945.1 uncultured Maribacter sp.
AGTGTTCCCAATTTCTCAAACTGTATCTCATCGAACCACAGAATGTATCCTCCTTCACCACCCTCAGAGGAAGCTCCTTCTGCCAACCAAAACAATCCCGTCTCTGCATTTAATCGAGAGGCATCAGGGATAGGTATTACATATTTTTGCCATCTGGTGCTAACACCTAAACCATTTAGGGTTACCTGAAATTTATTATTTGTAGCACCATCAATTCCAAAACCAATAGCATCAATAGTTGCTGCTTGGGACGCTTTGGCATAGAATGTAAGGGCGTCAAAACCAGATAAGTCGCGCTTTGCAGTGGTTCCAAAATTCGCTCCTACAAAACCATTACCAAAAGAAGGCACATCAAAACGCATGGATGCCGTGCCTTGAAACTTATCATCGATATCTACACTAAATGCTTCTGGATCGGCGCCTGCGTCAACAAACGGAAAATAATCCAACCCGGCCGAAAAATTATCTAAAAAGACATCACCATTTGGGGGAAAAGTTGCAAACTCTACATCATCTGAAAATTCTCTTTCACAACTTGACACAAAAACAACCATCAAGCTCAAAAGAAGTACAAAACGTAAGTTGCTGTATTTTTTATTTTTCATTTTTTTATCTTTTATTTCCCAATGTTAATGTGGATGTACGTCATGATTTCCCATTCACTACCATTACCAAAACCTACAGGGCTAATAGTAGGTTGCGTAGCGAATTCAGCTCCTACGTTTGGGGCATACCGTGGAGAAAATTCGTCCAGAGAACGCCATGTACCCCTAATACCAACTTGTGTACTAGGTAAAATAAACCAATCTGGTTTTCCTAACGTGGTTGAGAGGTCTAACATCAACTGTACTGGAAACGTTAAGTTAAAATCTCGATGATAATCAAAAGGACCCCAGTCATTTATTTTTTGTTCATAGCGTAATTTGAAGTTTTTATAAATCATTCTAACATCGCCACCGAACCGTTTGATCAATCTCTGCGAATCACCGTTGGCTTGTCCGTTACCATAGTAAAAATTACCAACCATACCAAAATCGGAGCCCATTTTAGATACCATTCTTGAATGCACCTCCCAAAGGTCTTGAGCTGGCGCAGAATTCGGAAAGGCAAAAAATGTACGATTGGCCAAAAATCCAATATGAGCGTCCATTGTTGTAGGTAGGTGACGATAAACAAAACCTAAATTCATGGCGAACTTGGCATCTTCTGACCGGTCGTTATCCCATTCATACATCCATGTTCCAGGAGTAGGGTCATAGGTAAGCAATAGCTCACCAGCTGTCGTTTCCCGATTTGCTCTTACAGAAAAAGGATCATCAATAATATTTCTTAAACGGCCCGTACCTTCAACATCTTGTGGCATGGCATCTACTAATGGCTTTTGCCACATAAAGTTGGGAGCAATTTGAAAATTACCGACGGAGTAGGTAAAACCCGATAAAACACTGGTGACATTACCACTACCGGTATCCCTAAGTTTCCAACCTGTAAACGTGAGTGTTTGGTCGGCGCCGCCATTGGCAATCAAACCCATTGCCGCGGCCTGACCGTACCAATTGAACTTGCCACCTTCATAAGTAATCTTGGCTTTACCTCCCCAGTTATCGCTTGACTGAATTCTATCTTGAAAAACGGTATAATTACCTGGGGTACCCCTAACGTCTTGAAATCCTATACCATTCAGTGGATTACCTGACCACAACCCCCCTAATTCAATGCCAAACTTACCAAACTCCCTCTCTATAGCTATAGCCGCCCTTTCTGTTGGCCAAGGCGGAATTACACCACTTCGGGTTTGGTTAATATCTAAAACCCGTCTTCCATTTTCATCGAAAACAACATCTTTTTCAAAGTCTCTATGGTAGATACCTGTAATATCAAATTTGCCTATATGCTTCTGGTACTTTAAAAGCATCGTTGGATTGGCTCCCCACCATAATTGTGGTCCAATAGCTACTTTTAACCCTTTTAATGGACCCTTGCCATCTATCTCGGCACCCAAGATTTCACCATTATAGATATCTAAGTTTGGCCCATAGTTTGCTTCGGGGTAAAAACCAAAAAAGTCACCTTCATAACCCCAATGATAATGTCCTGTTCTATAAAATCCTCGTAAATCAAATTCTTTTGCCCTCCATTCGAATTCCGCCTGATATACCCGCACTCTATTCACATCCGAAACGACTACATCTCCTTGATTTGTGCTCACATCAATTGGACGGGAATTATTTTCATAAAAAATCTCATTGATAGGATTCTGTGCTACGTTACCCACTACATTTAGGTTTACTTCGGCGCGCATATTAGAAGCTGGATTTCCTTCTACACCAATAAAGTAAGATTGTAAGTGATCAAACCCCAATTGATTGGGAAAGGTATTTGGGTCATCTGGATCTGGAGTATCGGGTGTTGTAATAAGCGTACCACCCGTACTAAAGGAGGCAAACTTTGCTTGTAAATTGCTGATGCGCAATAAATTTCCCTGTTCTGAATTCAAAGCTGCTTTGTCACCTCTGGCTTTCAATTCTGCACCCATTAAATTGATATTATTAAAATGATTTGAAATAAACCCAAGGTTCACTCCATCATCATAAGGGTTGAGTTGATGCGCTTCGAGCAAAGCATAATAAGCAGCGCGGGGATACAAATCATATAACCCTCGAGAATCCGTCTGCCCTTTCGCACAGATACCAAACCATTCTTCGTTCATATTGTTGGCTCCTTCATAAGCCAAGTCTATGGTATAACCTCCACCATTCCACGTAGCTTCAGTTTGATGGGTATCGGCATCTTTTCTGTCATCAAAACCTGCTTTCCACCAACCATCTGAAAATTGAAATGTAAATCCCCCAATTGAATTATTCGCCTTGCCAATTCCTGCGGCATTTTCATAAATTTCTTTCCAGTTATTGACCATATAATAAGCCTGCATTTTTTGATCTTCGGCATTTTTGACCGCATTATAGGCATCCGCACCAAATTCTGTAAACATGATGGGCTTATTCAACTTATCCTTCACCACTTGAAACATATCACCAAACGAAACCCCGCGATACGTATTGGTACCATAAATGTCAACATCTGGGCATTCCTCGGCTATAATATCGATAAACAGCACATCACCATTACAAATCGCTACTGGATGTGAATTGTCCAGAGCTTTTATCCTTTTTGTAGCCTCATTCATCAACTTGTACATTGGTCGTCCGCGAAGCTCACCTACCGCATCGATTTTTTCCTGACCATCTGGAAAATCTTCCGTTTCTGCTCCAGCCCAGAAAAGACCATAGTTATTTTCATTGCCAAGTAGATACATTAATAGTCCCGGAGTATTCTTATATTCATTCACCAAAGTCTCTACTTCCGAGAGCAGGAACTCTTGTGTTTTGGGATCTGCATAATCGGTAACAGGCGTCCAAACTCCGTCTAAGGTTAATCCATAGCGTCCAAAGGAGTCATTGAGCATCGTATAAATCCCATAATTTTCGTAGATATATTTAATCCATCTTGCTGGTACCCCTGTATACTGTCTTATGACATTTACATTCATATTCTTTAACAAAGACATTTCTGTATCAAGGCCTGCCTTGATAACATCATCCGACTTTGTCCAAAAATTGGCATTAACGGTATTTGTTCCAATGGGAATATAATCCCAATTCATACCGTTGATCATAAAGTCTTCTCCGTTTACAACCAATTTCATTCCATCAGAATGGTTTACTACCTCTACTTTACTTGTTTGAGCGAAGGCAAATGTTGTAACCAATAAAATTGTAAATTTCAGTAGTTTGTTTTGAATTGAATTCATGGATACATTTTTAATTGCTTAAAATTATTATTAAATAATGTGAATTCAATAAAAATCACCTCAACAAATAACATACATGATAATAAAATCTATTATTTTTTACCATTTTGGTGATGAATACCCTATTATAACGTGGTAGTGTAGATGTGCCAAATAATATCCTCTACCCTCTTCGAAGCAATATTCAAGCTTAAGAGAATACTATTTGTATAGGTAATGTTGTGGTTTTTAACGCGTATGTTGTAGAAATTTATAAATCTAATATGTAGCTAGTAAGACTAGTATCGCGAGGTAATTCCATTTTCTTACGCAAACGATAACGTTTGACCTCTACGCTGCGCACAGAAATATTCAGTAAAGGCGCAATTTCCTTAGAGGACAAATTCAACCTAAGATAAGCGCATAAACGTAAATCATTTGGAGTTAATTTTGGATGTGCTTCTTTTATCTTCTTTAAAAAGTCCTTATCGGCATTATTGAAAGCTTCTTCAAAGAATTTCCAATCGTCCTCATTGGAAATATTCCGGTCTATAGTTCGAATAACAGATTTTATTTTAGTTAAATCATCTGCGCTCGCAAGCTCGCCCTTTATTGTATTTAATAATTCGTTCTTTTTAATAATACTCATAGTAGAAACTGCCAACTCCCTATTTTTACTTTCAATTTCGCTTTTTAACTTTTCATTTTTCAACTGGGCCAACTCCTTGGCAGACTTTAATTTTTTGCGTTTTAACCTCTTTTTTTCTTCTGCCAGTATTCGTTTTTGTTTGCCTGTGTAATAAGCTTTATAAAACCGGTGCAGCAACCAAAAGAAAAAGAATGCTAGTATACCGTACATCAGTAAAGCCGTAATAGAAAGATACCATGGCTTTTTAATTTCAAATGTATACGTAGCGCTATTAGTGGTAATAGTATTGCCTACCTTCGCCCTTACTTGGAAAACATAATCACCATAAGAAAGATTATTAAAACTTACATTGGGCTCAGAACTCCAAGTGCTCCATTCTTCGAAAAGACCTTGCAATTTATATTGGTATAATACTTCAGAGTACTTTGCGTATTGGGGAACGGCAAAAGAAAAATCTATGGAACTTACTTCGTAGTCAAGGATTATATCCCCAGAAAGTAGTAACAAAACGGCATCGTCAATTGCCTTGATATTTTCTACGCTTGTAATGGCCACTTCATAATCTTTAGTTTTCCTATTGTCCATATTTAAGGTAACGAATCCGTTGGAAACACCTATTAGATACGTATTATCTCTTATAAGACTAATATTCTCAAAACCAGCAACACCTAAACCCCTGCGGAAAAAGTTAGGAATAGGTATTGTGGAAACTGTTAGCTCATTCGAAAAAACATCAGGAGAAATAACTGATAAACCTTTTTGCGTAAAAAACCACAATTTATTGTTTACTTTATCAGGAAGGGCAATACTTGCGATACCCCCTCCTTCATCCAATAAAAGACGATTTAAAACAGAATCTGACTTAAAGCTCAACATACTATCCGTCTTTGCAAAGGCTCCGTTAATACTGGAATAAATTACCTTGTTATTGTAAGTTGCCAAACTAGACCCATAGCCCATTTGAGAATGGGTAACAATGTCCTTTACCTCATTAAAATCTTCATCAACTGTTAAACTAAAAAGTCCTTTTATCTCGTGGTTGACGAGTATCTGATTGGTACCAGTCATTTCAAAAAATCGGGTGGAAATATCAAAACCTTCTAATTTATTTCGAAAAGACCAGTTTAACCCTTTGCGCTCCAAAATAGAAATACCGTTAAAATTACCTTGCAAAAACAGATTCGGCTTACCCACAATTCGTTTTATTCCCCAGGTACCCGGAAAATCAGAAATTAATTTGGCGGTAGCATCCCGTATTAAATACGTGCCGTTATTGTGCCCACAAAGTAAGTTCCCGTCAAAGCTTTCTAAACTCCATACCTGACCCTCAGTACCTCTAATGAGAGTAAACTCCTGTTCGGAACCATTTTCCCTAACAAACAAACCTTGATTTGTTCCCAGATATAATTGATTCTCAAATATCTTGGAAGCATACACTAGCCCTAGCGCTCCGCTATTATCGATGAATTCGTTAAATGGAGAATCCATATTGATAACACTAATGCCGTTATCCAAGCCTAACCAAAGGTTTTTATGAGTGTCTTGAAAGATGGATAAAATGGTATTATTGTTGAGTCCGTTCCTTCTATTAATTCTACTTTTCAAATCTCCTTTGGAATCTATTTGGTACACCCCATCGGATATTGTACCCAACACATAAGAACCATCTGTTAACTTTTTGGTAGTATATACAATAATGTCTGCTCTCGATTTCAAGAAATTTGCCGGTCTTTTCTTCACTTGACTATCTGTGACTTCCAAAAAATCGGCATTATCAAGAATCAATATAAGTCTACCAAATTCCGAATATATACCCACAACATTCCTACCCTCTAGCGCACTGGACCTCAGCTCAAGTTTGGGCTTTCCGTTGTGAATACTGTAAACATCCTTGTTCTCGTTTTGATAGTAAACAGAGCCATCAACATTAAAAATATGCGCCTTGGTCGTACTTGCCTCTATCCACTTAAACTCTTTTGTCCTTATATTGTAATTATAGATGCGATCTAGGGATTGAAACAGTATCCAATTTCCAAGTGTAATAATATTCCAAAACTCTTCATCCTCTATCATTGGGATGTCCAATTCATCGGAGATCGAAGTATACACTAGCGTTCCAAATGAATTTTTCTCCCAATACCCAAATTCCATATACTGTCCTGTGAAAATCTGGTGGCCGGCTCCTTGTACTGATCGTATAATACTATTATTCGGAGAAGCATATTTACGCCAATTCACTCCATTGTACACCAATAAGGAGTGATTATTAGCGATGTAAATATGGTTATCAGAGCCTTGGGAAATAGCCCAATTCTGGTTTTCCCCATTATAGTTCAAAGGTGAAAAATTTTGAATAGGTGGTAGCTCTTGTGCGTAAACCCCAAGAGTAATAAATAATATTAAAATAAGTAGACTTCGCAATATCAAGATTTAGTTGTGGTATTGCTTAAATATAAGAAAAGAAAACAACCTTATCTTGTTGTTTACATAAAACTGACTATACAATTTCAGCACTTAAACCTGCACTTAAAAGACTTGTACAACGGGGTTCCAAGTCTTTATATGCTCCAGTTTTTACAGTACATTTTCCCTTATAATGAACTATAAGAGAGCACTGTTCGGCTTGTTCGGGCGTATGCTCACAAACGGAAATAAGCGTCTCTATCACATGGTCAAACGTATTAACCTCGTCATTAAAGAGAACTATTTCATTTTGTTTTATCGTTTCCTCCTCTACCAGTAGCTCTTCGGAAATTTGTTCTTTAGTGCTCATCATTTTCCAGTTTTACATTACCCTAAAATACATATTTTGCAGCAACCCAATTATTTTTTTCGAGATTTTTTTCGAACAACAACCCCTCATCGACACATTTTTTAGAAATCACATCCAAATCTGTTTTGTAAAATCCGCTTAGCAGCAGTACACCTTTTGAGTTGAGACAAGAAACATAGGTTCCAATATCCTCTAAGAGAATGTTCCTGTTGATATTCGCAATAATTATGTCATACCCTTGGTCTTTGAGTAGACTGGCATCACCTTCAAATACGTTAACCTGCCCAACGCTATTTCGCTCCACATTTTCTTTGGCGTTCAGGTAGCACCAATTATCTATATCTATGGCATCTACCGGTCTTGCTCCACGCATCGCTGCTAAGATGGCAAGCACTCCTGTACCACTACCCATATCTAATGTGGCCTTACCCCCCAAATCGAGCTCTAAAAGGTGTTGCAGCATCATATGAGTTGTTTCATGATGTCCAGTGCCAAAACTCATCTTTGGTTCTATAACGATATCATAAGTCACCTCCTTTTTTTCATGAAAAGGAGCACGTATCATGCAAACATCATCTACGATTATAGGCTGAAAATTTTGTTCCCAAGTTGCGTTCCAATTTTCCTGTTCTATCTCTTTTCGAACATAAGATATTTTGAAACTAGGATTGCTTAAAATTTCCACATTATCCAACATGGAGGCTTTCCAATCCGTTTTTTGGATATAGGCCAATACACCATGGGCTTCCTCTACAAAACTCTCAAAGCCAACCGCACCAAGTTCCGCTATAAGGATATCTGAGGCCGGCTGCAGCGGATGTACCGTAAAATCGTATTCTATGTAGATGGTATTGTCCATTAAACTGAATAAAAAAAAGAAGTTTTATTAAATACCGTTAATCATTTGATTCGGAACGAGAAGATGCGGTACTACAGCTCATTGCCGAATAACTGCATCCTGAATCCACTTTATAAAAGAAAGGCGGACGAACCACAAGAAAACTACTAAGTATAGCGCAAAAATTCTGAAATATCTATTCCTCTTTAAATCGCCTTAATAATGGAAATAAAATCATCGGCAACCAGCGATGCACCACCAATAAGGCCACCGTCTACATCTGGCTTAGAAAAAATCTCCTCTGCATTTCCAGGTTTCACACTACCACCATACAAAATAGATACTCCATTTGCTATGGCATTGTTAAAAGCCGCACCAATAGTTTTTCTGATAAACGCATGCATTTCCTGCGCTTGTTCCGGAGAGGCAGTTTCTCCGGTTCCTATTGCCCAAACAGGCTCATAAGCCAATACTATCTTTGACCAAGCAGATGCTTCTAAAGAAAATAAGGCGTTCTTAAGTTGCCTTTCTACCACTTTAAAATGGTTTCCAGATTTCCGATCTTCCAACTCTTCTCCAAAACAAAACATGACACGGATTCCTTTATCCAATGCGGTAACAACTTTTTTAGCCAAAATTTCATCTGTCTCACCAAAGTAGGCCCTTCGTTCCGAATGTCCTATGATCGCAGTGTCTATGCCTATATCCAAAAGCATATCTGCAGAAATTTCACCTGTATAAGCACCACTTTCTGCAAAATGCATGTTTTGAGCTATCACCTCTATTTTGGAGCCCTCAAGATTATGAACGGCACCCACCAAGTTAACATAGGCTGGAGCTACCATTACTTCGGCATCAGTGTCCGGTAATTTTGCAGCGAGTTCAGATAAAAGGCTGTCTGTTTCCGATAAGGTTTTGTTCATTTTCCAATTTCCTGCTACTATTTTACTTCTCATATATTCTATATTCTTTGTGATACTACTTATTTAATCTTTTAGATTGAAAATCAATTTATTCAAAACTCAATTCTTCCAAATCGTTATAATGTACTTTTTGTTTTATGGTCCCTTTCTCTAGGACCAACACACCGGGATTGGACCTAACAATAGTTTTTAGCGTGGTTTCATCTGTAAAGTAAAAACTAAAATCCAGCCCAAACTCGTCAACTAACTCAGCGGTTTGATCAGGTCCCGAAGCGGACATTCCAATAACCCTATAGCCCTTGGCTAAAGCCGTATCCGTTGTGTTCTTGATTTCCGAGAAGATGGATGTATTGGATTTCCTTAAATCGTATGCCACCACCATAACCAATTTAGGCTCTTTAAGCAGAGAAGCTGCAAAATCTTCTCCGTCCTTTTCAATGGTAAAATCATGAACCGGTGGTTCGTAGCCTTTTTGAACCTCTGTAGTTTCCACACCTATAAACTCACCGTCTACAGTTGGATAGTCCCCGTTGGTTACTATTATTTCTTGCTTTCCGTTTACATTGAACTCCCAGGCATAATCGTATATAGCCTTTGGTGCGCCTTCCGGCACACCCATACCATCCTCAATATTCTTTCCTATTTCATACGGTCTAAAATCGATAACAGGCAAATGATTCAATACATGATAAGCATATCCTACACAGGCCACAAGAGATAATACCATGATAACTTTTTTGATAGTTGGAGAAAACAAAGGGGTAATGTATTTTTTACCAAAAAATAATAGCAGTATAAGTACCAGTAAAACAATATCCTTTGTAAAGGATTCCCAGGGAGTTAACTTAATGGCATCCCCAAAACACCCGCAATCTGTAACCTTATTAAAATAAGCGGAATAAAATGTTAAAAATGTAAAGAAAACAATCATTGCCAAGAGGCTCCAAAGGGTGAATTTAATCTTGTAACCAATAAGCAGCATAACCCCAAGTAGCACCTCTAAAATCACGACTAAAATGGATATCGCCAAGGCATAAGGGATAAACATTCCCAAATCCAAGACGCTTGGACTAAAATATTCTTCTAGTTTAAAAGAGAAGCCAACGGGATCGTTCAATTTAATAAAACCACTTACAATAAAAAGCACGCCAACAAAAACGCGAACTAATCCTATACTATATCTCATACCTTTATGCATTTTTGTCAGCTAAACCTAAATGTATCAATGCGAATACGGCATAGTTGATTATATCTTGATAATTCGCATCAATACCTTCACTGACCAAAGTTTTACCCTTATTATCCTCCATAGTCTTTACTCTCAATAATTTCTGAAGAATAAGATCAGTTAAGGAACTTACGCGCATATCGCGCCATGCCTCTCCATAATCATGATTTTTATTGAGCATTAAATCTTTGGTTTCGGT
>CAZUIE010000136.1:0-1151 GCA_964620945.1 uncultured Maribacter sp.
AGTGCTTCCGCTCCGTTTAGGGTAGCAGCTCGTATAACTTCTAAAGGATGAAAACCTGCTTCCCGCAACAATTCCAATTCTCGAACATAGGCAAAACCATATAGTTGAAATATGAATCCGGAATCGGAACCAGCAGTTACACGACCTCCTCTATTCTTATATTCGTTGATAAAGGTCATCCAAAGGGTGTAGTTTTTTTTCCAGGCTACTTCCTGTTCTGTACCCCAATCATGCCAGTAAGAGCCATGTGATATTTTGCTTGGTTGATAGAATTCCCATAAAGAGGGTAAGGTGTAATCTTCATGCCATTCTGCCCTTCTTGCGCGTTGCAGGTCCCTACTTGCTTCATAAATATTAAAAGTAGGGTCTATTGTAAAATCCAATTCCAATAATTCGTTCATGACCGCATTCCAATGATCGGAATATGGTTCCGCAGCTTGTGACCACAGCTTACCAGCGTTTTCAAAGCGGTGTTGCTCATTTTGGTAGTTGTAGTCCAACGGATAATTTTGAACGGTCCTGTCATCAAATAATGCTTCTGGTAGCCCATACCAGTGTTCCATGGATGTAAGACCAGCTCTTGCAGAATGTAAAACGTTCCAACGTGCTACGCTCATTTGAGCATGGTGGCAAGCTGAGCCTAAACCCAACTTTTTATTTTCATCAAGTGCGGCAGTCATTATTTCTGGTTCAGCTCCAAAAAATTTGATGCCATCAGCCCCCTTCTTTGCATTCGCACGTACCCATTCCCTAGCCTGTTCCGGGGTAGAAATAGGAATGTCATTTAATGGATTAAAGCTTTTGCTCGTTTGTCCAAAACCGGTGTAAGCCAGTAAACGTGGCGCTATTATTTCATTTTTAGCGCTTTTCCGTTTTAAATCCATAGCAAAATCAATACCTCTGCCACTTGGCTCCCTAACGGTGGTAATACCGTGGGCCATCCAAAGTTTAAAAACATAATCGGGTTCTGCGCCTTGTGCTGTTCCGCCAATATGACCGTGCATATCTATAAAGCCTGGAAGTAGATACATGCCATTGCAATCCAGTTCTTTCCCCCCAGGTTTTAATTGTGGCCTTTTGCTTTCATTAATGGGAACACCATCGTAGCCTACTACTTCTATTTTTTTGATAATGTTATTTTCCACTACAAT
>CAZUIE010000136.1:1251-10245 GCA_964620945.1 uncultured Maribacter sp.
TAGGCTAGGGGATGGGTAACATCCAAATCTACTTTTAAGATTACGCCTCCGATACTTTCTTTTCCAATATTTTCACGGGCATCAACATAGGGCTTCCTAGTGGCAAGATTGGTGGAATCCTTTTCTGCTTTTGTGAGTTTTTCATCCACTATTTTCTTATCAATAGCCCATTTACTCGCAGTGCCAATGGTAATTAGTGTATTTCCATTGCTAGTCCAATCTTTGATTTTGGCCAATTGCTTTTCCGAAAGATTATAGTTTCCGGATACCATAACGAGTGTGGTATAACTATCTAACTTAACCCGATTAAAGTTGCGCATAGGAATTTTGGTAATAGGCATGTGTACTCGGGTATCTAGCAAATGCCAAACTTCTCCCGCTTCATAGGAACGTACACCATCTCCAATAAGCATGGCCGCTTTCGGTTTTTTAATCGGACTGATATTGCCACTCCCCAAATCAACACCTTCTAGGTTAAGTCCGGTATCCACCGAAAAAATAGGGACATCAAACTTCTCCTGCGCTTCCTTTACTGTTTTATAAACTGATTCCGAGTCTTCTTTTTGAAGGCTAACGGGAACTAGTACAGCTCCGTAGTTAAACCTTTTGTTACCATTTTTTGTGTTTCCGGTAAAAGATTTTGCGGCCGAAGAGGCTACGATGCCCTTTTGTTGTAAATAGTAAAGTGCGGCAGGGGCGCTGTAATCGTCCCAGTCCATCACATAGGCATATTCTGATTTCTCGACTTGAGGTTGTTTGGCGACTTCTTCTACAGAGGTAATTTGTTCTCCCAATTGGAGCGAGTTTACCGCTTTATACTTCATATTGTAGAAATTACCCAAAGACCACGCAGAGGCATCGTAATATACACTATCCCTATATTTATCGTAGGTTTCAAACATCGTTTGAACCATTCGATACTGGGGTTGGTTCGTAGGTACTGCGTAGGTATTACCAGAACGGTACACGTCTATTTTATGCAAAAGCAATTTATCAATAAAGGCCTTAGTTCGGTTTTTATCGTGTACGTCTCCAAATGTATAACCCTTAGTTTTACTTTTAGACGCATTGGTCAATGCACTTTTAAAAAACTCTTGTTGGTATTCGCGCATATACGCTTTGTTATTCACAGCAGTTTTAACGGTGGTTATGCTAGAAGTATATTGATTTCTTATGGTAAAGGCAAAGGTAATTTCACCAAAAGCGGTTTTCTGTCTGTGCCCTCTAGAACTGGCTTGTTCGAACAAAAGGCCAAGACCTCCTTGAAGATCGGGATAAGAAGAGCCATAGCCGGGATAGGTGCCGTCAAACACTTCTCTTGTAAAATATAGTGAACCTATACTATCCAAGGCCTTGGCAAATTCGTTGCCAAATAGCGTGTTCAAATCTTCATAATTCTCTTTTGGCATTATGGGATCCCATGATGCGTTGTCTTTCATGGGTTCGAAGAAATATGTACTCTGACTGCCCATTTCGTGAAAGTCCGTAACTACGTTTGGATACCATTGATGGTACCAATTCAATTTTCCTCGACTTTCTGGATTAATGGCCAATAACCAATCTCTATTGAGGTCGAACCAATAATGGTTGGTTCTGCCTCTGGGCCAGTATTCGTTATGTTCCGCATCTTGTGGGTCGGCTACTTCTGGACTTCCTTGATACGCGTTCGCATATTGGCTGTGTCTATCTCTACCATCAGGGTTTATGGTAGGGTCTACGAAGATTACCGCGTTGTTTAGATAATTCAGAATTTCTGGATTTTCTGAAGCAACAAAAGTATAGGCGGTCAACAATGCCGCTTCTGAACTTGAAGGTTCGTTCCCATGCACGTTATAGGCCAAATTGATAAAAATAGGAATGTCATCGTAATTTGAAACCGATTTAGAGGGGTCCGTAAAGGCTAAGTGCGCCTCCTGTAAGGAAGCTAGGTTATTTAGGTGTTCCGGCTTCGTTATCGTAAGCATTACTAGTTTTCTTCCTTCATGCGTTCTACCATACTCCTGAATACTTGCCCTATCTGAGACTTCCGCTAATTTCTCCAAATAGGCAACAATGAGATCATGCCGGGTGTGATGTTCGCCAATCCCATAACCTAAAAAAGCTTCAGGAGATGGAATGTTTTCATTAAAGGGTTTAAATTTTTGATAGAAGTAGTCTTGGCCGGTTAAGGTACTCCCATAAAGGACCACCAGGAGTAGTAATTTTTTGAACATGAAAATGCGTTTTTAAGTTAGTCGCTTAAATATACCTATTATCCTGTAATTTTTGGCAGTATGTTATACTTTCTACTAGGTAATTTGAAGTTGAATGAAAGAAATAATCGGTTTATACTGCTGGATGCAATTGCTGCGTTATTTCGTGGAATTTGATGATGTAGTTGGTGCCTTTTTTACTGTCGTCCCGTTGGATAGTCCCTTTTAACTGACGGGTTAGATTATGGATAAGTTTTAAGCCAAGTGACTTAGAATTTTTATACGTTACTGTTTCTGGAAAACCTTTTCCATTATCTCCAATATTTAGTACGTACTGTTTGTCCAATTCTTTTTTTAGGACGATGTAAATTTCGCCTTCCTCCTCATCTGCAAATCCATATTTTAAGGCGTTGGTAACAGCTTCATTGATGAGCAGTCCTAAGGGTATTGCTGTATCTATTCCCAATTTTATATCTGGAATATCTATTTTAAGTTGGACTTTGCTGTCCAGACCTTTAATTGACCGAATGAGATATTCGCTTAATTCCTGTACGTACGACTTATATTCAATTTGTGATATGTCATTTCTCATATACAGCATTTCGTGTACCATGGCCATTGAAATTACCCTGTTCTGCGTGCTTTTGAGCAAGGTTTTCATTTTTGCCTCTTCTACATTACGGGATTGTAAGCTCAATAAACTAGATACCGTTTGTAAGTTGTTTTTTACCCGATGGTGTACCTCTTTTAATAAAGTCTCCTTTTCCTCCATCTGTGCGGTTAGTTCTTTTTTAGAACGGTAGAGCGCATGGTGCGTCCTCAGCAGGTTCTTACCAAAGATATTTCCTAAAAGAAACATAGAGAACAGGACCGATAGTAAATTAAAAAGCGATTTGGAATCTTCCGGAATTACATTTTCGGTAATACTTAATTCCGGAATGCTTTGAGAAAAAATCAGAAGTACCAAACAAAACACAAGAATAAGATACACCTGACCGTAGCGCTTGGTTGTAACGTACCCGGCAAACACAATCAAAGCCAAGGTGAAAATAAATTCGCTGTTGATACCTCCACTATAAATGGTAATAATAAAGGCACTAATTAATGCCATTATGGAAGATAGATTATAGGTTACTATGATATTGTCGTGCTTCTGGAAAAGCCAAGTGTTTATTAGATTAAGGATGCCAAAGACAACAAAAACAAATGGGATAATTTGAGTAATGTTCAAAACAAAATAGCAAAGCAAACCAAAAGCCAATGCCAGAACGCTAGAAACGTAGTTTACCTTTAAAATAAGGGAAACCTTATCTTTAAGGCGTTCTTGGTCTACATTTGAATCGTTCATATGAAACGTTTTGCTTCGGATTTATCCATACTACTTAAATGTAAAACTAGTCATGTTTGTTCAATAATTCCAATACTTTTTAACATTCTAAATATAGAAAGGTAAAAAAAAGGTTGAATTACTGTTTTTTAATGGTACCATAGCCAAAAAATATTTTGCCAAGAATATCTTATGAACTAAGCCTTGGCACATTTTATATCTAAATTTTTACTTGTCCTGGGAATACCTTGCTAAGTGTATATTTCCAAAGTGTGATTTTCAAAGGGCAAGCGTATGTAATACCTTAAGTTGGTGCATAAACCAGTGTTACTTTTGGGGTAATACTCTAAGCAATTTGTTCTGGATATTTGTTAGTTTGAACACAGCTGCCCATAATAAAAAAAGGCACCCGTAGAGGTGCCTATTGCATTTAATTTAGTTTCTATCTATTTCTGGGTAATTACCCATTCCCCTTTTTGGAGTAGTGGCTCCGCTTGTTTAAACTTTACCGTCTTGCTCTCGCCAGACATCACGTTTTTTATGGTTACCCGTTCGTTTCTTCCAATTTTTGGCTGTTCACGAACAATAGTTTCGGTTACCTGTGGCCGTTGACCTTGGTTCTGTCCTACCGCTCTACTTCGCGCTGCAAGTTCGTCGTTATTAGGGATTTCCTCTTTTGACGTTTGTAAATTTTCTTTTCTGCGCTTTATGTTGCCAGCTTCCTGAATATTGTTTGGATTTTCTGAAGGCAACTCCCCTTTAAATAGAAAGGATACAATTTCCTTGTTCACTTTCTCTATCATCCCTTTGAAAAGCTCAAACGCTTCGAACTTATATATTAATAAAGGGTCTTTTTGTTCGTGGACCGCTAATTGAACCGATTGCTTTAATTCATCCATTTTTCTCAAATGGGTTTTCCAAGAGTCATCGATAATTGCGAGAGAAATGTTTTTCTCAAAGTCCGTTACCAATTGTTTTCCTTCACTATCGTAAGCCTCCTTCAAATTGGTAACTACATTAAGACTTTTGACACCATCTGTAAATGGAACCACGATACGCTCAAAGTTATTGGAGTTGTCTTCGTATACTTGTTTAATTACCGGTAAAGCCGTTGCGGCATTTCGTTCCATTTTCTCTTTGTAATGTGCATACCCTGCCTTGTATACTTTCCCCGTAATTTCTTGGGCGCTTAATTTTCCAAATTCTTCCTCGGAAACGGGAGAGGTCATGGAGAAATACTTTATCAATTCAAATTCAAAATTTTTGTAATCGTTCGCTCCTTTATTGCCTTCTACAATAACTTCACAAGTGTCGTATACCATATTGGCAATATCAACCTTTAAACGCTCTCCTTGCAACGCATGGCGTCTTCTTTTATAAACGACTTCACGTTGTGCGTTCATTACATCATCGTACTCCAGCAATCGTTTACGTACGCCAAAGTTATTTTCTTCTACTTTTTTCTGTGCACGTTCTATGGATTTGGTCATCATGCTATGCTGAATCACTTCACCTTCTTCAAGCCCCATTTTATCCATCATTTTGGCAACCCTGTCCGAACCGAACAAACGCATTAGGTTATCTTCTAATGAAACATAGAATTGTGAGCTTCCCGGATCTCCTTGACGACCAGAACGACCGCGCAATTGCCTATCCACCCTACGGGAATCGTGCCTTTCGGTACCTACAATAGCAAGACCGCCTGCTTTCTTTACCTCTTCTGAAAGTTTAATGTCCGTTCCACGTCCTGCCATGTTGGTGGCAATTGTTACAACGCCTCCTTTACCGGCTTCTGCAACAACATCCGCTTCTTTTTTATGCAATTTTGCGTTTAATACATTGTGCGGCACTTTGCGCACACTTAACAATTTGGAAAGAAGTTCCGATATTTCTACCGATGTGGTACCAATAAGAACGGGTCTTCCCGCATTGCTCAACTTGGTTACTTCGTCTATGATAGCGTTATATTTTTCACGCTTTGTTTTGTAAATTAAATCGTTGCGATCATCCCTGGCAATTGGCCTGTTGGTTGGAATTTCCATAACATCCAATTTATAGATTTCCCATAATTCTCCGGCTTCCGTAACCGCAGTACCGGTCATACCTGCCAGTTTGCTGTACATTCTAAAGTAATTCTGAAGGGTGACCGTGGCAAAGGTTTGGGTTAAGGCCTCAATTTTCACATTTTCTTTAGCTTCTATGGCTTGATGTAATCCGTCCGAATACCGGCGACCATCCATAATACGACCTGTTTGCTCATCTACGATCATCACCTTATTGTCCATGACTACATATTCCGTATCCTTTTCGAATAGGGTATATGCTTTTAATAATTGGCTCATGGTATGTATACGCTCACTTTTTATGGTAAAATCCTTAAAAAGTTCTTCTTTGAGTTCTGCCTCTTTTTCAATTTCTAGATCTTGTTGCTCTATTTTGGCAATTTCTCCGCCAATATCCGGCATTACAAAAAAGTCTCTGTTTTGCTCGCCAGAGATATAATCAACACCTTTGTCGGTAAGTTCTATCTGATTGTTTTTCTCATCGATTACGAACAATAGGTCTTCGTCCACTTTGGGCATTTCCCTATTGTTGTCTTGCATGTAAAAGTTCTCTGTTTTCTGCAGTAGTTGTTTTACACCTTCTTCGCTTAAGAATTTTATAAGCGCTTTATTCTTCGGTAATCCCCTAAAAACCCGCAACAATAAAAATCCTCCTTCTTTGGTATCGCCTGCGGATATCAGTTTTTTTGCTTCGGCTAAAACACCAGTCAAATGTTGTCGTTGTTTCTGTACTATTTCACTAACCTTTGGCTTCAGTTCATTAAACTCGTGACGGTCTCCTTCCGGCACTGGTCCTGAAATAATTAAGGGTGTACGGGCATCATCTACCAATACCGAATCTACCTCATCTACAATGGCATAGTTGTGGGGGCGTTGTACCAAATCTTTTGGCGTATGCGCCATATTGTCCCTGAGATAATCAAATCCAAATTCGTTATTGGTACCATACGTAATATCGGCATTATAGGCAGCACGTCTGCCATCCGAGTTAGGCTTATGGTGGTCTATACAATCTACAGAAAGGCCATGAAATTCAAAGATAGGAGCCATCCATGCGCTATCTCTTTTCGCCAGGTAATCGTTTACGGTTACCAAATGCGTTCCGTTGCCCGTAAGGGCATTCAAATATAACGGTAGTGTTGCCACTAAGGTTTTACCTTCACCAGTTTGCATTTCTGCAATTTTTCCTTGGTGCAAAGCAATACCTCCAATCAATTGAACATCATAATGTACCATGTCCCAGGTAACTTCTTTACCAGCGGCGTCCCACGAGTTTTTCCAAACTGCCTTATCCCCATTTAAGCTGACATAGTCCTTGCTGCCTGAAAGTAGTCTGTCGTTTTCTGATGCCGTTACGGTAAGTGTCTCGTTATTGGCAAAACGCTTGGTAGTTTCTTTAACTACCGCAAAGGCTTCCGGTAAGATTTCATTTAAGGTAGCTTCTGAAATCGCATACGCTTCTTCTTTTAGTTTATCTATTTCCGCATAGCTGTCCTCGTTCTTGTCAATATCATTAGACTCGTGAACCTCTTTTTCCAGTTCAGCTATTTGGGCGGTAATATCTTTGTAGGACTCCTTAATTCTTTGCTTGAAATCAATAGTCTTCTGACGAATTTCATCCAAACTTAAGTTTTCCATCTCTGCTTCAAAAGACTTAATCTGTTTGACTATAGGTTGAAGCTCTTTTACGTCCTTTTTTGATTTGTCGCCAACAAAAGCTTTTAAGACGGAATTTATAAAACTCATATGTATTTATGTATTTGTATCAAAACTTCAGAAATTTTAATCTCAAAGAAGTTTTTTAGTATTGATTAAAAGCCGATTTTCATAATCGATGTCCATTAAAGAACAAAAGCCATTCCAGTAATTATATTCGACTAAAATACCTTTTTTGTACTGCCAAAATTACATAAAAAAAAAGCCTCCAAGGAGACTTTTAAGTAGTAATTATGATATATAAGCCCATTAAGGGTGTCTCTTCAAAAAATACCATGAACTATTTAATTCAAGTTATTTAGAATAAATAGTACAGTTCTCTTTTTATAGGTTAAGACTAATATTCGTCTTCATTCCAAAGGTAATCCTCTTCTGTGGGGTAGTCTGGCCAGATCTCTTCGATAGACTCATAAATCTCACCGCCTTCTTCCTCCATGGACTGCAAGTTCTCTACCACTTCTAATGGTGCTCCAGTTCTAATTGAGTAATCAATCAATTCGTCTTTGCTTGCCGGCCAAGGTGCATCACTTAAATAAGATGCTAGTTCTAATGTCCAATACATGGTAATCGTGTAATTTAAAATTTTTGCAAAAATAATTTTTTAATGATGACAGTCAAGATAATTTGTAATTATTTCGTCTTAGTTATCAACATTTTTTTTCTTGATAAATTGATAACGAATAAATTAGGGATTTATTAGTTCTTTTTTTCGGGAATCCATTTTACTTCATCTGCCCGTAACTCTTTCGACAATTTTCGTGCCAATACGAAGAGATAGTCGGACAGGCGGTTTAAATACCAGAGCACTAGTTCATCAAAAGGTTCATTTTCGTTTAAGAGGGTCGCCATCCGTTCTGCCCGTCTACAAACGGTACGTGCTATATGACAGTATGACACGGTGGTATGCCCACCAGGAAGTATAAAATGCGTCATCTGTGGCAATTCTTGGTCCATGGCGTCTATCGCAATTTCTAGTTTACGGATGTGCGATTTCTCAATTTTTGGAATATTGAGACGCTCCTTCCCATTTTTAAGTACTGCTTTTTCTGGATCGGTTGCTAGGATAGCTCCAAGCGTAAATAAATCTTCCTGTACTTTAATAAGTTCTTGTTTTGAGGAACTGGCGATGTCTTGGTCTCGAATAAGTCCCAACCAGGAATTTAACTCGTCTACCGTACCATAGCTTTCTATACGGATATGATGTTTAGGGACGCGTGTGCCTCCAAAGAGCGCCGTTGTTCCTTTGTCTCCTGTCTTGGTGTAAATCTTCATGCTTTATTTTCGGGTTTTTGTGTAATTATTAACGCTGAGGATACAAAGTTTCAAGTTATAGTGTCTCTTGTTCATTAAGGCGACTATTTGGTTGCTGTGGTTTGAAGAACCTTGCGGAATGAAATATGATCGGCTTCTTGAATTTAACTTAAAATCGGATAATTTCTAAGCTCTAGCCTCTTTTTAATGACTACTGCTATTCTTTTTCATCCTTCCGTTTGTAATCTCCCATGAACCTGCGGGATTTCCTTGCTTTGGATTTTCCTCTATTCATTAACCGAAACCCTACGTAAATTGCGAAAACGACTCCTAGGGTAATATATATAGTATTGTTCATAGTCTAGCATTAAAGGATAAAATTAAGGGATTATATCCGGATCTTAAAATGTTCCTTGGCCTGTTCTCTTCTAAAAAAGACCAAACC
>CAZUIE010000137.1:0-1170 GCA_964620945.1 uncultured Maribacter sp.
CCATAATCATCCGAGCTATACGTACCGGGAACGGTTTTAGGTATCTTAAAGAAAACCATATCGCTTGCAAAGGCTCCTGGGTCTATAGAGACTTCTACTTTATCATTTTTTATAGTAACCAAATCGAGGGAAGTTATAATTGGAACTTTACCTATGGAAACCAAGGTTTTATTGGCTCCGCATCCGAACAACAAACCAATGGCGATAACTAAAACAACTATTTTTCTCATATAAACCAAGTACGTTAAATCCCTATACAATTAAGCTCAGCATCAATACTACAAAAGATTACGACAACCTAAAATGATGTTTTTAAATATTAGGAAATAATTATGTTTTGAACACCGACAATCACCTAACGGTACCAAAGCTATTTTTTCATTATTTTTGTTTTGAAATCAAATAACCATGCAATACAAAAGAATACTTCTAAAATTAAGTGGCGAAGCCCTAATGGGCGAAAAGCAATACGGTATAGACTCCGATAGGCTTAATGAATATGCAAAAGAAATAAAAGAAGTAGTAGACCAGGGAATACAAGTTGCCATTGTAATTGGAGGCGGAAACATTTTCAGGGGATTGGCAGGAGCAGCCACGGGCATGGATCGTGTACAAGGAGACCATATGGGGATGTTAGCCACTGTTATTAATGGACTCGCACTACAAAGTGCCCTTGAAATGCAGGAGATACAGACCAGACTGCAGTCTGCTATTCAAATAAACGAAGTAGCCGAACCTTTTATTAGACGTAGGGCAATGCGCCATTTAGAAAAGGGACGCGTAGTTATTTTCGGTGGAGGTACCGGAAACCCTTACTTCACCACGGATTCCGCAGCAGTACTTCGTGCGATTGAAATAGAAGCAGATGTAATTCTAAAAGGAACCAGAGTAGACGGCATCTATACCTCAGATCCGGAAAAAGACAAATCGGCAACAAAATTTGACACCATTACTTTCCAAGATGTTCTGAATAAAGGCTTGAAAATTATGGATACGACCGCCTTTACTCTAAGTCAAGAAAATGAGCTGCCTATCGTTGTTTTTGATATGAACAAAAGAGGAAATTTACTCAAAATTGTCAATGGGGAACATATTGGAACTACGGTAAATATGTAGTTTTGGTATAATTTATGATCATACTTTAGAAATTGTTATTATGAACGAAGAGAT
>CAZUIE010000137.1:1270-7131 GCA_964620945.1 uncultured Maribacter sp.
CCTATGAACAACGGAGATATGGTCATAATCAATGTACCGCCTTTAACGGAGGAACGTCGTATTCAACTCACAAAACAGGCAAAGGCAGAAGCGGAACACGCCAAGGTAGGCGTGAGAAGCGCAAGACAAGATGCTAATAAAGAAATAAAAGATATAGATGTGTCGGAAGATGTACAAAAAAATGCAACAGCAGACGTTCAAGAACTTACCGACACCTATGTAAAAAAAATTGATGATTTCCTTGGTATGAAAGAGGCTGAAATCATGAAGGTATAAGTTGCTTAATTTAAATGCACAAAACGGCCAATTGGCCGTTTTGTATCATCAAATAGATACCGCACTATTTTAAATCCCCCTCTCTAGGAACAATTCATCACATTAGTTACCTTTGCAACCTGCTAAAAACAGCTATGGTAGCAAAACTCACACAAGGATTTTGGGCAAAAACTGCAAGGATCATTCTAAGGAATAGGGTTCTAATACTGCTAGGTGTAGCAGTAGTCACTATATATTTAGGAATGCAATGGGAGAATATGCGGTTTTCCAATTCATCTGCAAACCTTTTACCAGATGACCATCCCGTTAACCAAGAATACCGTTCTTTTTTACGTCAATTTGGAGAAGAGGGCAACGCGGTGGTATTTGCAGTTCGCGATAGTGCCCTTTTTAATCCGGTAAACTTTAATCGTTGGAACAAATTTAGCAAACAGTTAGGAGCCTTTCCTGAAGTTGATTTTGTTCTCTCTACAGATAATCTTCAGGAATTGATAAAAGATAATGACAAACAAGAATTTGTCATGCAGCCGCTGCTACAACGCCAACCTGAAACAATACAGGAGGTAGATAGTATTATTCAACATCTTTTTAACGACCTTCCTTTTTACGACAATCTTATCTATAATAAGGGGAGCAGTACCATACGTACCATAATGTATATGGACAAGGACATTATAAACACCAGTGTTCGTAAAGATTTTGTTCTTAAAGACATGCTGCAGTTGGTAGAACGCTTTGAGACAGAAACTGGGTTGGACGTGCGCATTTCGGGCATGCCTTATGTGCGAACTATGAATTCGCAAAACATCATAGACGAAATTGGGAAATTTATTCTAGCAGCTTTGGGCGTAACATCCCTCATATTTTTCTTTTTCTTTAGAAGTGTACGCGCTACGTTTATCTCTATGTGTGTGGTAATTATCGGTGTAATGTGGGCTTTTGGAATACTTGGCCTGTTGCAATACGAAATTACCGTACTTACCGCCCTGATTCCACCCTTGATTATTGTCATTGGAATTCCCAATTGTATTTTCCTCATCAACAAATACCAACAAGAGGTAAAAAAACATGGTAATCAGGCGCTATCCTTGCAACGTGTAATTTCCAAAATTGGAAATGCTACCCTAATGACCAATGTTACCACAGCATCAGGGTTTGCTACATTTATCATTACGGACAGTAAATTATTAAAGGAATTTGGGATTGTTGCATCTATCAATATTATAGGCATCTTTATCTTATCCTTGCTTATTATTCCTATTGTCTATAGCTTTATGTCGCTTCCTAAAACCAAGCACTTAAAACATTTAAACAAAAAATGGATTGATGCCTTTGTTAGCTGGATGGAAGGCATTGTACGAAGACAAAGAATATCGGTCTACATCACTTCCATTGCACTGCTTGTGCTCAGTATCATAGGTATTTATCAAATTGATATTTCGGGAAGTCCCATAGAGGATATGCCCAAGAACGCAGATTTCTTTAAAGACATTCGCTTTTTTGAAGAAGAATTCGATGGTATTATGCCAGTTGAGATTGTCATAGATACCAAAAGCCCAAAAGGCGTGCTTAAACCTGCTACCCTGAAACGTATAGACCGTCTAGGGGATGTCGTAGACGAAATACCGGAGCTTTCCAAACCAGTTTCCATTGTTAATCTAGTTAAATATTCGAAACAAGCCTTTTACAACGGTATTCCAAAATACTATCAGCTTCCTACCAGTCAAGAAAACACATTTATTATGGATGTTGCCCGAAAATCTTCGGACGACGGCGAACTACTTAACAGTTTTGTAGACAGCACCGGGCAAACCGCAAGAATGACGACTTTTATGCGCGATGTGAAAACCGAGCGAATGGAAGAAATAGAAAGCAGGTTGTTAGAAGATATTGCCAAAATATTCCCGGAAGAACGCTACTCCGTTTACATGACCGGCAGTGCTCTTATATTTCTAAAAGGAACCAAATATCTTGTAAAAAACCTTGTTATGTCCCTTGCACTAGCTATCGGACTTATAGCTTTATTTATGGCGTATTTATTTCGTTCGTTTAGAATGATCATCATTTCATTGATTCCAAATCTACTGCCACTCTTAATAACTGCAGGAGTTATGGGCTTTGTAGGAGTTCCTATTAAACCATCAACTATTTTGGTATTTAGTATTGCTTTTGGAATATCCGTAGATGATACCATTCACTTTCTGGCCAAATATCGCCAGGAGTTAACCGCAAGTAAATGGCGTATAGAAAAATCTGTTTATGCAGCGTTGAGGGAAACCGGGGTAAGTATGTTCTATACTTCTATTGTATTATTCTTTGGGTTTTCGGTCTTTGTCATCTCCAACTTTGGAGGAACTGTGGCTTTAGGTGCCTTGGTCTCTGCCACCTTGCTCTTTGCCATGTTAGCCAATCTAATCCTATTGCCCTCCCTATTAATTTCCTTGGAACGCAGTATTTCCAATAAGACAGTACTTAAAAAACCACAAATAGATATACTTCCAAAAGAAGAGGATACCGACTAAAAAAGGTTTTAACGGCCAAGTTGTTTTTAGCTCCTACATAGCCACATTCTTTTTTCTCAAAAAGCTATCTTTGAACTTTTAATTTTCAATTGATCAAACATGCATTCAGTAACCATAAAGGAAGTACTTAAAGGAAAATTATTACTACAGGACATCACTATCAACGGATGGGTACGAACATTCAGAAGCAACCGATTTATTGCCCTGAACGATGGGTCAACGATAAACACCATACAATGTGTGGTAGATTTTGAGAAATTTGATGAGGAAGTGCTTAAACAAATTAATACAGGTGCAGCACTTAAAATTAGTGGAACGCTGGTAGAGAGTCAAGGCCGCGGCCAATCTGTAGAAATTCAGGTGACCGATATTCATGTACATGGTTCTGCGGACCCGGAAACCTATCCCATACAACCTAAAAAGCACTCCTTGGAGTTTCTTAGGGAAAAAGCGCATTTAAGAATACGGACCAATACATTTGCTGCGGTTATGCGGGTAAAATCTGCCTTAGCGTTTGCGATTCACAAGTATTTTACGGATAATGGTTTTTACTATTTTCACGCTCCTATTATTACTGGTTCAGATGCGGAGGGTGCCGGAGAAATGTTCCGGGTTACAACTTTAGATGATAAAAATCCCCCGTTGACCGAGGAAGGTGAGGTAGACTACAAACAAGATTTCTTTGGAAAAGAAACCAATTTAACCGTTTCGGGACAGTTGGAGGCAGAGGCCTACGCTATGGCCTTAGGCAAGGTGTACACCTTTGGACCCACCTTTAGAGCGGAAAATTCAAATACCACCAGACACTTGGCAGAGTTCTGGATGATTGAACCTGAAATGGCCTTTTTTGATCTAAACGACAATATGGACTTGGCAGAGGATTTTATCAAAAATGTAATCCGTTATGTCTTGGAAAACTGTTCAGAAGATTTAGAGTTTTTAGAGCAGCGGCTTTTGAATGAAGAAAAAAGCAAGCCCCAAGCCGAAAGAAGTGAAATGCCACTACTAGAAAAATTAAAGTTCGTAACAGAAAATAACTTTAAGAGAGTTAGCTATACGGAGGCCATAGACATCTTAAAAAACAGCAAACCCAACAAAAAGAAAAAATTTCAATATCCCATAGAAGAATGGGGTACAGATCTACAAAGCGAACACGAGCGGTATCTTGTTGAAAAACACTTTAAATGTCCGGTTATATTATTTGATTACCCTGCAACCATAAAAGCGTTTTACATGCGTTTAAACGAGGACGGAAAAACCGTACGAGCCATGGACATCCTGTTTCCCGGAATTGGTGAGATTGTTGGCGGCTCGCAACGTGAAGAACGTTTAGACGTACTTAAACAGAAAATGGCCGAGCTGGATATTGACGAAGAAGAACTTTGGTGGTATCTAGATTTACGGAAATTTGGAACTGCGGAACACAGTGGTTTCGGATTAGGTTTTGAAAGACTTGTCCTTTTTGCAACCGGAATGGGAAATATACGGGATGTAATACCGTTTCCCAGAACCCCCCAGAATGCCGAGTTTTAAAAGCATTTCGTTATTTTTATAGCTAGTAGAGAAAACCCATGCTAAAACAACATTTACAGTTTAAACTATCGCAAAAACTATCGCCTCAGCAAATTCAGTTGATGAAGCTGATACAGCTGCCTACCCAAGCCTTTGAACAGCGTTTAAAACAGGAGTTGGAAGAAAATCCTGCGTTAGAAAGCGGTAAAGAAGAGTTGGAAAACACAGATGAGTTTGAAGACGATTATGAAGTAAACGATAATGAAACGATAGAGGCAGAGGATATAAACGTAGACGATTACCTGAGCGATGACGAAATACCGGACTATCGTACCCAAGCAAACAACTACAGTTCGGATGATGAAGAAAAAAGTGTACCCTATGCTGCTGGCACTTCCTTTAATCAATATCTAATAAACCAAATGAACACGGTTTATCTTAGTGATGAAGAGTGGGCCATTGCCGAATTTTTAATAGGCAGTATTGATGAAAGTGGCTATATACGTAGACCAATAACAGATATTTTGGATGACCTTGCGTTTACGCAGAACATATATACCGAAGAAAAGACCATAGCGCGTATACTGTCTCTCGTTCAAACCCTAGATCCGCCTGGCGTAGGAGCACGTTCACTGGAAGAATCGCTCATGATTCAATTAAAGCGAAAAGAGTTAACGCCACCGATTGAACTCGCTATCGAAATCTTAAAAAAATCGTTTGACCAGTTCTCCAAAAAGCATTATCAAAAACTGATACAAAAGCATAACATTAATGAAGAGGAGCTAAAGGAAGCTATTTCTGAAATAGAAAAACTGAACCCAAAACCAGGAGGTTCATATTCAGGAAACAATAGAATAGTTGAACACGTGGTGCCCGACTTCTCCATACGTATTGTAGACGGGGAGCTAGAGCTTAGTCTTAACGGCAGAAATGCCCCGGAACTGCATGTATCAAGAGAGTATAATAACATGCTAAAAGGCTATAAGGAATCTCAGGACAAATCAAAATCCCAAAAGGATACCGTAATGTTCATCAAACAAAAGCTCGATGCAGCTAAATGGTTTATAGATGCCATTAGACAGCGACAGCAAACCTTATTCGTTACTATGAATGCCATTATGCAATACCAAAAAGAGTATTTTCTTTCAGGTGATGAACGTAATCTAAGGCCCATGATCTTAAAGGACATCGCAGACGAGATAAAAATGGATGTGTCTACTGTGTCTAGAGTGGCCAATAGCAAATATGTGGACACCCCTTACGGAACCAGATTAATCAAAGATTATTTCTCTGAATCAATGAAAAACGAACAGGGAGAAGATGTATCTACCAAAGAAATTAAGAAAATACTGGAAACGGTCATTAAGAATGAGGTAAAACGGAAACCATTGACCGATGACAAACTCGCGGCTATTCTGAAAGAGAAAGGCTACCCTATAGCAAGAAGAACGGTAGCTAAATATCGTGAACAACTGGGCATTCCTGTCGCTCGTTTGCGAAAAGAAATTTGATGAGAACATTCCTTACTATTATATCCTACTTGTTCCATCC
>CAZUIE010000137.1:7231-10162 GCA_964620945.1 uncultured Maribacter sp.
TATATTAGTGAACTCTATTATTACTTTGTAGGTTTAGTGGGTGCGTCATTTACATGCCTTGTATTACTCTTTTTCAATATTAAGGCAAGTTTACATCTTGTAGGGGTAGGAGGCCTGCTAATGTATCTTATAAACCTAAGTATTCATTTTGAAATGAATATCATCATTGGCATCAGTCTTTTTATCTGTTTTACCGGACTTGTCGCCTCCTCTAGATTATATCTAAAAGCACATACCAAACCAGAACTTATTATAGGCCTTTTTATTGGGATACTCTCGCAACTTTTGACAGTTACATATTGGTTATAAGATATAAAATATGACTCCAATACGTAGCGGACTGTATCCTATTGTTTGGTTATTTACACTGACACCATCTTTAAATAATTCACTTAAAGCGTAATACAGGTGAATATTAAAGGTGTTATAGCCTACATTGACCATAGGACCATACTGGAAACGTTCTATATCCGTATTAGAAAAACCGTTTTTGGTATTGTTAACAACGGACGTAGACCTTGCACCTAAAATATATACTGCCTTGATTCCTGCATAAAGCCTCCAAAATCGATACTCCTCCCTTGTTGAGTTCCGCCATCGAAATTCCAAAGGGAGTTCAATAGCGTGTGTTTCTAACTTGCTGCGTTTAAAATCCTTACTTTCACCAAGGGAATAGGAAATACCACTAGTCGTTTCGGTGGCCAATAAATTGGAATAGTACGTATTAAGTGCTACACCTAAACCAACTCCCAACGCTCTTGTTCCCTTGCTATTTAATGGAATATCTTTAATCACTCCAAGCTGTAAACCATATGATAGATTTCTTTGGGCCACATCATCCGGTTTATTACGAACAAAATTATAGGTAACTCCAAAATAAAATTGATCCTCAAAATAACGGCTCTCAACACTATTAGAGCCGGTCGGATCTTGGCCTAATATCTGAAGACAGCCACCGAGTAAAACCAACAAAAACCACTTTTTCATTTTTCAATACTGTTATAACGGTAGTAAAACAAAAAACGCTCCAATATACAACTGGAGCGCTTTAAAAAGTTTGAAAATGTAAACTATCTATTGGAGATTTCTAAAAGCATCTCCTTCATAAGTTGTATAGTTCACTTTTAATGCATTTACCTTTCTAAGCTCTTGTTTGATATCCGATATAATACCCATATTGGCATTCTTATCTACTTTCAGTGCAGTGGTCAGTACATTTTGAAGCTCTTGCGATTTCTTAGCACGCTCCATTAGAATGTAATCACCAACCTCAGAAGGATTCGAAAACTTATCGTTTAACTGAATTTTAGGCTCAGTCCCAAAGGTTTTTTCATATTCTTTTGTCGGTTTTCCAACATAGATATATAT
The DNA here is from genome assembly GCA_964620945.1 of uncultured Maribacter sp. Taxonomy (GTDB): domain Bacteria; phylum Bacteroidota; class Bacteroidia; order Flavobacteriales; family Flavobacteriaceae; genus Maribacter. Next base: position 8,600 of record CAZUIE010000137.1, read on the forward strand.
TACTCTATCCTTCTTTTCCAGTTTCTTAATCTCACTCGCATTCGGAAGAATATTATCAACCTTTAGCGAACTATCCTTCATAACCGTTACGGTCATAAAAAAGAACAAAAGCATAAATACAATATCGGGCAATGAAGCTGTTGATACCGCAGGTGTTTCACCGTCTTTTTTCTTTGCAAATTTTGACATAGTGTTTTATTTATGTTTTGTTAATTATCAGAAGTTTCTGCCTCAGATAATTTTTGAGGAAATAATTCCTGAATACGTTTCACTTTTTCCTTCAACTCTTCCTTTACTTCATCAGAGGTTTCTGGATTCAAGTACTCAGCTTCCATATCCACAAAGTTTTTCTTATACAGACGCATTGCCTCTCTATTTCTTAGCTCATTGTAAGCGCCTACCAATTCATTTTGAACAGTTATGTAAGTGCTATACTGAGTTTCTCGGTCGTTCTTCAAGGAAATAATTGCTTTCGCAGGATTATCCGACGAAGAAGCATCCCTTGAACCTTGACAATAATTACAATATTCGGGACTTCCCGAAGGTGCTCCTCCATTATCAAGAAAAGCGATAGCTTTATCTCTCAAATTTTTAATCTCCGTTAACTCGTCTTCCACCAAAAGCTGTCCATTCCTGTTAATACTAACAGTAAATATATTCTTTTGTTTGATAATTGGCGGATCTTCTGTTGGTGGCTCCCAAGGTGGCAACATACGGTCTAAGCCTGCATCTGTTTCTATGGTAGTTGTTACCAAGAAAAAGATGAGCAATAAAAACGCAATATCTGCCATGGAACCGGCACTTACTTCTGGTGCTCCCTCTCTTCTAGCCATAATTATCTATTTTTTATTTACTAAACATATTCTTGACTGCTGGTATAATCAAGGATACTATTGCGATTATAGTAAGGATAAAGAAAACATTCAATCCCATACCGATATTTTTAACCGTTCCTTCATCGGACATTGCCAAGTATTCTGGGCTCACATCCGTTCCACTAGACAATACGTAGGAAATCCCTACCACCAATAGAAAGCCACCCACAACGAATAGCGTTTTCTTAAGCCCTTGAGGGTTAGAAAACAAATTCTTTAAAGTGAACAACAAACTCGCCAAAATAGCTAATCCTAAAAGGATATAAGTTATAATGAACATTCCGTTCATGGCTCCACTTGCAGCAGCTTCAGCCGCTGGCATATCCGAACTTGGCAACAAATACCATAATATGGCACTTATAACACCAAAAGCGAACAATGCTATTTTTAAAAATTTATGCATAATATTTTAGGTATTAAAAGGTGCAACTTATTTTTTATGATCTACCAACATATCAATTAAGGTAATCGAAGAATCTTCCATATCGTTTACAATACTGTCGATTTTCGCAATAATATAATTGTAAAAAATCTGAAGAATAATTGCCGTAATCAAACCAAATACTGTTGTTAAAAGTGCTACTTGAATATCACCTGCAATAAGAGATGCACTTAAGTTACCAACGGCTGCAATTTTTTGGAAGGCCTGAATCATACCTATAACCGTTCCCATGAAACCAAGCATAGG
>CAZUIE010000138.1:0-7770 GCA_964620945.1 uncultured Maribacter sp.
GTCGGGGTGGCAGGATTCGAACCTGCGACCTCCGCGTCCCAAACGCGGCGCGATAACCGGGCTACGCTACACCCCGAAAATGGTTATCTGAATAATCTGACTCTCACACAGATTCTTGCGGAGAGACAGGGATTCGAACCCTGGGTACCCTTTTGGGGTACGACGATTTAGCAAACCGTTCCTTTCGGCCACTCAGGCACCTCTCCTTTATTCTTATGAACATCGCCCTAAAGCGGTTGCAAATGTACATTTTTACAACACTATAAACCAACTATTTTAAAACTTTTTCGCTAAATTTTTCACAGTATAAAATAACCTATGTAGTAAATTTTGAATGGAATTGATAATCAACATAGTACAAAATTATTCTGAAGTGCATCTTAGCAAATTCAAAAAACTTCCCCGATTGCCGTAACAAAATCAATCTTCCTAAAACAAAATGAGCTACTCCGGGTATTCTACGCGTAAATGATAGATATTCGTCAGTTTACCTTTGAAGATTTTTTTAATTGTTTCTATCTCTCTGAACGTAATGTCCGCATTAATGTACTGATCGGATTTCATTTGACCTGCAATAATTTTTTCTACAAACTCATCTATCATCAAAAAAGTAGGGTTCTTTAAACTTTTGGAAGCTGCCTCAACAGAATCCGCCATCATTAGGATAGCTGTTTCTTTGGAAAAAGGCAAGGGGCCAGGATACCTAAAATCGTCTTCGTTCACCTCACCATCCAGTTCTACTTGTCGCTTATAAAAGTAATAGACCAAAGATGTACCGTGGTGCGAGCGTATGAAATCAACTACTCTATCCGGTATGTTATTTTTTCTGGCCAACTCTATTCCCTTGATTACATGACCCAAAATTATCCGTGCACTTTCCTTAGGGCTTATTTCATCATGAGGGTTTACATTTGTAATTTGGTTTTCGGTAAAAAAGGTAGGGTTATCCATTTTTCCAATATCATGGTACAACGCTCCTACCCTAACTAGCATTGCATTGGCACCAATTCCATTAGCAGCGGCTTCTGCCAAGTTAGCCACTTGTAATGAGTGGTTAAACGTTCCAGGTGCCTTATTGGAAAGCTCTTTTAGTAATTTTGAATTCGTATCGGATAACTCAAGCAACGAGACATCGGAAACCAAGCCAAATATCTTTTCATAAATATAAATCAAAGGTTGTACAAAAAGCGTAATCATTCCGTTTAACAGGAATAAACTAAGGGTAAACCATTCGATGTTGTCCAAATTACCCTCGTGAATGGTGTGAAAGGCCAAATAACCTACAACATAAATCAATGTAATCTGCCCTACGGAAACAAAGAGGTTGGCTCTTTTGTAAAGCTCTGAAACGGTAAGGATAGTGACGATACCTGTTATAATCTGTAGAAAAATGTATTCAAAACTATTGGGAACAACAAAGCCAAGAATTAATACGGTTAATACGTGCACAAACAGCCCCAAACGTGCATCAAAAAAGGTTTTAAGAATAAGCGGAAGAATACATAAAGGGACAACAAAAACAAGAGCTTCGTTATAGTTGACTACCAAAGTGGTTACAAAAACCAATAATAGAATGTTGAAAAATATAAAGGTTACCCTAGTATTATTCTCATACACCTCTTGTCGATACTTCTTAAGGAACAGGAATAACATTAAAAGAACAAGTGCAACCAATACGGTGTAACCAACCAGTATATAATAAGAATTAGAATCTGACCAAAGGTCAGACTCATATTCCGATTTTAAGGATACTAACATCTTTAGATTATCCCCTTCTACCACCTCACCTTTTGCGATTATAAGCTTTCCTTCATCTACTGTTCCCCTAGTGTAGGATAAATCAGAAAGGGCATCTTCCAATGTTTTGCTGGTTAGTTCTTTATCTAGCGTAACATTTGGCGATATCAAGTCAAAGAATAATGACTTAAATTCATCAGTGAACACGGTAAGTCCTTGTTGATCGAGAACATTTTCTATTGATTGATCTACCTCACTTATCCGATAAAAATCAGAACCTGATACCTTTCTTGCCTCATTATTGACTACAAGAAAAATGGAATTCCCCTTTGGCGTAGTTTCCATTGGATCCAGAATACCATTTTTATAAATGATATCTAGAATCATGCTTGCCGTAGCTTTTAATTTGTTTATTTGATTCTCCTTAAAACCGCTGTTTTGCCATTGAGATTCAAACTTCTCATCCAACGACCTAACCACATTTTCTACTATTTCCTCGTCATATCTATAATATCGTATTTGCTTATCAACAATCACTTGTTTCTCTTTGGCTATTTCATCTTCGGTTTTTTGAATAGAAAAATCGAAGGGCGCGTATAAATTTTCAAACTGCCAAGGTTTTCCCTTTTGAAATTCGTATTTGAATTTACCTCCTTTCGGAAAGAAAAAAACGATGAGACCCACAGATGCTACGTAAAGCAGTAGTTTAAAGATGTGTGACTGTTTTTTATAAAGATTGTCCAAAAAGTTTAGATTTTATGAATGCAAATCAAAAATAGAAAATAATAACCTTATAATCAGGAATCAAAGGTATTACCATAGGGTTGACAAAGAATTTACTAATTTCGCAACACACAAATGCAAATAAAAATGAAAGAGGTTGTTATAGTTTCTGCGGTACGCACACCAATTGGTAGTTTCATGGGATCCCTCTCTACCGTACCCGCTACGAGATTAGGTGCTACAGCTATTAGTGGAGCTTTAAAAAAAATTGGACTAGATCCAAAGCTGGTAGAAGAAGTACTTATGGGGAATGTCGTTCAGGCGGGAACTGGACAGGCACCAGCTAGACAAGCGGCCATCTTTGCGGGGATACCAGATACCGTTCCCTGTACAACTATAAATAAAGTTTGTGCTTCGGGAATGAAAACTGTAATGCAGGCAGCACAGTCTATTGCCCTTGGAGACACCTCCATAGTTGTGGCCGGCGGTATGGAAAATATGAGTATGATTCCCCATTATGTTCAGATGCGCAAGGGCAACAAGTTTGGACCTGTTAGTATGATAGACGGCATGCAGAAAGATGGCCTAGTTGATGTATATAACGAACAAGCTATGGGTGTCTGTGCAGATGCCTGTGCCGAAAAATATGAGTTCTCTCGAGAAGATCAGGATAATTATGCCATACAATCCTATCAGAGATCGGCAGCAGCTTGGGAGAATGGACACTTTAAAAATGAAATTATTCCAGTTTCGGTTCCTCAGAGACGAGGCGAACCTATAGTTATATCCGTGGACGAAGAATATAAGAATGTAGTGCTAGAAAAAATCCCTAGGTTAAGAGCTGCGTTTACTAAAGAGGGCACGGTTACGGCGGCAAATGCTTCTACCATCAATGATGGCGCAGCCGCACTTGTACTAATGAGCTTGGACAAAGCCAAGGAACTGAACATAGAACCACTGGCAAAAATAACAGGGTATGCCGATGCCGCACAGGAACCGGAGTGGTTTACCACAGCACCAGCAAAGGCACTACCAAAAGCCTTGGACAAAGCCGGTTATACGTTAGAGGAAGTAGATTTTCTTGAGTTTAACGAAGCGTTTTCAGTGGTAGGCCTTGCGAATATAAAGCTTCTTGGTTTAAGCGATAAAAATGTTAATGTAAATGGAGGTGCGGTTTCATTAGGACATCCCTTAGGTTGTTCGGGAGCTAGAATTATAGTCACCCTTTTAAACGTGCTTGAGCAAAAAAATGCTAAGGTAGGCGCTGCAGCAATCTGTAACGGCGGTGGTGGAGCCTCAGCTATAGTAATAGAACGAAAGTAACTGCCGGAAAACAAACTAATGCAATACGGTATTTGTCCCATAAGTATAGTCCCGGTTAGAGCCCTAACGGAAGAGGCCAGTGAGATGGTCAGCCAATTGCTTTTCGGTGAGCATTTCAAAATTTTAGAATCGAGAAAACACTGGTCAAAAATTAGAGTGGCTTTTGACAAGCAAGAAGGATGGATCTTGAATACACAGCTCAGTTTTATAACGAAAGGGGAATATGAAGCTATTCAAAATGGGCCTAAGCACTACGCATCCGACCTTATTTCGTATGTAGAACAACAAAATTCCATGTTAACACCTGTGCTGCTAGGGTCTGCTATCAATGATATGATAGGTAATGGAAATTTTGAAGGTAATCTGATTACCGCTCAAAAAGAGAAAGAAAATTTAATAAAAATAGCACTGCTTTATTTGAATGCTCCGGAGCTCTGGGGCGGAAAGACCCCTTTTGGAATTGATGCTTCCGGCTTTACCCAAATGGTCTACAGGATAAATGGGTATCATCTTTTACGAAGTGCGCTTGAACAGTCTTCCCAAGGGACTCCGTTGAGCTTTGTAGAAGAAAGCGAACCTGGTGACTTGGCATTTTTTGATAATTCTCATGGAATTATAGATCATGTAGGTATCATCATGGATAACAACTATATTATCCATGTGAACGGTATTGTAAGAATAGATAGATTAGATCATACAGGTATTTTTAATAATCACCTGCGAAACTATACCCACAAACTCAGGGTCATTAAAAAAGTGATATAGAAAAAGGCCTCCAGTGGAGGCCTTTTGTTATAAAACTATGTCTGGATAATTTACTCTCCTAGTAATTTTTTAACTCTCATAAAGTTTTCATTGTCACCCATTGCACCATAGATATTTTTCAACTGTGTTAAAATACCTTGGTTATCCGGATTCGTTTTTAAAGCATCCTCTAAAGTTTGGGCACCCATTTGAAATAGACTGTCTTTCTTTTCTTTTAACTCGTCGTACTTTGCAATATCAGCACGTGAGTTACCCAAAGAGTTCATCTCATCAATAAAACTATTACCCTCGTTAACATAGGTTGTAGATAGGTTTAAATAAGCATTGGTATAACCGGGATTAAGTTCGAGTACTTTCTTATAATTTTGGCGAGCCTCTTCTATATTTCCCTGCTCACTATTGATTACGCCAACGTTGTAATATAAATCGGGGTTATCTGGAGCGATAGCAATAGCCTCTGCCATTAAGGATTTAAATTTATCCTTATCACCTTGTTTAAAGTAAAGGTTGGCTTCGTTCAAAATAAGGTTTACATCGTCTGGATCGCTCTCCCGTGCAGCTTTGTAAGCCCCTAATGCTTTGTCGTCTTGACCCAATTGAGAATATATCAAAGCAATATTTTTAACGATTTCTCCCTTTTTAGAAGGTACCTTCTCATCTTCAGGATCAGTATACGTACCGGATTTAACCATTAGGTCACGCTGTGTCTTTTGCATTGCCTCCATTTCACCTGTTGCCGCATTCTTTGCTTTATATACTACAGAGCTACCGTCATAACCGATATCCTGTAACTCCATATAATATTTTAATGCATCATCATATAAACCACCATTTACGGCACTACTTGCTGCATAATAAAGATAAACGGTGTCTTTAGGACTTAACTGATAGCTCATGTATAGCTTGTCCGCTCCTTCTTTAAATTTTTTCTCGTTATTATCAGATACAGCGCCATTCACCAAATCTCCAACTATAGCTGCCATAAACTGATTTGTTTCACCAGTATACTTACTTTTGCCACTAGCCGATTCTATATCCAACACCTTCTTAAAAGAATCTACCGCTTGCTTAAAAGCACTGTCATCTCCGTTTTTAGCCATGCCGTTATAAATTTTACCTTTGGTAAAATAATACTGGGCCTGTAATTTTTCATCTGCTCCGGATATTGATCCTTCAGCTGCCTCCAAAGCTGTTTTAGCAGAAGCTATATCGCCTCCCTTTAAGGCCTTTTCAGCTGCTTTTATCTCGTTTTTCTGCGCCATTCCTGCTACTGCAAAAGAAAAGGCGGCTACTATTAAAATCGTACGTTTCATTTGTGTTAAATTATTTATTAGTGTTTAAAAAGTTATTATTCGGTACCATCGGTTTCTCTATTATCAATTGCCGTGCCATCTTCTTCGGGCTTTACTTCGATATCCTTAATTGCAGCCTCATCAAAGTCTTCATCATCCTTCATCACCTTCGCTACCGCAGCAATTGAATCGTTATCCTTTATATTAATAAGCTTCACCCCTTGGGTAGCTCTTCCCATCACCCTAAGATCCTCAACACTCATTCTGATGGCAATACCGGACTTATTAATAATCATCAAATCGTCTGAGTCCGTTACATTCTTTATTGCTACCAGATTCCCGGTCTTTTCGGTTACGCTAATGGTCTTTACACCCTTACCACCTCTATTGGTAATTCGATAATCTTCAATACTCGAACGTTTGCCATACCCATTTTCGGACACTACCAAAAGTTCGTCTTCAAAATTATGTACAGAAACCATTCCAATTACTTCATCTTTGTCACTGGCCAAGGTTATCCCTCTAACTCCCGAAGCATTCCTTCCCATGGGCCTGGTCTTACTTTCTTCAAAACGAATTGCTTTTCCTGATTTTAAACCAAGGAAAATCTGACTCGTTCCGGTCGTCAACTTCGCTTCTAGTAATTCATCGTCATCCTTAATGGTAATGGCATTTATTCCATTTTGCCTAGGTCTTGAATATTGCTCTAAAGAGGTTTTTTTAACCGTTCCCTTTTTGGTAGCCATAATGACATAATGACTATTTACATATTCCTCATCTTTCAAATCCTGGGTACAGATAAAGGCTTTCACCATATCGTCCTGCTCTATATTGATCAAGTTTTGAATGGCCCTGCCTTTAGATGTCCTACTGCCTTCTGGAATTTCGAATACCCGCATCCAAAAACATTTTCCTTTTTGAGTAAAGAACAACATGTATTGATGATTGGTTCCTACGAAAAGGTGCTCCAAGAAATCCTCATTTCGGGTAGAAGACGCCTTTTGACCAACTCCGCCCCTATTTTGTGTTTTATATTCTGTTAATGGAGTACGCTTAATGTATCCGGCACTAGAAATTGTAATTACGACTTGCTCGTTAGGAATCATGTCCTCCATACTAAGGTCACCACCAGCAAAATTGATTTCAGATCTTCGTTCATCACCATACTTCTCCTTAACCTCTAGAAGCTCCTCCTTAATGATTTGCATTCTTCGGTCCTTGTTCTCCAGAATATCCTTCAAATCTGCTATGGTAGCAATAACTTCTTCATACTCCGACCTTAGTTTATCTTGCTCCAGACCGGTAAGTTGACGCAACCGCATCTCTACAATCGCTTTCGCCTGAATCTCCGTAAGCTTAAACCGCTCCATTAAATTTTCTCGAGCCTCATCAGCATTGGAAGAAGCTCTTATGATTGCGATAACCTCATCAATATTATCCGAAGCAATAATTAACCCTTCCAAAATATGCGCGCGGTCTTCTGCTTTCTTTAGCTCAAACTTAGTACGTCTTACAACGACTTCATGGCGGTGCTCCACAAAGTAGTGGATCATATCCTTAACGTTCAATAGTTGCGGCCTACCATTTACCAAGGCTATATTGTTTACACTGAACGAAGTTTGCAGTGCCGTATACTTATACAAAGTGTTTAATACAATATTGGGTATCGCATCCCTTTTAAGGATATAAACGATACGCATACCGTTCCTATCGGATTCGTCCCTTATGCTAGAAATGCCCTCAATTTTTTTCTCATTTACAAGATCGGCCGTTTTTTTGATCATGTCGGCCTTGTTCACTTGATAAGGGATTTCGTTTACAATAATACATTCCCTTCCTTGTACTTCTTCAAAAGTGGCCTTACCACGCATCATTACCCTGCCACGACCGGTATGAAATGCCTCTTTTACTCCGTCATACCCATATATAA
>CAZUIE010000138.1:7870-10124 GCA_964620945.1 uncultured Maribacter sp.
TCTCCATGCGGATGATACTTACCCAAAACCTCACCAACGATACGTGCAGATTTTTTATGTGCACTGCTACTCCTAACACCCAAATCGTGCATTCCGTAAAGCACCCGTCTATGAACAGGTTTTAGCCCGTCCCTGACATCTGGGAGGGCTCGTGACACTATGACCGACATTGAATAATCAATGTAGGCAGATTTCATTTCATCTTCGATATTAATGGGAATCAATTTTTCACCGTCTGCCATTTCAAATTCTTATTGTGTTTTATTAGTAAAAAAGCATGGCAATATACGCAAAATCAAGCCTTTCAAAGAAGAAGCCAAGGTATTTATTCAATAATTTATCAACACTTTAAAAGGATAACATATCATCCTAAATAGCAACCAATTTGCCTAAAAAGATTACTTTTTCGGTATTTAAAAGAACTTTAACGATTATAGGAACAGTATTTGCTCAGGATTGGCTGAGATTTATTAATTTTATAGCTGACAATATATTTTATGGATGATAATTTTTCACCTAGGGTAAAGGATGTAATTGCCTACAGCAAAGAAGAAGCGTTACGACTTGGCCACGATTTTATTGGAACAGAGCATTTGATGCTAGGGCTTCTTCGTGATGGTAACGGAAAAGCTATTAGTATTTTAGATGCCTTAGATGTTGATTTAGACCACTTACGTAGAAAGGTAGAGATTCTAAGTCCATCTAACCCAAATGCCAGTGGAGTTCAGAAAGACAAAAAAAACCTCCATCTGACAAGACAGGCAGAGCGTGCGCTCAAAACTACGTTTTTAGAGGCTAAGCTTTTTCAAAGCTCCTCTATTAATACGGCGCATCTATTACTTTGTATACTAAGAAATGAAAACGACCCTACAACGAAGCTACTACACAAGTTACAAGTAGATTATGACGGAGTTAAGGAACAATTTAAATTTATGCTTACCAGTGATGATGATATGGTAGATGGTCCCACCGCAGAATCGTTCTCCAGTGAATCGGGAGAACCTTCGGAAGGAAAAGAAAATACTTTTGGCAACAGTTCAGGGCAAAAAGGTACAAAAAAATCAAAAACCCCGGTTTTAGATAATTTTGGTCGTGACCTTACCCAAATGGCAGAGGAGAACAAGTTAGATCCTGTTGTTGGAAGAGAAAAAGAAATAGAGAGGGTATCTCAGATATTAAGCAGAAGAAAAAAGAACAATCCCCTTCTCATAGGAGAACCAGGAGTAGGTAAAAGTGCAATTGCTGAAGGACTTGCGTTACGCATCGTAGATAAAAAAGTGTCTCGTATCCTTTACAATAAAAGGGTTGTGACCTTGGACCTTGCTTCTTTAGTTGCAGGAACAAAATACCGTGGACAGTTCGAAGAGCGGATGAAGGCTGTAATGAACGAATTGGAAAAAAACGATGATGTAATACTTTTTATTGACGAAATCCATACCATCGTAGGGGCCGGAGGTGCTACAGGAAGTTTGGATGCTTCTAATATGTTCAAACCAGCTTTAGCTCGTGGCGAAATACAATGCATAGGAGCAACTACCTTAGACGAGTACAGACAATACATAGAAAAAGACGGAGCACTTGAAAGACGTTTTCAAAAGGTAATCGTAGAACCCACAACGATTGAGGAAACTATTGAAATACTTCACAATATCAAAGGCAAATACGAAGAACACCACAACGTTAGCTATACCGATGCGGCTATTGAAGCATGTGTAAAACTAACAAGTAGGTATATGACAGATAGGTTTCTTCCGGACAAGGCCATCGATGCCTTGGATGAGGCCGGATCAAGGGTACATATCGTTAATATGGATGTGCCAAAGCAGATACTTGAGCTAGAAAAAAAATTAGAGGATGTAAGGACGCTAAAAAACTCTGTAGTCAAAAAACAAAAATATGAGGAGGCGGCCAAGCTACGTGATGATGAGAAAAGCCTAGAAAAAGAGCTCGCGATTGCTCAGGAACGTTGGGAAGATGATAGCAAGCTAAATAAGGAAACGGTATCGGAGGACAATGTAGCAGATGTAGTTTCCATGATGAGCGGCATACCGGTAAACAGAATAGCCCAAACAGAGAGCAATAAACTGGCAGAATTACCAAAGCTCATTAAATCTAATGTTATTGGACAAGATGAAGCGGTTGCGAAAGTTTCCAAAGCCATCCAAAGGAATAGAGCTGGACTTAAGGATCCAAACAAACCTATTGGTTCCTTTATATTCTTAGGCCAAACCGGTGTTGGAAAAACGCAATTGGC
>CAZUIE010000139.1:0-3351 GCA_964620945.1 uncultured Maribacter sp.
TGCACTTCCGTTAAGGCTCACCATAAGATTACTTAAACCATTGATCGCTTTTCTTAAATCGTTTCTCGTATTTTCATCCAATACGTCGTTTACACTAATCATTACGGAATCTGCATCAGAAACGGCCGACTCAAATTTTTTGAACAACGGTGTTAGTTTTTGCTGCGCAAGCTCTGTTAGTCCAGGTCTTGTTTCGGTTCTTAACGTATCACCGGACTGTACATTACCCGAGCTGTCAAAAACGGGCATAATCTGCAAACCTTTACCCCCTATAATACCCGTATCGTAAAGCTCTACGGTACTATTTTTAGAAAACTGAAACTCGCTACTCACCGTAAACGTTACTACCAAGTTTCCTTGGGTGTCGATAAAACGGATATCATTAACTTTTCCTACTCCGTACCCGTTTATGGAAACTACAGTACCGGATTGTAATCCACCTACATTCGGGTAAACAGCATATAAGGTTTTACTATTATCAAAAAGTGGAGTAGACTTTAGATAACTAAATCCCATGATAAAAAGTAGGATTCCACCAATAACTATTATTCCTGTTTTAAGTTCCCTGGATAGTTTCAAATAAATGGATTTTAGATTAGCAACAAAATTAGAAATAATTATTACAATACCTACGGTTATTGGGAAACCTGCTTTAGTGCCTCTACAATAGAAATTCTGCTCCCGTTCCGGTACGCCACAATGTATGCACTGGAAAATCCTTTTAAAGCGGCTTTGGATTTCATCATTTCCGCTTCTCGGTGTGAACGTGTTTTACCATACAAGTAACGATACATACCTTTGTAAGGCTCTTTGGAAATAAGGTTTAACCCTTTAAAATATGGAGAGTCTGACGGTAAATCCTTACCACTAGCCATTATTTGAACTTTAAACACGACCTCGGGGCCGGGAACAGTAGCCTCAACTTTGTCGGGTTCAGGGGAAGTTACCACCACAGCTGCCACCTTTTCTTTATCACCCAAATTCTGATTGTTCGTTTTAGCTATTTCACCGGGCACCACACCAGTGTTTTCTTCCGCTAAATTATTTTCTGTTTGAGCCATAGCCCCTTTAACGGTCTCCTCAGCTTCCGAAGCTACCTCAGTTGCTTCTATTTCTGTTACTTTACTTACTGAATTATCCGCCACACTAGGGCTAGTATTTACTTTCGTTGCATTCTTATATGCCAGGATGGCGTTGGCAATTGCCGTACCCATTTCTTCTTGACCTTTATTGGAATTAAGATAAGCACCCTCGTTCTTGTTGGTTAGGAAACCTGTTTCTACCAACACACTTGGCATAAAGGTTTGATGCAATACAATAAAGCCAGCTTGCTTTACCTTTCTATTGTTTCGCTTTAACTTATCCGAAAAATTATCTTGGATCATCTTGGCCAACGCGATACTCTGATCTAAAAATTCTTCTTGCATAATGGTTAGCCCAATGACCGATTCAGGAGAATTTATATCATAATCGGCATACCTGGTTTCATAATTATCCTCTAGATAAATTACAGAGTTTTCCTTCTTTGCTATTTCAAAATTCTGTTCGTTCGCATGCAGTCCCAAAACAAAAGTACCAGCTCCATGAGCATCCGAATTATGTGAATCGCAATGTACCGAAACAAAAAGGTCCGCATTCGCTTTGTTCGCTATTTCTCCCCGTACAAAAAGGTCTATAAAAGTATCATCCTTGCGGGTGTAAATAACCTTTATATCCTTATGCTCCTTGAGCAGCTTTCCTATGTTAAGTACAATATTCAAGGCAATGTTCTTTTCAAGGTAACCATTCCCTAAATTACCGGGGTCATGACCTCCATGACCGGCATCCAAGACTACAACAAAAGGATCTGCTGAATCTGTTTGGGTATAAAATGGTGTAAAAGAAAACAGAAGCAAAGAGAACGCTAAAAAAATAATGGACAAAAGCGATTTAATTTTCATCTTTAATATGGGTTTTTAAAAGCCCTTCTTATGGTTAAAATTATGGTAATACCCTAGTTAGGGAACAAAAAATATGTGTAAGTTTGACAACTGAAACCAATGTCCCATTGGATTGCCATACCTTTACAAAAATAGGATATAAAGCCTTGCAATCAAATAAACACTACGTACTTTTCCTCTGCATTATTTTTATTGGCGCATTTTCTAGTAAAGCTCAGGAACAAAAAGTGGTACCACTAACCGTAAAAGCAATAGAGGATACCATCGTAGCCCCTCTTTTTTTGGCACCTTTGAATCAGGATGATGTTGTGTTGGATTCCATTGCTTCGGATTCTTTGAACGAAAAACCACCGCTCTTACTTGACAAAATTACATACAAGGCCAAGGATTATGTGAAATTGAGTCAAAAAGAGAACAAGATTTACCTTTATAACGAAGCAGAGATATATTATCAGGACACGGAACTTAAAGCGGGTGTAATTACCATGGACTACGTTAAGAACGAAGTGTACGCAGGCCGTTTAAAAGACTCCTTGGGGAATTATACGCAGTTGCCCTACTTTAAGCAAGGTTCCCAAATAGTGATACCGGATTCTATCCGTTTTAATTTTGACACTCAAAAAGCAATTATATTTAACTCCAGAACCGAACAACAAGCAGCTGCAGGAGCACTAGGTAGCGATGCTATGAAAATATATGCCGAAACCACAAAAAAAGAAAATGACTCGGTTTACTTTTTAAGCGAGGCCAAACTTACAACAGCCGAGGACACTATAAATCCGGACTATTACATTAGGGTAAAAAAAGCAAAATTTGTTCCTAAGAAAAAAGTGATAGCAGGGTTCAGTAATATTTATATTGAAGATGTACCAACGCCTATAGCTATGCCCTTTGCCTATTTCCCCCTTACCGTTGGGCGCACGGCAGGAGTTTTAATGCCTTCGTTTGGAAATGACCCCAACACAGGATACTTTCTCCAAGATATGGGATACTATGTGCCTTTGGGAGATTATGCAGATGTTACCTTTTCAGGAGATTTCTACACCAACGGTAGCTGGGGTATGCGAGCGGCTTCCGTATACACCAAACGCTACAAGTATCGGGGAAATATCAATTTCAGGTATGAAAATCAAGTACGTAGTCAAAAAGGATTCAGTGATTATAGTTTATCCAAAAATTACAATATTCAGATTTCTCACTCACAGGACACCAAAGCAAGCCCTAATTCTAGGTTTTCCGCTTCGGTAAACCTTGGGAGTAGTGAATTTTATCGGAATTCGTTACAGCAACGAAATTTGCCCAATACGCAAAACAATACCTTGTCCTCCTCTATTTCGTACTCCAAAACCTTTCCAGCTTACCCATCGGTGAACATGAGCTTAACGGCAACCCATTCGCAGTTAACCTCCCC
>CAZUIE010000139.1:3451-5119 GCA_964620945.1 uncultured Maribacter sp.
ATACCCATAAGTACCAATTTCAAGGTTGCGAAATACTTTAGCGTAAGTACAAGTGCCAACTATGAAGATGTTTGGACATTGGAGACCTTTGACCAAAGATTTGATACGGAAACCAACACGGTAGTACGTGATACCATTAGTGGTTTTGACCGGTTTAACCAATATAATTTCAGCGCAAGTATTGGAACCACAATCTACGGCACCTTTAATTTTGGGGAAGACAAAAAAGTACAGGCCATCCGACATGTTATGCGCCCCTCTATAAGTTACGGCTATGCACCTTCATTCGACCAATATTACGATGAATACCTAGATGGAAACGGTGAACTAGTGCAATACACACGTTTTCAAGGTACCTTAAACGGAGTGCCTAGACTGGGTCGCTCCAATGCGTTGAGCTTTTCCTTGGCCAATGTTTTGGAGGCCAAGGTAAGGGATAAAGATTCAACCAAACTAGAAGCTAAAAAAGTTCCGCTCCTAAGTAACCTAAACATTTCCAGCGCCTACAATTTTGAATCGGATTCCCTAAAGCTTAGTCCACTTAACATAAATGGAGGTACCAATATATTGGATAACAAAATGTCCATTAACTTTTCTGCCAACTTAGACCCCTATGCTATTGATAATAATGGCACCAGAATTAACACTCTAAATGTGAACAATGGCGGAAGCCTTTTTAGACTAACCAGAGCCCAGACCAACATAACCTATTCCATAAGTAGCGATATGTTTGGAAAAGACAAAGAGGAAGAGGAGCAAGAAGACCCTTTTGATTATGTGGCGCAGAGTGGCGGCAGAACAGACGATTTATTTGGCAGGGCCGATAGTTTCCAAGACAGACCAATGGACTCAAAACCGGACGGCGATATTGAAAACCCGAGATACGGAACAAAGATTCCTTGGAATCTTAGATTGGCCTATACCGCTGGATACAATAATAGAGCACGGGAAAACACCTTTGGCAATCATTCCCTAATGTTTTCGGGCGATATTGAGTTATCCCCGAGATGGAAAGTCGGCGGATCCTCTGGATACGACTTTCAAAACTCCGGGTTTACCCTTACACAGCTTCGTTTTGAGCGAAATTTAGGAAGTTTTAATATGCGTTTTAATTGGACGCCATTTGGACAGTATAAAAGATGGTTTTTCTTTATCGGGATTGATGCCTCTATACTTAGCGACCTAAAATGGGAAAACAGAAATCAACCGATAAGAAACTAAGATAAAATAGAATATCATGAAAAAAATAATTAACACCGATAATGCCCCTGCCCCAATAGGACCCTATAATCAAGCCGTATTAACTGGTAATACCTTATACATTTCAGGACAAATACCTATGGATGCAAAAACAGGCAATCTCATAGAGAATAACATTCAAAAAGAAACAAAACAGTGCATGGAAAACCTAAGCGCTATTCTAACTGCTGCCAACATGACTTTTGACCATGTGGTAAAATCTTCCATTTTCTTAAAAGATATGCACCAATTTTCCGAGGTAAACGAGGTATATGGAACCTACTTTAACGCGGAAACGGCACCAGCGAGAGAAACCGTAGAGGTTGCAAATCTACCAAAATTTGTACGCGTAGAAATTTCTATGATTGCAGTAAAGTAGACAGTAGACAGTAGACAGTAGACAGTAGACAGTAGACAAAAAATGAAAAA
>CAZUIE010000139.1:5219-10076 GCA_964620945.1 uncultured Maribacter sp.
AGTAGACAGTAGACAGTAGACAGTAGACAGTAGACAGTAGACAAAAAATGAAAAAACGATACGATAACTGTGTATTTGTAAACTTGTTTCGCAATTAAACCAGCACCAACAAGAAAATCTTATCAATTTTTGGGATAAGCACGCAGTTACGCCGCGCTAAACGTTCAATTGTAACAAAATCCAATTTATTATTTTGATTGTTATTTTAAGTTGAATACACTATTTCAAAAAATCCTGCTCCTGAAGCAAAAATCCATTGTCTGAATTTAGTAATAGATGAAAGAGATTCATTTCTCGAACTCTTTCTAAAACAGGAAATAGTTGTACAATCCCTCTGCGGGTACATGCAACTTTATATTTTCTCTAAATTTTGGTGATTGTTTCGCTTAAAAGAACACCAAATATGGAAGATTACATATTGGCTTTGTGAAACTCCACTAAACCTTCTATCGGTCGTTGTCTAATGACGCCTACAATTAAATCGTTTCTTTCTAAAACCGTTACAAGTTCGTCACGTAAATAATGTGCAATACTGCCTACAAAATTAATTGGCACTTTTGTAGCCAACTCGAACTGCATTACGTAGTTATTAATAAACTGCTGGAAACCCTTATCTATAACTCCTTTTGAATACGGATGCTCCTTATTCTCTATAAGAAAACGAGCAAAAGTTGCCAAATATGTGTTGGGGTTGGGTTGTTTATACAGATTCTCCTTTATGTGGTCCGCTTCTAAGTTATACTCTTTGGCAAACTTAATACCAAGGTCCTGTGGCATTTTATGAAAATAATAATCTCGTATCAATTTACGTCCAAAAAAGTTACCACTACCATCGTCCATGGGTATATAGCCCAAAGAGGTGACCTTTTGAAAGAGTTGGTGTCCATCATAATAGCTACAGTTAGATCCCGTGCCTAATATACAAACGATTCCCTGCTTACCAATTTTAGTAGTGGCAAAAATAGCGGCATAGGTATCCTCTTTTACATCTGCTTTTGCATTTGGAAAGAATTCCTTAAATATATCTTTTAAGAATGCTTTCATTCTATCCGTTCCACAACCAGCTCCATAAAAATGAAGATGCGTAACATTTTCACGGTTCTTGGATAATTCAAAGTTATTAGCCAACCGATCTTCTATAACTTCCTTCGTAAGTACCTCTGGACTCAGCCCTAGGGTCTGTGTTAAAAAAAGCTGGTTGCCCTTTTCGTCCAAAGCAATCCAATCAGATTTGGTAGCACCACTGTCAACTATTAGAATCATATACCTATGTATTTAAAAAAGAATCCTGAAAATAAGGAAAAATAGCCTCATTTTCAGGAAAATTTATACAAAACCGATGCTTTTTGCTATAAAGTGTTTACGTGCTGAATGAGGTCTACCATTTTGTTGGAAAAACCTGCTTCGTTATCATACCAACAAATCAACTTGAAAAACTTAGAATTTAACTCGATACCTGCGCCGGCATCAAAAATACTGGTTCGTGCATCGCCTATAAAATCTTGGGAAACCAAGGCTTCCTCAGTATATCCCAATACTCCGTTCAACTCACCCTCAGAAGCATCTTTGAAAGCTTTTTTGACCTCCTCGTAAGATGTCTCTTTATTTAATCTTACCGTCAAATCCACTACAGAAACATCTGCTGTTGGCACCCTAAAAGCCATACCGGTAAGCTTTCCTTTTAGTTCGGGAATTACTTTGGTTACCGCGACCGCCGCACCAGTTGATGCCGGTATAATGTTGAGCATAGCACTTCTACCACCTCTCCAGTCTTTTTTAGAAGGACCGTCAACAGTCATCTGTGTAGCCGTTGTAGCATGAACGGTTGTCATTAATGCCTCTTCAATGCCGAAAGTATCATTAAGAACTTTCGCCATTGGTGCCAAACAGTTCGTTGTACATGAAGCATTGGATACAATAGCATCAGAAGCTTTCACGTCTTTGTGATTTACACCCATTACGAACATTGGCGCATCTTTAGAAGGTGCAGAAATCACTACTTTTTTAGCTCCGCCGTCGATATGATATTGCGCTGTCTCCAAAGTCGTAAAGATACCGGTACATTCTGCTACAGTGTCTGCACCAACAGCATCCCATTTAATATTTTTTGGATCTCTTTCGGCCGTAATACGAACTGTTTTTCCGTTTACAACCAAGTGACCATCTTTTACATCAACAGTTCCTTCAAAATGTCCGTGTACAGAATCATATTTCAAAAGGTAGGCCAAGTGCTCCACATCCAATAAATCGTTGATGGCCACTACATCTACATCACCACGTTTGACCGAGGTTCTGAAAACCAATCTACCAATTCTACCAAATCCGTTAATCCCTATTTTTAAGTTTGACATTTTATCTGTGTTTATAGATTAATATTATGTTGTCATTATTTCTGAAACCCGAATGAGCTCCTTGTCTATTTTTGTATGCCCTTTTATGGCCTTATTGATAGGGGTAAGGATTAGCTTATTATCCTGTACGCCCACCATTAAACTGGTTTTACCCTCAAGAAGCGCTTCTACAGCTTTTACGCCCATTCTGCTAGCGAGCACCCTGTCGTAGCATGATGGCGAACCACCACGCTGCATATGTCCAAGTACAGATACTCGAACATCATATATCGGAAGGTGCTCTTCCACATACTCAGCAAGTTCAAATACATTTTTTCCTGATTTATCACCTTCTGCGACAATAACGATACTAGAAGATTTGCCAGATTGTTTACTTCTTTTTAAGGAATCCAACAAACGGTCCAAGCCTAAATTTTCTTCTGGTATTAAAATTTCTTCTGCACCGGCACCAACACCGGCGTTTAATGCGATATGGCCAACATCTCTACCCATAACCTCTACAAAGAATAGCCTGTTGTGCGAACTAGCCGTATCCCTGATTTTATCAATAGCCTCTACTACGGTATTCAACGCCGTATCAAAGCCTAAGGTAAATGTGGTTCCGAAAATATCATTGTCAATAGTACCCGGAATTCCGATAACAGGAAAATTATATTCTTGATTAAAAATCATGGCACCCGTAAAACTACCATCACCACCAATAACTACAAAGGCATCAATACCCTCTGTAATTAATTGGGCATAGGCTCTTTTTCTACCTTCAGGGGTCATAAATTCTTTGCACCTGGCAGACTTCAACATGGTACCACCTTTGTTGATAATGTTGTTTACACTACGCGCATCCATGGGCTTAAAATCACCTTCTATCATTCCTTGGTATCCTCTATAGATTCCAACACAGTCCAATTTAAGATACGCACAAGTCCGTACTACCGATCTTATGGCTGCGTTCATACCTGGAGAATCTCCACCAGAGGTTAGTACGCCGATTTTTTTGATTTCTGTAGACATTGAAAAATTTAAGCCAACGAAAGTAATAAAAGTTAGTAGAATAATGAAATTGAAAAGCAGGCAATTTCAATTCATTCAACAATAACCTTTTCGTTGTTATATTTTAAGCGAAATGAAGCAAAATCCTATCATTTACTAACATTATCTGCGAAAATACCTGGTGGCCATGGGATATGAATTGACCTAGAACAAGCCTACCTTACTAAGAAAACCCTTATTGGATATGAGCCCGACCAACAACCTAGAGTGAATTACTATTTTTAGCTCCTGCTTTGTTAAAGATTTTACTTAAAAGCTCTCTAAATGTATTAAAATCTACTTCATAGGAAAGTCCCGCACCTTGTGTTGAACCCTGTTGGTCCGGCAAAAAGGCTTGGATTTCACGTTGGCGACTAAAGAATTTTGCACTTAGTGTCCCTTCCTCGTTCAATAAGAGTTGAATCTCAAAATCACCGGCGACTAGGTTCTCACTAGAAGCCCCTACCGGCACCCCTACCTTGCCATTGAACAAAACACGGTCGCTAATCTGGGTAGAAACAGTAAGTCCAATTCGGTTATCGGTCTCTATATCCGCGTTGCGATCCAAGATTCCTTGCTCGTACGAAAGTCCAACATTTAGTTTATCGTTACCACCACCTAAAATTGAATTTAATATGCCCGAAGCACTTTGTATTAAGTTCCCAGTTATCGCCTGTTGATTAATTCCACTCTGATCATTTACAAAATTCCCCTGAGCTAAAAGAAAAATAGCGTTCTTCTCTTCTACTGTAGGGTCTTGTAACCGGTACTCTAGCTCTGACTGCACAATTGAGTTGGTTCCTGGAAATTCAATTCCAAATTCTATGTCAGGACTTTGTAATTCTCCTGTCAACTTGATAACAACATCGGTAGGTATTCTTCGCGCGAAAGCTTGATTATCCAATAGAGGCGCGGGATTAGCATCGATGGAATAAATTGCTTCCATATTTAAATCTGCCTCCAATGGTTTCTGGTCCCAGTTTATGGTTCCACCAGGTTTCACCGCAAAAGTCTTATCTATAATGCCCCCAAACTTGTAATTAAATTCTCCGGTTACCACAACAAAATCCCCGTACATCTCAAACTTTCCATTGGTATTTATCTGCAATAGTATAATCCCTACGCCTGTACCCTTTAAGGAGCTACCTGTCTTTGTATCGGTAACAATTTCTACTTCGGCCTCTGGCGTAATATCTAAATCAAACTCTAGCTCTACACCTTGATAGTCCTTTAAGCTTCGTTGCTGATCAATACTGTTGATGCCGTTTTTTTCGGTGAAATTTATAAAGGAATAATCGCCAACACTAGTAACATCACTTAATGGAATTTTAAGCGAGGTACCTTTTGCTGTTTGTCCGTTAACCTTTATGTTTAAGGCTGTTGTAGGACCATATATGCGACCCGTGCCGTTAAGAAAGCCTTTACCATAGTACAAATCTCCCTCCTTAAAATCCGTATTCAAAATTAAAAAACGATC
>CAZUIE010000140.1:0-10039 GCA_964620945.1 uncultured Maribacter sp.
ACTGGTTGAAACGGTATCGATTTGGCAACCTAAAAATGTGCTTTCCGAGCTATCCAGCATGCCCCCTTTAGTAAAACAAGGCTATTTTCTAATTACCGAAACATCAAAAAATATGGGGCCTATGGTCAGTGATACGGCCAAGCAATTTACAGGAAACAATCTGGCCTGTACCAATTGCCATTTAAGAGCTGGGACACAGGCTGGTTCTGCATCTTGGGTGGGGGTAACAGATCGATTTCCACAATTTGGTGGGCGTTCAAATACCATAGGTACCATCGAAGACCGTATTAACGGATGTATTGAGCGAAGTATGAACGGAAAAAAGCTTCCTTTGGAATCCAATGAAATAAAAGCTATCGTTGCTTACATGGAATGGCTGGGTGAGGGACTTCCGGAAGAAAGAAAAAAGGAATTTAAAGGCTATGCCCCCATAAAAATACCAGATACCGCTGTTAACCTTGAAAAAGGAAAGGCTGTCTATACCCAAGAGTGTGCGTTATGCCATAGGGAAAACGGTGAGGGTATTCGCCATGTTGATGCCAGTAAAGGATATCAATATCCACCGTTATGGGGAGCTGATAGTTATAATGATGGTGCCGGTATGAATAGAGTGATTACTTCGGCAGAATTTATAAAAGGAAATATGCCATTTGGCCAAGCTACATGGGACAATCCTAAATTAACGGACGAGCAAGCGTTTAATGTTGCCGGTTACATTAATAGCTTTGATAGGCCTAAAAAGAAAAACAAAGAAAATGATTATCCCGATAAAAAATTGAAGCCGGTTTCTACCCCTTATGGCCCTTGGGTAGATGATTTCCCTAAAGAACAGCATAAGTACGGTCCCTTTTTACCGATTATATCTCATTACAAAGAGAACTATAATATCATCAAAACAAAATAAAATTAATGCGGAACCTACTGCACGTACTGTTAATACTTCCCTTTTTGCTTGTTTCGCAAGAATACGACTCCTTAAAATACAAAGGAACGTTTAGCGGTCAATGGAGAACATACTATATGAACACGGTGAACAAGGGTTCCCTAAAAGATTTCACTGCCCTTGCCACTGGCGGAAAAATAAAATATCAATTTACACTCCATAATCGCTTAGAAATAGGTGCCGCTTTATACAACACAACCAATCTCGGACTACAGGACCTGACTAAGGCAGATGTTAGTACAGACAAAATCAGCCGGTACGAAGAAGGTCTTTTTGATAGGCTAGATTTAACAAATGATGCGGTTGTTCTATTGGGAGAACTATATGCCTCATACACCCTTCAAAATCATGGTTTTAAATTGGGAAGGATGAAAATTAATACGCCTTTAATAAATCCCCAAGATGGTAGAATGATTCCTACACTGGTACAAGGTTTCTGGTACAAGTACAAGATAAAAAAAAGCAGTGTATTGCAACTTGGCGTGTTGAATCAAATAGCCCCTCGTTCTACAGGAGCTTTTTATGGAATCGGAGAAAGTATAGGCACCTATCCGGTTGGCAGAAACCCTACGGGACAGCCTAGTCAATATTTTGGCAATACGGTTTCGGATTATATTGTATTATTCAATTCGAACCTCAAGATTACGGATAAGCTAGAACTTAATCTTTGGAACCAATTTGTAGATAATATTTCTAATACTTTTTATCTGAAACCTACTTTTAAATGGACCAAAAACTTTAGCGTTGCGATGGAATGGCTGCACCAAAATAAAATTGGCGATGGTGGTAATCCCAACGAATCCCTCCGTTATTTCAACAACAACTCATCTGATATTCTAGGTATCAGGTTTAACCACACTTGGAATACTTCTGCAGTTTCATTGGCTTACAATAGAATATTACCTCATGGACAATTTATTTCCCCAAGGGAATGGGGGCGCGAGGACCTTTTTAGTTTTCAGAAACGTGAACGTAGTGAAGGTACGGCCGATAATCATGCCTTGGTACTTTATTATAATACTACATTGCCCATCATAAAGGAAAAAGCAGAACTAGTTACCATTTTTAGTTTGGGAAGGCATTGGAAACCTTCTGTACTTGATGCTGTTTTAAATAAATATGCGATACCTGATTACACTCATCTGAATCTTGACCTATTCTTTAATTTTAAAAAACTAAAAAATCTTAAACCAGAATTGTTGATTACCTCAAAAATTGCCAATGGTGATATTCCCGATAATCCAAATTTCTTCTTTAATAAAGTGGATTTATTTCATGTAGATTTAATATTAAACTACAATTTCTAGTCGTGGCAGAAAATTCTAAAATTAAAAAAATCCCTAAGGGCGAAACCTTGGGGATTTTTAATTGAGTTAGTTTAACTTTTTAAATACCAGATTATACGTTCTTCCCTTTCATCATTTTATTCCAATACAAATAGGGAAGTCCGTATTTTTTTAACATCCACAAACGCCAATGCTCCTTTGAGGAATCGAAAACCAGCATCTGTTTTAATTTTGGATCTGGTGTAAAGTTGTTTTTATAATCAAATTCCGCCAAAACCATTTTTCCATAATCCGTTACTAGTGGACAGGATGAATAGCCGTTATACGCCTTATTACCCATTTGGTTATTTTTTAGGAGTAGGTTTATATTGTCTACCACAATCGGTACTTGTTTACGTATTGCTGCACCAGTTTTAGCCGTTGGCAGTGCTGCTACATCACCAAGGCCAAAAATATTTGAAAAGGTATTGTGTTGCATAGTTTGGTGGTCCACATCGACCCAGCCAGCATCGTTTACCAATATAGACTCCCTAACAAATTTGGGGGCTACAGAGGGGGGTGCCGTGTGAATCATATCATAATGGATGCCGTACAAGTCTCCGTCCCTTGTAATTTTAACATCTTTATAATTGTACTGAAACGTTTCGTCCAATTCAAGATCATCTGCCTGATTACTGGAAATGACCACGCAACCACCTGCTGTAATCTCTTTACCCATTCTGTACCACGCAATCTGTTTATCGGCATCTACGGACACTAACTTATGGTGAAACCTTAGATTAATGTCCTTTCTATCTACAACTTCCATTAAGGTTTTAGCAATTTCCTTAACACCAAAGATTACCGTACCACCAGTTGCAAAAACCACATCTGTTTTTCCACGAACACCACTTTTCTGAAAGTGACTTTCGGCCAAGTACATAATCTTTTGAGGCGCGCCTCCACATTTTATAGGCGTGGTAGGCTGCGTAAAAAGTGCGGTGCCGCCCTTGAAATTTTTAATTACCTCCCACGTATGTTTTGGATTCGTATAATTACTGCATACGACACCTTTATCCATGGCATCACCCAATCCTGGTACAAGACTAAAATCATAGGTCAAGCCCGGTGCGACCACTAGATAATCGTATGTAATGTTACCGTTGCTTTTTGTAGAGACGGAGTTATTCTCAGGATCTAATCCATCGGCATAGTCCTTTATCCACTTTACGCCCTTGGGCATAACCTCTGCCATAGGTTTGGCCGTTTTATCAAAATCGTATGTACCTGCGCCAACCAGCGTCCATGCAGGTTGGTAATAATGTGTATCGGCGGGTTCTATAAGGCCGATATCGTAGTTCTTGTCTTTTTTCAATAATTGGGCCGCGACCATGATTCCTGCCGTACCGCCACCGATAATCAGAATTTGATGATGTGAGTTCATTTTACCTACTTTTTGGTTGATTTTTTAAAAATAGACAAAGGATGTTGCGAATACAGTAACATTTGTTACATAATTTTTAAAAAAATGCTAAAACATAAATTAAAAAAGGCCTATCCTTAAAATGGAATAGACCTTTTTAATTTTTTTAAGCCGAAGAAATCACTTCTTCAATTTGCATGTATTCATTCCAAAAAGGGTATAAAGCGGACAAAAGCTGACAAAACTAGTCAATAAAAAAACGGCGGCCAATGCCATAAGCACATACGCTAAAGTGCCGTCTATAACTTTGAAATAGTACAAGCCTACCACGGCCAATGCTGCAATGCTACGAATTACGCGGTCTGTTCCGCCCATATTTTTTTTCATAAGTATAATAATTTAGTATCATTTCCAGGGTTTTACCACCCAGATACTTCGGGTTGGTTGGTAACGAAGGAATAGATAGTTTCTAGTATGTTCGATAATTAATACAAAACTTAATTGAAAATAGTGAAAATTCAATTTAAAATAAAATCTACCGCCATTTGGGCATGCAAATCTGTGGTCGATAGCAAGGGGATTTCAACGTTTTCCTGTTTGACCAATAAGGGCAATTCGGTACAGCCTAAAATGATTCCTTCGGCCCCACGTTTAATCAACATGCTAATCTGCCCAAGAAAAAAATCTTTGGCCTCCTCGGTAAATTTGCCTTGCGTCAACTCCTTGGAAACATAATCGTGCGCCCGTGTAAAGAAATCTGTTTCGGGAACTAGCGTTTCGATACCATAATTTTTTTTCAAAACTTCGGGAATAAATCCTTTGGTCATAGTTGGCCGGTTACCCAATAGTCCTAATTTTTTGAGTCCTAATCTTGCAGCTTCTTTTCCCGTTGCATCTGCAATATGTAAGATAGGAATGTCGATTTTTGGCTGGACAAAATCATAAGCCATATGTGGTGTATTGGCACATATAACAATGCCTTGCGCACCTGCTTTCTGAAGTTTTTGGGCAACATCCAAATAGGTAGCATGTATTTTTTCTACATTTTGCTCGCGCATAACTTCAATGTTGATACTATGTATAATCATAGGTGGATTACCCCGCGTACCAATTTGCTTTCCTACCAATTCATTGATCAGCCGATAATAAACTATGGTAGAATGCCAAGAAGTACCGCCAATCAATCCTAGTGTTTTCATGTCTATCCCTAATTTTTGTCATCAAAAGTGATAGCCCAAATACCTCTCACTTCATTTGTATCATAACCTAGCGCTTTATCCGCTGGATACAAATCTTGAAGTTTGGCCATAGTTGCGGGTTGTACTTCCTCGTTAGGTGTACCATGGCATTGAAGACACATGGCGTTCGTGGTAATGGGAAAATAGAAATTTACTTTATCGTCCTCTTCCTTTACTATTGGTTTGGGTTCTGTTTCAGAAGCGATAATCCCCTTGAAATAGGAGATATAGCCTAGCTCCTCTTCGCTCGCCGTATTTCCCTGATTTCTTGGTTTGTCCGATACTCTTTTTATTGTTGCATTTTTAAGCTGCGCGATACTATCGGTTAATGGCAATGCTTTTACGTTACAAAATTCCAACGCACCTGTAGTACCTTGTTCCCTTATGGCCTTCATTAGGTTTTTACCCAGTGCACCTTTGGCAGCTAAGGCATATTGCATCCCAACTTCGGCATTAGCGTCTTGGGTTGCCTCCGCTGCCTTCCTTTTACCCCTTCCCATTCCTTTTCCTTTTCCTTTTCCCATTCCCTTGCCGTGCTCGTTTTTATAATGGGCATCGAACCATGATGGTTTCTCTATTTCATTATCATACAAATAGTCTGCTATTTGTGCCACGACATCATCTGGATAAGGCATATAGGGCATTTTCCCAAACTTACGTTGGGCACCGGGCATTTTGGTTACGGCTTCTGGGTCGTTTATCCATTTTATGAGGTCTTGGGTAAATGCTTCCTTGGTTGTTTTTTCACCTATATAATGTTTTTTTATAGCGATCATTGGCGGTGCGATCATACTTTCTTGCGCTGCCTTGGGATTGTGACAGGTATAACACTCCTTTTCCATGATTTTTTTACCTTCATGGTCCAATCCAGAACGCGCTACCTCCGTTGTAGCAGTTATTTCCGCAACGCCAGATTTCGGTGTATCCTTACAACTCAATACAGCAATTAGCGATAGTAAAAATAGTAGATGTTTCATTGGAAGTGTTTTAGAGGTTCCTTTTTGTTCCATGTTATTTTCAGGAAGTTTTCTTATTATACCTTCGACATCTTTCCGGTAGCACAACTCACAAAGGACATCGCCTTAGCACCCATAGAGTTGTCATCATCGATGGATGGATAACCCAAGGATTTTAATCGCTTCTTAACCGCTAAAGCATCATCCGTGTTGGTATGTTCAAAAGCTACGGTTGACGAGTCCATATCCACGGTCAAGTCCGTAATATGTTCTAGTTCCGTTAGTTTGGAAGTGATGGTTTTTGCACAACCCCCGCATTTTAAATTCTGTATTGTTATTGCTGTTTTCATCGCGCTATTAATTCATTTTATAAGAGAACTTAACATAGAAATAGTTAATTATCCTTTTGGGGTTTGGTGGCTTTGTTGAGTGCCTTTTTTTAAGACCAACGCGAATATCCTCCCTTGAGGTCATAGATTTGAGAAAAACCCATATCAACCAATCTTCGCGCAGCTTTTTGGCTACGCGCTCCGGACCTACAATACAGGTAAATTGGTTTGTCCCTATTCATTTTATCAAAAGATTTTTTAAATCCAGCTGCATTGAAAAAATCAATATTCACGGCATTTTTGATATGGCCGCCTTTAAATTCGTTGGCAGTACGCACATCTACCAGCTGTACTTTTTTGCCGGTAATTGCCTCTTTATAGCTGTTCGCATCAAGTATTTCGATTTTATCGGACGCTGCGTTTTTTATTCCAAATAAGGTACTTAAAAATGACATATATTATAATTTAAGGGATTGATTTTTGAAAAAGAAACAGTCAAATCTTACTTTGACCGTTTCTTTAAAACAACCAACCAAAATAGTTTACTATTCGTTTAAGTCTAACTCCTTCCTAGCAAGATAAAAATCTACCTTCTCTATAGAATCATCGTTTAATCTTGTATTCATTTCCGCCAAGGTTTTTGGTGGTGGTACAATAACTTTATCACCTTTCTTCCAATCCAATGGCATGGCCACTTTAAATTTATCGGATATTTGGAGTGCCTCCAAGGCTCTTAGTATCTCGTCCATGTTACGCCCAACGTTTAAAGGATAATACATTATTAAACGAATTTTCTTTTCTGGATCTATAAAGAAAACGGCTCGCACTGCCGCAGTTTCGCTCTCGTTTGGCTGCAGCATTCCGTATAATCTGGACACCTTCATGTCTATATCCGCTATGATGGGAAAATCAAAATACACCCCTGTTTTCTCCCTTACATTGTTTACCCAACCTAAATGGGCGTGAACACTATCTATACTTAGACCTAGCAATTCTGTATTTAAAGCATCAAACTCCTTTTTTCGTACCGCAAATCCGCTCATTTCTGTAGTACACACCGGTGTAAAATCTGCCGGGTGCGAAAATAGGACCAACCATTTGTCCTTAGCAAAATCGGATAGTTTAATTTTTCCTTTTGTGGTTACCGCTTCAAAATCGGGAGCTATATCCCCTATTCTTGGCATTGAAGTTGAGTTTATCTCCATTGTTTCCATTTTCAATTTTATTTTATTGTTTTCAAGTTTCTGTTGTTATACGTTTTAAGTTGAATTCGTAATCTATGTCGGATTTAAAACAGCAAATCAGAAACTTTTTTAAAGTAAGGTAGTAGGGCACACATATTCCGTTTTTTCTACGGATGTCTGTTTCATTTTATCAAAACCGCCCTCCACATCAACTACATCTTCCCAACCCCGTTGCTTTAAAATAGAAGCTGCTATCATGCTGCGATAGCCTCCGGCACAATGTAACACAAAGAATTTTTCTTTAGGGAATTGGGATAAGTTCTCATTAATTTCGTTCAAAGGTACATTGATGGCACCCACAATATGCTCGGAATCGAACTCGCTTTTTTTCCTAACATCAAAGACCATCGGTTTAGAGGTCTCATATATAGACTCAAATTCGGTAGGGGAAATACGCCCTATGGTTTCATATTCCTTATCCATAGCGACCCAGCTATCAAAACCACCCTCTAAAAATCCAATAGTATTGTCATAGCCTACTCGCGAAAGTCTTGTAATTGCTTCCTCCTGTTTGTTGGGATAGGTAATCAACAGAATTTCCTGCTTTACATCGGGAATCATTTCTCCGACCCATTGTGCGAAACTACCTTCGAGACCAATATTTATACTATTAGGGATAAAGCCTTTAGCGAAATCCTCCGCACTTCTCGTATCTAACATGAGAGCTCCCGTTTCATTGGCCGCGGCCTCAAATGCTTCCGGGGAAAGTGGAATTTTACCACGATCTAGTACTGTATCCAGACTTTCATATCCTTTAATGTTCATCAAAACATTCTGAGGAAAATAACTTGGCGGTGCTGTAAGACCAGTCAAAAGTTCTTTAATGAACTCTTCCTTAGACATATCGGGCCGCAATGCATAATTCGTTTTTTTCTGATTACCCAAGGTATCTGTAGTTTCCTTGCTCATCATTTTACCGCACGCAGAACCAGCGCCATGGTTTGGATACACTATCAAATTATCATTGAGGGGCATGATTTTGTTCCGTAGGGAATCATATAGATGTCCCGCCAATTTCTCCTCGGTAAGATCGGCAATTACATGCTGTGCCAAATCCGGTCTTCCCACATCTCCTATGAACAGGGTGTCTCCTGTAATAATCCCATGTTCTTTACCGTTTTCATCTATGAGTAAATATGTAGTACTTTCCATAGTGTGACCTGGTGTATGTATCACTTTTACCTTATAGTCGCCTACATCAAATAGTTGCCCATCTTCGGCAATCAAAGCCTCATAACTAGGTTTTGCCGTTGGGCCGAAAACAATTTTTGCACCTGTTTTCTTTTGAAGGTCCAAATGGCCACTCACAAAATCGGCATGAAAATGTGTTTCAAAAACATATTTAATTTTTGCATTATTCTTTTTGGCGCGGTCTATATAAGGCTGTACCTCTCGTAAGGGATCAAAAATGGCTGCTTCGCCATTACTCTCCAAGTAATAAGCAGCATGCGCCAAGCATCCGGTATAAATCTGTTCTATTTTCATCTTTTTGTTTCTTTGGATGTTTATATTGTAAAAGTACTTTAGTCTCTGAATTCTTACAGTAACATAGGTTACAAAGGTTAAATTTTGATTTTGGTGGGAAAATGATATATGTCAGGAATCTTCCGAAGTTTCTGTTATTTCCGATCCGTGGAAAAAATTAGGAAATAAAGGTTACCTATATATCTAATTCAAAGACGAAGCTTATACCTGTGGACGCAGGTTGTCCAAAATATTACACACTAATTCCTAGGAAGGATGCAAGCAGAGATTAGTTCCTTGTAAGATGCAAACTTTTAGTTCGATTAAGGGCAGCGAATAATTAGGTGTGGTCATCTGTACATAGCAACTGTTAGGCTAAATAAAGCTCTAAAAAGCTTTTTGTACTGACAAACTGGTTGCTTAGTCGCTAAAAAGCTCTTCGCAAAAATATATTAGAAGTATGCACCGAGCATTAGAAACAAAAAGTTAAACTAATGATATGGAACTTGTGAATGACTTTTGTATTCGTGTTTGTATGGTTAATTCAAATCCAGAATCTGTATATGATTCCGATTCAATTTGATTTTCCCCATATTCTCCAATTTTTTAAGTAAACGGGAAACTACAACTCTAGAGGTATGCAGTTCGTAGGCTATTTCCTGATGTGTAGTGTTGATATTTGAATTATTCGTTACCCGTGCCTTGTCGTTTAAATACTTTAACAACCGCTGGTCCATATTTAGGAAAGCAATGGAATCCAAGGTTTCCAAAAGTTCGTTTAACCTATTATTATAACTTTCCAACACAAAATTTCGCCATTGTTGGTATTTGGCCATCCATTCCTCCATCTTTTGGATGGGAATCATAATGAGTTTGGTATCGGTCTCGGCAATAGCACGAATTTCACTCTGGCTCTGCGTCATGCAACAATTTAAGGTCATCGCACAGGTGTCTCCATGTTCCAAAAAATAGAGCAATAGCTCATCGCCATTATCATCTTCTCGTAATACTTTGATGACACCGGATATCAACAAAGGCATCGATTTGATATAATCCCCAATCTCCATGAGCTTTCCTCCCTCCGGTACTATCTTCAATGTCGCACAGGCATCTATTTCGTTCAAAAGTTCGTCGTCAAAAATATGTCCGTAGTTTTCCCTAAGCTCCTGAATCATCT
>CAZUIE010000141.1:0-9766 GCA_964620945.1 uncultured Maribacter sp.
TTTAATTGAGGGTAATCGTATTACAATAGGAGGGAATAAGATACCAATTGGATTGACCTATAAAAATCAATTAAAAAATCTCTTAAGAAATTAAAAAGATTTTATTTAGAGAAATTTTGCCCTCTTAAAAACACCTAATGAATGGTGATTTATTAAGAAATCAAGTTAGCTTTTTTTGATTCATTTAATAGGCAAGTATTAATTTTTAATATTGATTTTATTATCAATCCATCTTTCAACCTGTAATCTCAATGCAGACAAGGGTATAGATCCATTTTCTAATATCTTGTTGTGAAATTCTTTTATATCGAAAGATTCCATTAGTCTTTCTTCCGATAATTTTCTGAGTGCTTTTATTTCTTCACCGCCTACATCATAGGAAGTAAGTTGCGCAGGGCTGACAATGCTTCTTCGATAAAGACTCGTTGCAGATGACTGACTCATCCCTGATGCCATTATAAAGTTTATAATTGAGTCTTTTGACCATAAGTTTAAATGTAATGCTGGATCTATTACCATTCCTCTTGATGGCCAAGCGCGTCTATTGATAAGCGAGGCTTTATGTTTATATAGCTCCATTTCTTCTGCCAATTGCTCAGCATACCTAGCCCATCCCTCCATATAACTTTGAAATCCAAGTATTTCTCTAACTGGATGTAATCCTTCAATATCTCTTTCAATTCCTAGTTGTAAATGATGTCCAGGATAAGCCTCATGAAAGGACAATTTTTCGTTATTATAATAAGTTTGTTTCTCTGGATTTTTCAAATTTATTCTGAAATAAGCTGGCTTATTGTCTGTCCCACTTTCGTAAGATCCGCTCCCATATTCATGGGGGAGATATGGTTTTATAGTTACATCTGAGGAGGGCATTAAATCAAACCATTTTTTTGATTTAGCCTTAGCAGAATCTAGTATTGTGCTATTGTAAGCCAAGATTTCATCTGAGGATTTAAAATAAAGACTAGAATCTCTATCGATCTGAGAAATTATTTCTGCAAAGTCATCCAATTGGTAAAGATCCTTTCCTAACTTTTCAACAGCTTTAATATTTAAATTTACAATTTTCAGCCCGAGGTCAAATATTTCTTTCCCTGACTTTTTTGTTGTCGTACTACTTCGAATAAAAGCCCTGTAGCATTCACTTCCATTTGGTAAGGCTAAGACAGATCCTTTTGTTCTTGCTTTTTTTAAATAATCGTTTTGAAGATACTCTACATATTTTGATAGAGCAGGGTTGATTTGTTCAGTTACTAATTTCACCCATTCTTTGTTAAATTTTTCACTATCGTCTCTTTTAGCTGGTGACATGAATGGTGAATCTTCTAAAGAATAGCTTGTCAAGACTTTTATTTGAGGAATTACTAATTCTACAATTTCTTTCGGCATGCTATAACCTTTTTCTATCCCAAGTTTCAAGTTTTTGATTTCTGTTTCTACATATCTTGGAAATTTTTTCCACCTTCTTAATGCTTGCTGTCTTAGGGTCTCATTTCCTACAGGTTGAAAATCAACGATACCCAACCATATGCGGGTAAAGTTCCACTGATGATTAACGTTCCAAAGTTCCCTTTTACAAACCCTCATATCAATACTACTCTCAAGTTCCTCCTTTAATAGCCAATATGTAATTTGATCTGCTTGAGAAGAAAATTTAGACTTGTCAATTTTTATAAGCCTGTTGTAAATACTATCTTCAAATTCTTCCCATTTTAATAAATCCTCGAGATGGTTGGATGAAAAAAGACTGTGATCCTCGATTGGTAAATCCAAAAAGTATTTATCTTCGGGAAATCTTGAGATAGTTTGTGCAAGATATT
Organism: uncultured Maribacter sp.; assembly: GCA_964620945.1. Lineage (GTDB taxonomy): Bacteria > Bacteroidota > Bacteroidia > Flavobacteriales > Flavobacteriaceae > Maribacter. Next base: position 1,821 of record CAZUIE010000141.1, read on the forward strand.
CGTCTGCCAAATCGGAAATCGAAGAGTCAGGTCGTAGATTGTCGGTTGAACAACCTAAAGATATTACTAGTAGGAAGAAAATGAGTTTTTTTACGTCCATTATTTGCTATGTTTTTGGTACTGGATTTTTGTTTTGATCTCTTTTGGGAATGCATCTTTGTGTACAGTAACAGAGACAGTTCTAAGACGGAAGTAATTTTCTGATAAATAGTAAGACCCATCTATTCCTCTGTTCTTACCCCAAGTATTTTTTAGAATATAGAATTTTTCACCTTTAAGATCATATGTATAGCCAACCAAATGCATAGTGTGCTCTGTAAGTGTTGTTTTTCTTTTGTAGGCACTTTGACGTTGTTCTTGAGATATGAGATTTTCGTCTTCATACTCACCCTTTACCCTTACATAGCCATTGTCATTAAAACCATCTTTATCACCACCACCAATATCGCCTTCCCATACCAAACTGAAACCACCATTTAAAGCGCTGTCTATCGTACTCATAAAACTCTCAATGGGTAGATTTAGGTATTTTTTAAATCTCCAATTTACAGGGATTTCGAGCATTATTTTTTGATAGAATGGATGATGATTATAAGATGTTAGTTCTGTATAATCTTTAGAATTTAGCGGTACAAATTTATTGGCAAATGTTTGGGCAGTTTCTGTTTTTCCTTGAAAAGTAAAACTCTCTGGAATTTCACCCATATACTCATTTAATATGTTTTTAACAATTTCTAAGGATTTGTCATTACTGGTATCGGTTTTGATGAGTGAATCTAGGTTTCGCTTTATTAAAGCATTCATTTCATCTTCTTCCTTCCATCTATTCATCATTTGTTTTTTAGTTGTAAGCCTACCCAAATCACCATCATAAACTGACTCTGGAACAGCTCCGTGCTTTTCAAAAACTTCAAGTACCGAAAAGGAAAGGTCACCTCTGTTTAAGCGAGAAGTACCTTTGTTTTTCAAATAATCTTCAGCATTATCTAAATAATTATGATAAACAAAAAAGAAGGAGGATAGTTCCGGAATTTCATAACCTAACCTCATTGCTTCTGCTTCCAGGAGTGATGTTGATGCAAAACTCCAACATTGCCCAGTATATTTTTGATGCTTTAAAGGTGTAGATTTTACAAGAGTCGTATTTGAAAATCTTTTGCTAGTAACACAGCCTTGAAGTGCTAGAAAAGCAAGAATAAATAATAAAGATATTTTTTTCATTTTTCCGTGATTTAAATTAATATGAGGGCAATATAAATCTAATCTTCGCTCTTAGATAGCTGTTCTTATTGAATCATCGTTTAGTTTAGTTGAATTGTAAAAATGGATATTTAGTTTTAATCTGGGTCTTCTATATTTTTTACCAATAGATAGCAGATGTTTTGAAGGTTTTATTAAGAGTTTGTCTATCACAAAAAAACAAATCAGATAATTGATTAACAGTTATAATTCCTTTTGTTTATAAATCTCCACACAAACTTTTTTTTCTAAATCTAAATTTCCATTAAATGCGGGCTTAATTTCGTTTAAAAAATCTTTTGCAATCTTAACTTTTTCTTCAAAAGAGCTACTATTATATATAGCTGAATGTATGCTTGTAATTTCATTTCCATATATGTTCTTTAAATCAAGAATTCCTTTTTCATAATGATTTGGGAAAAAGAATGTATTTAACCAAGGCTGAACCTTTATTCTGAATTATGATAAAGACTTTCTAAATTTATATTTTAATGGTGGTTTTAATTGATGAACAGTAAAAGTAGTGTTGCAAATTTGTTTAGAATTGTTATGTTTAAATTCTATAACAGCATTTTTTTCTTTATAGAACATAAAATCATAACAGCTGTCATCAACTGCAACTATAATCTGCTATATATTACTGTTTATTTGTAAATAGAAAAATTCCCTAACAAAATCCGATAATTCTTCATTAGGTAATTTGCTTTCAATTTTATTTTTTAATTCTTCCAGTTTTTGTGGGGAGTATTTTCGCATAAATATGAATATTAATCTTGATTTCAGAGATTAATTTTTTTTAAAAAACTGTGCATAAACTTTTATTGTTTGTCAAACAAGTCTTCTAAAAAAACTTCTAAATCTTTAGCTCTAATTTTTCTTTTTATAATTATTCCATTCGGGTCTATTACTAAATTATCAGGTATACCATTTATACCATACTGTTGACAAATTTTACCATTTCAATAGTTTAAACAAGATGACTCTTTTTCGTAAGATTCGTATAGCTTGTTTTTTAGTCTGATTTTTTCAGATATGTTATTTTTCCTATACTTTCAGAAAATTTTAATGTTGTAGTTCCATTTTCCAAGTGAAAAGAGACCCTGAAATAGTCTTGAGAATCTTTAAATGTGTAGCTATTGTCTTTAATTCTATAAAGTTGATAGCCTTTTATTGCACCTGAGGGTTTTAAGGTGATTATACCATTTTTTTGACTAACGAATAGAGTTCTTGATTTATCAGTGTTCTCATATTTTCCTATCAAATTAGACCGAAGGTCATTGGGGATTTTTTGAGCTTTATAAGCGTTTATTACTGGCCAATCATATTCCATCGCAACACTAGTCATAAATTCTTGCATCAATCCTTCTCCTCCATCTGAGTTTAATAAAATAACGGCACCTTCCCTTTTTTCAATTAGTCCATATAATAAAGCTGTATATCCCAAATTTTGGCCAGCATGCCAAAAGGCCTGAGGTTTTTCAACTCCTTTAAGGTTAACACCTAAACCTTTATTGTTTATTTGTGTTGTAAGAAATTCATGAGTTAATTTTTGATTTAATACAGGATTCGCTTTACCATTATATGCTTCCTGAACTCCAATAATCAATTTAGCTAAATCTTCTGCTGTTGTCCATGGCCCTGCTGCAGCATGCTCGGGGTAAATGTTATATTTTTTATTTCTTAGTTGCTTGCCATTGGACCGATGACCTGCGGCTATTGGTAATCCTAAATTCTTGTCTGGATGAAAATCGTAGGTAGAATGTAGCATTTTAAGAGGTTCAAAAATATGTTGCTGTACATAATCAGCAAATGACAACCCACTTATGTCCTCAATCAATACTTGAATAATTAGATAACCTGCACCAGAATATCTTTCAGTTTTACCAGGAATTGTTTTTATATCATGTGATTTTTTTGAGTTTGAATTACGGTGACCATTTAAAATTTGCAACAAAGTTGGAATTTCATCTTTTGAATCATAACCTGAAAACCCATAACCGTCGTTAAGACCTGAGGAATGAGAAAGCAAATGTCTTAATGTCACTTTTAGATTTTTTGTAAATTTATTATCCTTAATCTTCCAGCGTTGGAGTTTGTTATTCACATTTTCATCTAAGTCAATTTTGCCAGCTTCTACCAATTTTAAAATAGCAATTGCGGTAATTGGTTTACCAATTGATGCACATTGAAATAAGGTTTCAGTAGTAACTTTGTCTGAACCGCCAACTTCTCGCAGCCCATAGCCTTTTAACCATTCTATTTTCCCATCATTTATAACCGCTACGCTTGCTCCATGTATTTTGTTTTGCTTCATCGCTTCATTGATATTCGACTTAATAATTTCTTGATTAGCCAATACAGTCGATGGAAAAGTTAAGCTGTTTTCTACATTTTTTATTCTAGTTTCAATATTTTGAGACCAAGTAAAATGGATTAATGTTAGTAGTATTATACTAATTGATGTTTTCATAAATTCATTTTTTCACAAATAAAGCAATGATTAAGTAAATAAAGCAATGAATGTAAGACTGTGTCTTTTCAAATCTAGTTTTGAGAGTTATTTTACTCGGTTTATTGAATGTTTTTGTAGAAACTCTTTCGGGGATAAATGAACTGATTTTTTAAATACTCTATGAAATGTTGCTTCAGAATTAAAACCGCACTCAAAGGCAACTCCAATAAGGGTTAATTTTTCAGAATTATTTTTTAATAACCTTAATTTGAATTCTTCAATTCTATAGCCATTAATGAATTCTTTAAATGTTTTTTGAAAATGTTGGTTTAAAACTGCCGAAATTGTTTTTTGTGGTACTTCAATATGCTTTACAATATCATTGAGCTTAAGTGTAGGGTTTAGGTATAATTTATCTTTTTTCATAGCCTTCTCTAAACCATCCATTACATTTTTAATCTCTGCTGGTGATAATTTTTTGGAAATAGATTGGTTGGATTTTAAACCCATTATGAAACCACTTATTCCTATCCAATAAATTAATACAACTAAAGGCATGTAAATAGGATACCAGCCAACAAGGGCTAATAGCTCATCTGATAGTGAGGGAATAACATAGGGCACTAAATGAAACAGCCAAATTAAGGTAAATAGAGACATACCTGAGGTAAATCTTTTTGCCCAACGGAAAGTATTGTATTCTTTTTTAGAAGCTTCATAGTTGTTAAGCATTTTATAGGTAAGCCATAAATAAATAGCAAGAGAAATCCATCTAGGAATATCTGAATATATAAAATAAGTATCTACAAAAATTTTCCATTGTTCATTATAATTTATAGTGACAAAATCAAAATAATTTCCCAAAAGAAGTATTGTAGAGGCTAAATATGGGATAAGGTCAATTATAATACTATAGAAATGTGGTCTATTTTTTTTACTTAATTTGAATTCTGGATAAAGCAATGCCTTAACATAAAAATAGACTAGAGGTCCAATTGGCATTAAGATGATTAAAGGAATTATTTCCCCTAACACTCTCAAAAAAGGATTCAAACTTTTTACGGCTAGTAAAAAATAGATGTTGAGACAAGCCAGAGATATTAATAATGTAAACAAAGCTAAAATAGTATTAGCCTGTCCTCTAGGTTTTAACCTGTATAATAAAGTAGCTGTAATTACACCTTGAAAAGTACCTAAAAGAATAAGAATGTTAAGAAAATTACTGATCAAGTTTATAACAGATTTATTTATGATTTTACTACGAGTTTCCGGAACTACAATAGTAAAATATAATGGATTAATGTACATCTAAATCTTTCGGTTTCTATTTTGACACCTAATTGAGTATTTTTTTCTTCTAATTATCTAGTCAACTATGGTTTGAGTTTACCATTTATCAGTAATTTTTTCGTGTTGTCCATAGATGGTGTTGGTAAAAAGTACGACCGTGAAAAGAAAGTAAAGTGTTCTATAATTCATAAACTTTTTATTTGTTTATTATTTTATTACATAATAATCATAGGCGGCTCTTGCTACTTTTGCGATAGTCAATTCTCTTTTTGACTGAGAATCGTATGAGTCTGATAAAAATACACTAATTGCGATATGGCTATTGTCTGGCAAGGTAATGATGCCAACATCATTTGTGGCTCTTGTTAAACCATTATAAGTACGAGCGCTTCCTGTCTTATGAACGAGCGGTGTATTTACAGGTAATAATCCCTTTAACCTTCTATCAAACCACGGATTAGAAATGGACATAAAATCCAATAATATTTTTTGACTTTTTTCAGACAGATAACTCCCATTATAAAATACCTTCAAGAGCTTGTTCATTGCTCTTGGGGTAGACCAGTTTTGATATTGAATTGTATCATATGCAACTTGAACCATTTCTGTAGTAGTAATGGCAATATTTTTAACACCTAATTTGTGAATTCTTTTTTCGACTTTTTTTGCCCCTCCTAATAATCGTAATAAAACATCGCAAGCCGTTCCGTCACTTTTTGACACATTGTATTCTAAAATATCTTTTATTGTAAGCTTGATACCATTAGGATACGTCTCTCTAATTGGGCTATGGCCTGCCTTAGGTATATATTCCTTTTTGCTAATTACTATGGAATCTTCAAGAGAGAAATTTCCTTTATCAATCTCGTGAAGCATAACCATAGCTATAGGGAATTTATAAACACTTTGCATTGGGAATTTTTCATTTCCATTAAAGGATATTGACGATCCTTTTTTGATATGTAAAACACTTATACCAATAGTTCCTCTTATAGTATCCGCAATCTGTTCAAAATGTTTTTTAAGGGTGTTTTGACTATATATTTGATTTGAAATCAATAAAATTAAAATCAAAATACTATTGGTAATATAAGTAACTAAACGTCTTTTTTTCATTTTAAGAATTTCCTATAAAACGTTTATTTTATTGACTAAGGTTAGGGGAATATCCCTTCCATTTCCATGGTGTAAAAACATCACCTATAATTTTTTCAAATAAATTTTCAAAAATTCCTTCTGCGTTATCACTATTTGACATTACTAGCATAGCTGTATCTTTCTCAGGAAATATTATAAAATAATGTTGGAACCCTTCACTGTGCCCACCTCTAAGTGCTGCTTCTCCATATGGTGTTTTAATTAAGGCCCAGCCCAGTCCATAACTTAGGTTTATGGCGTCGTTTTCTGTGGTGATAACTTTACTCAATGGGCCAAATTGTTGTTTGGATTTAATGGAAATATTAGGTGTAAACAACAACTTAGCTACAGCAGAATCTTCCTTATACAATTCATATATGTGCAGTAAATATTTAGTGTAATCTATTATAGTAGTTTCCATAGAGCCAGCTGCTGCTGCATCATCTAACTCAATATCCTTTGGTAGTTTTTTTTGATTTTTATCGTGGCCATAGCAAAAGTGGTTTTTAAACTCATCCCTCCATAAAAAATCTGTATTCGACATTTCTAAAGGCTCAAATATCCTTTTTTTTGCAAGTGCCTCCAGAGGTTCTTTTTCTATATGTTCTACTAACCATTGTGCTAACATAATACCTTCTCCAGAATAGCTATGGTTAGTTCCAGGATCAAATTGGATTTTTAATTTTCTGTCTGGGTTGTTAATCCATCTCCAATTGGGAAGACCTGAGGAATGAGAAAGACACATTCTAGTTGTAATATCTTTATACCTAATATCATCTTTTAAGTCAGTTAATTTTCTGTGATTTGCTTCGATTGGTATCTTTGGTAATTCTACATTAAAATAATCGTTTATGGGTTTATCTAAATCTAACTTATTCTCAACAACCATTTGAGCGACGAGATAAGCAAAAATTGATTTACTTAAAGAAGCGCCATAGAAAATATGATTTAAATCTAGCGGCTCTTGTGTTTCTGCATTAGAATACCCAAAAGATTTTTGATATTTTACTTTACCTTCATTAATTATAGAGACACTTAATCCAGTTACATTTGCTTCTTTAGATAAATGCTCAATTACTGACGTTATGGAATCTTTAGATATTTTTTCTCCATTTAACTTTTTTATAGCATCTTTATCTTGATACTCACAGGAGACTAAAGGGAATAAAAAAAATAGAACTATAATTAAACTACTTAGATTCCTATTTTTATAATTTAAGAAAGGGATGGATAAAGGATAAAAACACTTGCCAGTTTTTACTACATAAAAAATATTTAAAACAATAACTGAGAAACAATACACAATACTTAGAATAAAAACATAAAAGCCCCATACATCAATCTTTACTAAGAAAACTAAAGATATAATAATGAGCAGTATTGCAGTAATATGAAAGTTAATAACCTCAATTCCATGTTTATTGTAAACAGAGTTATCCTCCCTTTTATGTATCCACAAGAAAAGTGGAATAATTACATTCAAAAACGGAATAAACAATCCTAATAGTGGTGTGGAATGAAAGAGGAGAAGCCATTTTAACTTAATTGATTCTTCTTTAGGGTTATCTAGTGGAAACAAATCTTCTACTTCTACTCCCAAAGCAGCAGCAAGTAATTTTATGGTTTTTAGATGCGGTGTAACCTTAGCACTCTCAATTCTTTGTATGGTTCTAACAGTAACATTTGTTTCTTTAGAAAGTTCGTCTTGTGAAAAGCCTTGCTTCTTTCTATAGTATTTTAATTTTTCAGCAATAGTTTGATTTTTCATTTTTACTAAATTTTAAAATACAAAGCTATATAGAATGCGGTGCTTTTTTAACGACATTTA
>CAZUIE010000142.1:0-9628 GCA_964620945.1 uncultured Maribacter sp.
GATGATGTACAGAACGTATACCATAGTATGCAGGAGTAACCCGTACACAATTTATATTTTTATAAACACCTAAATAAAAGCTCTTGGATATTTTTGGTTAGAATATTTTCACCTAAGAAAATCATTATATAAGAAAAACCTAACACCTTTTAATTGCGCTATTTGCCGATTTAAAAACTAACTGAAGATTCTTTCCGAAGAAAATTGGTGATTATAACTAAAATCAGTTCAAACGTTCTGAAACTGTATAGGTTAATTTAGCCAAAAAGTCATGTCAAACTTAAATTTATAACGCCTTATCGCCGAAAAAAGCTAAAAGCACTACCCCCATACTTTCGTTCTTCAGAGAAGTTGGGTAACTCGGATAGCTTGGTTCTTTTAGAATGTTCTATAATCAATATGCCATCTTCCGAAAGCAAATCCCTGTCAAAAACGAGCTGGGCAATTCTAGTAAAATCTCCCTCTTCCATTTCGTAAAACGGGTCGGCAAAAATAATATCGAATTGTCCCGTAGTTTTAGATAAGAACGAGAACACATCGCTTTTCAAAGCCTGTATACCCATCTCTAGTTCAGAAGAAATTTTGTTTATATAATTGACACAACCCATTTCTATATCAACAGCGGTTATAGCCTCTGCTCCTCTAGAAGCGAACTCAAAGCTTATATTTCCTGTTCCAGAAAAAAGGTCCAACACTTTTACATCTGGAAAATAATAACTATTGTTCAAAATATTAAACAAGGCCTCCTTTGCCATATCCTTTGTAGGACGTACCGGCAAATTGTTTGGTGCTATAAGCCGTCTGCCCTTATGTTTACCAGATATAATACGCATTATAAAGTATTTAAAACAGTGAAGTCTATCCGTGGACCTTCAGGCTCTCCCAACTGCAAGTGCTGGGGAAAAGTAGGAGTGAAAATAACGATGTTCTTTATATAGTTATGACATAATTGAAAAACGGGATGATCCTCCTCTATAGCTCCAAAGAGCTTTACGGAAACTTGATCGGCATTTAGCTCTAATTGCTCTAGAACAAATAGCAGATAGTAGGCAAAATCTTCCTTTGTCTCATACAAAAAGCTATTGTACAATAGAAGATTTTTTTGTCTTATGACGCAAATATCCAATTGCCTTTTAGTTACATGTGCGTAACAAATGGGCTCTTTATGGTTACCATATCCATTTAACAGGGATTGAATCATAACGGTTCCGTTATGCAAAAAAGTGAACTCACCAAAAATATCGTATACGTAATTATTAATATTCGCGTAGGGAACGTAAACGTTTACCATATCTTGATTTTCCACCTCGTCATAAGCAATGGTGTCGGTTGCAAAAATACGTGCATTAAACTTGAGGTAATCGGGAAGTGAATTTGGGTCAAACAACGCTTTTGGAACAAGGCCAAACAAGGTGTTCCTATGCACGACCGTAACCTCATCAAATTGTTTGTTGGTAAGTTCATGCTTTTTAAACAGTATGTCTAGTTCAGCTTCGACCTCAATAATATTCAATTGATCTGGAAAAATCACATTATCCGAGTAGGCAATTTTATGTGAGACCGTATCGGCCACACAAAAAGAAAGTCCATTCAAGCTAACTTGAATGGACAATTTCTTAAAATTTTTATCCGGTATATCCGAACTATTGCTTTTTCTCTTTTTTGTCATAAATCGGTGGCCAGTTACCACTTGTACTTACTTCATTCATAGAACCAACCGTAATTGCGGATCCATTTACCTCTTCCACACTCATTTGAGCGTTCTCACGAGACAATAAATCTTTAGGCTGATCGTACAATAATATGCTTTTATCCACTTTAGCTTCAAAAACAGGCGCCCTATATCCGCTTTTTTCAACAAAACCGGCATCCATGCTTACCTTCTCCCCGTTAGGTGCTCCAGGTATATCCATTAAACTTTTGTATCGTGTATCTTTTTTGAAGAGCGAATCTTTTACCGATACAAAGCCTAAAGTATCAATGATCTTTACTTCTTTTAACATGTCTATTTGATAAGCCTGGTCAAATTCCATGAAGGAGGAATCCCTTTGTTGCGTAATAACATAGTTACCTGTATCTATAAATTTAATAAGGCTATTGAAGTCTTTGGCGTAATTTCCGTTAACTGTTTTATAGGCCTCTTGTGAGTTCCTAATGTCCTTTAACTTTGCAACGACTTTGCCAAATCGTTCTACTTTAACTTTTTTAAATTCTATAGGTCCGGTTACCGAATTGTAGATAAGGTACCCTAAACCGATACATGCAATCCAAAGTACAATTTGAATAATGGTCTTCATTTCGTTAAGTGTTAATTTAATTTAGTGGTTCCAACAAATCTACAATTTTTTTTTAATGAGAAAAGTTTTTGCGGTAAAAATCATCTTTATCTTTGAACTTGCATGAAACAACTTACACCATCCGCATTTTATAAGGAGTTACTAACCAAGTTTCCACATGAACCCACGCTAAAACAACAGATAGCTTTAGAAAAGTTGGCAACCTTTGTGTTATCCAAAGAAAAAGATGAAATCTTTCTTTTGAAAGGCTTCGCAGGGACAGGAAAGACAACCTTAATTGGAACGGTGGTGAATAGTTTATGGAAGTCACGGATGAAAGCAGTTCTAATGGCTCCTACAGGTCGTGCTGCCAAGGTAATGTCCAATTACTCCAAAACCCAAGCATTTACCATTCATAGAAAAATTTATTTTCCAAAGAAACAAGGAGGTGGAGGCGTTCAATTCGTGTTAGCGCCTAATAAGCATAGGGACACTTTATTTATAGTAGATGAAGCTTCCATGATCCCGGATAGAGCTGCAGATTCTAAACTTTTTGACAATGGCTCCTTGTTAGACGATTTAATGATGTTCGTTTATTCCGGTCATAATTGTAAGCTATTGTTAATCGGCGATACTGCACAATTACCCCCGGTCCACCTTAGTCTAAGTCCTGCATTAGATCCGGATACCCTATCCTTAAACTATAACAAAGAAGTTATTCGACTAGAATTGGACGAGGTCGTTCGCCAGGCAGAGGATTCTGGCATTCTTTTAAACGCGACCCTTTTACGGGAACAACTACAGGGTGATTTTTTTGAAAGTTTTAAATTTGATGTGCTCCCCTATACTGATATTGTTAGACTCATTGATGGACACGAAATTCAAGAAGCCATAGACGAATCCTACTCCCAAAACGGTAAGGAGGAAACGGCCTTTATTGTGCGATCCAACAAAAGGGCGAATCTTTACAACCTAAATATTCGCGAGCGTATACTTTTTTTGGAGAACGACTTGGCAGCAGGGGATTTTATGATGGTCGTAAAAAATAATTATTTCTGGCTGAAACCAAATTCCGAAGCCGGATTTATTGCCAATGGCGATATCATTGAGATTTTAGAAATCTTCAATTTTAAAGAAATTTACGGATTTAAATTTGCAGAAGTAAAGGTACAAATGGTAGATTACCCCAACATGAAACCATTCGAAACCGTACTTCTATTGGATACAATAAAAGCGGAATCGCCTTCACTTTCTTATGAAGAAGGCAATAGGCTGTACCAAGAGGTATTAAAGGATTATGCCCACGAAAGCTCTAAATACAAAAAATTCCTTGGCGTAAAAAATAATAAATATTTCAACGGGCTTCAGGTAAAGTTCTCCTATGCCATTACCTGCCACAAATCCCAAGGTGGACAATGGAACACTGTTTTTGTTGAGCAACCCTACCTGCCCAATGGCATAGATAAAGAATATTTGAGGTGGCTCTATACAGCGGTTACCCGTGCCAAACAAAAATTATATCTCATTGGCTTTAAGAACGATTTTTTTGTTGAATAGGAAAAGGCTATTTTAGTATTTAAGTAGTATTAAAGCGAGAAATGGGATATTGTTAAAAATATACCAAACAAGAAACACTGTAGTTAAAAAAAGAAAACGGTATACTGAGTATGACAACGGAAACCATATTAAGCATATTTTTAGGGGTTGGGTTGGCGGCCTCCGTTGGGTTTCGTGTTTTCCTACCCCTTTTTGCATTGAGTCTCGCTGCTTATTTCGGCACTTGGGAGCTTAATGATAGTTGGCAATGGATAGGAAGTCTAGCTGCCCTACTTACGTTGGGAGTTGCTACCGTTGTTGAAGTTTTCGCTTATTTTATTCCATGGGTAGACAATCTTTTGGACAGTATCGCCATACCCCTGGCAGCGATTGCAGGTACAGCAGTAATGGTATCTACCGTTGCAGGGCTAGATCCCGTTGTAACTTGGTCCTTGGCAATTATAGCCGGTGGTGGAACAGCAACCGCCATTAAAGGTGCTGGAGCTACTGGGCGCCTTGCTTCGTCAGCGACTACGGGTGGATTGGCTAATCCCGCATTGGCAACTGTAGAAACCGGAACTGCCGTAGTAGTTACCGTTGCCTCTATATTTGCGCCGATATTGGCCGCCGTTCTTGTGATTATTATTTTAGTACTTATTTTTAGAATCTATAGAAGCTTTAGGCCACAAAACAGTGGCCGGTGATAAAAAATGCAACAAAACAAGTAGCAACTTTATAGATATAAACAACCCAAATAGCCAATCAATAGCAATCAACACATAACTAAACCTTCAAAAAAGTGAAAATTATCGCCATGATACCTGCCCGTTATGCGGCTTCTAGGTTCCCTGCAAAACTAATGCAAGACCTTTCAGGGAAACCGGTCATTGTACGTACCTATGAAGCCGCAGTTAATACCGAACTCTTTGATGCGGTTTATGTAGTTACGGACAGCACCATCATTTATGACACGATTATAGGCGCAGGTGGTTTGGCTCTCATGAGTAAAAAGGAGCACGAATGCGGTAGCGATCGTATTGCGGAAGCGGTAACCGATATGGATGTAGATATTATTGTAAACGTACAGGGAGACGAGCCCTTCACGGACCGCCAAAGCCTAGCCAGTGTTCTGTCCGTTTTTAAGAACGATTTGGACAAGGAAATCGATTTGGCATCCCTAATGGTACAGATTACTGACGATGAAGAAATCAATAACCCCAATACGGTAAAGGTCATTGTGGACAATAGAAACTTTGCACTCTACTTTTCGCGAGCGCCTATTCCGTTTCCAAGGGCAAAAGATGTTGGAACCGTCTATTACAAGCACAAAGGTATTTATGCCTTTAGAAAAAGTGCCTTGATGGATTTTCAACGATTGCCGATGCTTGCCTTGGAAGCCACAGAGAAAATTGAGGCTATTAGATATCTTGAATACGGAAAAAAGATTAAAATGGTAGAAACTACGGTTTCGGGAATTGAAATAGATACGCCGGAAGATTTGAAAAAAGCACAAGCAGCATGGAAATAGACTTCTCGCAAATAAGGGTGATTGGTTTTGACGCAGACGATACGCTTTGGGTCAACGAAACCTACTTTAGGGAGGCGGAAGAACGTTTTGCCGAGCTTTTAGAACCCTATGAAACCAAGAATAAGATAGACCAGGAACTTTTTAGAATGGAGATTCGAAACCTAGAACTCTATGGCTATGGTATTAAAGGTTTTATGCTTTCCATGATTGAATCGGCGTTGGAGCTTTCCAATAATGAAATTCCGCAAGCTACAATACTTAAACTTTTAGATATAGGAAAAAACATGATTTCCCATCCGGTGGATGTGCTAGCAGGTGTGGAAAAAGTACTAGAAAAATTAAATGGAAAATACAGACTCATCGTTCTCACCAAAGGAGACCTCCTAGATCAGGAACGCAAATTGGACCGCTCCAAGCTGTCCGATTATTTTCATCATGTAGAAGTATTGAGTGATAAAAAAGAAAAGAATTACAAGGATTTACTAGAGCATTTGGAAATTTCTACCAACGAATTCTTGATGATAGGCAATTCCCTAAAATCAGACGTGTTACCTTTGGTAAATATTGGCGCCAGTGCAATTCATGTCCCTTTTCACACTACTTGGAAACATGAGGACGTAACTGCCCCGCAAAAGAAATCTGGATATATGACCGTCCAGAAATTAACGGATGTCCTAGACTATCTAGCATAAGCAAAATGGAGCTAAAAAAAGAAAAAAGATTGAAGAACATACCTACTAAAGCATCAGAACAGTATCGAAATTTTCCTATGGTCCCCCGCGTGGTTTTCGGCAACGGCAGTTTTGACCAGTTAGGGGCTATCTTAATGCCAAAACGAAAGCATTCCGAAGCTCCTATTATATATCTTGTCGATGCTATTTTTGAAGGCTCCAAACTTGTGACACGGATTCCAAATATATTCTGTGATCAAATCATTTTTGTACCCTCAAAAGACGAACCCAGTACGGCACAAGTAGATGCTCTGGTAACTATGATAAAACAAAACTTCCAAGAATTACCTTTTGGTATCGTTGGTATTGGCGGCGGTACAATTTTGGATTTATCCAAGGCTGTAGCTATTCTTTTGACCAACGCAGGAAGTGCTGTTGATTATCAAGGTTGGGATTTAGTGCAGAAAAAAGCCATTTACCATGTGGGTATACCAACCATAAGCGGAACTGGAGCCGAAGTATCCAGAACTACGGTTCTTTTAGGTCCTGAAAAAAAATTAGGTATTAATTCTGATTTTACCACTTTTGATCAAGTACTATTGGATCCGGAGCTTACCCAAGGCGTATCTAAAGAACAGCGCTTTTACACGGGAATGGATTGTTTTATTCACTGTATAGAATCGCTAGAAGGCACATTTTTAAATGCTTTTAGCCAAAGTTATGGCGAAAAAGCCTTAGACCTTTGTAAAGAAGTTTTTCTTGGTGATATCCCAGACAATGAATCTCGAGATAAATTAATGATGGCATCCTGGCATGGCGGTATGAGTATTGCCTACTCACAGGTGGGTGTTGCCCATGCACTCAGCTATGGTCTTGGTTTTCTTTTAGGTATAAAACATGGAATTGGCAATTGCTTGGTGTTCCAACATTTAGCCGAATTTTATCCGGAAGGGGTGGCACTTTTTAACAAAATGATGTATAAACATAACATCACGCTGCCGAAAGGCGTTTGTAAGCACTTAACCGATGCGGAGTTTGATAAAATGGCAACAATTGCCATGGGTATGGAGCCCCTTTGGGAAAATGCCTTGGGCGAACAATGGAAAGCAATTATTACACCTGAAAAGATTATATCGATCTATAAAAAAATATAGCGTTGGTTTTGTCGTAAAAAATAAGCGACCCATCCTTAGAATCAAAACAAAACGAATGCAGAGTGTAGCTAAATTCATTTATTTTAAATTGCTGAAATGGTCTCTAGTCGGCGAATTTCCATCAGAAATCAAAAAATGTGTCATCATCGTAGTCCCACATACGAGTTGGTGGGACTTTTTACTGGGCCTGCTCGTGCGTAGCGTATGGCAGGAGGAAATTAACTACATAGGTAAAAAAAGCCTCTTTGATTCTCCCTTTGGATGGTTTTTCAGATGGACCGGCGGCACGCCAATAGATCGCAGTAAATCCAATGATACCGTTTCCGCCATTGCCCAAGTTTTTAAGGAAAAGGATAAATTTAGGCTTTCTCTTTCGCCAGAAGGTACACGCAAAAAAGTAACCCAGTGGAAAACCGGATTTTACTTTATAGCCAAAGCAGCAAAAGTGCCCGTGGTTATGGTAGCCTTTGATTATGAAAACAAGCAAGTAAAAGTTTCGAAACCACATTTTCCTACTGAGGACCAAGAAGCTGATTTTGCAACCTATGAGGCATTCTTCAAAGGGATAAAAGGAAAAGTTCCGGAATACAGTTAGTAGTAAGTCTCAAGGTTTAAAATCAAATAACGTAAGGGCTCTCTTTTAATAGGCTTCACTAATACCAAAGCGCACATGATGTATCCAGGAACAAAAACTATAACAAAAAGAGTCACTAGTAGTAAACTAGTTAACCAATTTAAAGCAGGGAAGGATACAAACAGAATATGCCTAAACCTATAATACTGCCTAGTTACTCCGATATTTTATACAAACAAAAAGCCACGTCTCCACGTGGCTTTTTTAACTAACGCTAACTAACTCAAACTTAACTTTAATTCAATTTTATTATTTTAGGCTGTTACTCACCTTGACCAAGAGAAAAGGCTCGTTTACCATCAAATTCATACAGGTTTTCGGTTTTTATCACATCAAACCCTTGATTATACAATTTAGATAATAAGGCTACGACCTGCTCATAACTAACTGGGGCGTATACTGGCTGGCCTCCTGTTAACTGTGCGTCTGTTGCAACAAACCTGCATCTCCAATGATCCGTACAATAGGTCTCTTTCATTCCTCCGGGAAAAACCTTTACCCCGCGGTTCGTAATCATTTTAAGCTTCAATTTAAATGCATCCAAATGTGATAAGGCTTGTCCTATTTCTTCGGGGTCAGAACCTTTCCAGTCTATAAAAATGTCTACACCTAACAGCACTTTCTCTTCTACCTTTCTTTTATACGCTGGGATGGTTATGGTTCCCGTACCTTTGGCCATGGTACTTGCTGGCAGTTTTTCAGGAAATTGACCCAACTTAGCAATCACCGCATCTGCAAACTCAGAAGTAGAAACCTTTTTCTTGCTTATTCGTTCGTCATAGATATCCGCGGTATGGTATCCGTCTTCTATAGCGGCTAACCATGCATTTTTTATTTTATCGGCAATCTCGGTTTGACCTATATGCGCTAACATGGATATGGCAGCATTAATCAATCCAGAAGGATTTGCTATGTTCTTCCCTGCGATATCCGGTGCAGAACCGTGAATGGCCTCAAACATGGCCACATTAGTGCCAATATTCGCAGAACCCGCCATACCTACACTTCCGGCAATTTCGGCAACAATGTCAGAAACAATATCACCGTAAAGGTTCGAAGTTACGACTACATCATAATTTTCTGGATTAGCTGCTAATCGGGCAGCTCCTATATCAATAATTTGAGCATCACTAGTAATTTCTGGATATTCGGTAGCAATCTCATCAAATACTTGGTGGAAAAGTCCATCAGTAAGCTTCATGATATTGTCCTTTACCATGCAGGTTACTTTTTTACGTCCGTATACACGTGCATATTCAAAAGCGTAGCGTACAATCTTCTCACATCCCGGTCGGGTAATAAGCTTTAAGCATTGTACCACGTCTTGGGTTTGTTGGTGCTCTATACCAGCATAAAGATCTTCTTCATTTTCCCGTATTACGACAACATCCATATTTGGAAAATGCGTATGTACGTACGGATGTAAGGCGCTAACTGGCCTAACGTTCGCAAACAGCCCTAAAGATTTTCTCAATGTAACGTTTAAGCTTTTGTACCCCTTACCTTGTGGTGTGGTAATGGGGGCTTTAAGTATCAGCTTATTTCTAATGATAGTTTCCCATGTTTCTTTTGCGATTCCTGATGAGTTTCCGGAAAGATAAACCTGCTCTCCCAATTCTATATATTCAGGCGCTATGTTCGCACCCGCAGCATGTAGTATATTAAGCGTAGCATCCATGATTTCTGGACCTATTCCGTCGCCTTTTGCTACAGCAACTTTAACTGCTTTGTCACTTGAATGGTTGTAAGATGATTTCTTTAAAACTTTAGTATTCATAGATGAACAATTTTATGTACAGTGCAAATATTCACTTTTTAAATCATATATT
>CAZUIE010000143.1:0-9622 GCA_964620945.1 uncultured Maribacter sp.
GCCGCAATCATCACCGCAGTGATAACAATTTACCTTATCCATAACAATTTGCTTATACCTAGAACAAAAATGACAAGAACGAACGTTTTAAAACATGACTTATGTCAGGTTTTGAAAGTTAGCTTACAGTTACCTTTGTAAGGAACGAAAAAATAGGAAATGGTAGGCTGTGACTTTAGTAACGCAATGCAACTTAATTTTTTGAACAGTCTTTCCGAAAATGAAAAGAAAAACCTACATCTAAACAGTAGCTCAAAAAAAGTTCGGAGGGGAGCCGTAGTGTTTGCAGAGTCAGAATTGTTACAATCCTTATTCTGCATTTACGAAGGCGCCTGTAAATTCTCTATTATAGACGATAAAGGAAAAGAAATAGTTACCGATTTATTAGGACGTGGAGACCTCATGGGCCGTCGCTCCCTTATTTCTAAAAAAGGCGCTATGGTAACTGCTACGGCAATTACAGACACTACCTTGTGCTGTATCGACAAAGAATCACTTTTAAAAAGATTGAGCAAGAACAACGATTTTTGTTTAGATGTACTAAGAGGCTTTGTAAACGATGAAAGTGATCGATATTTAAAAATGGAACTTTATAACAACCAGCGTAGCATAAAACAGCGGTTAGCCGG
Source organism: uncultured Maribacter sp. (assembly GCA_964620945.1). Classification (GTDB taxonomy): domain Bacteria; phylum Bacteroidota; class Bacteroidia; order Flavobacteriales; family Flavobacteriaceae; genus Maribacter. Next base: position 630 of record CAZUIE010000143.1, read on the forward strand.
TCTTCTCATCTATATGAAAGAAAAATTTGGTCTTGAAAAAAATAGAACGCTGTCCGTAACTTTAAAACGTGAAGACATGGCCAATGTTCTAGGCACTTCTAGTGAGTATATCATCACGTTATTATCCGGTTTTAAAAAACAAGGACTTATAGATGTATACCGCGGAAATATAACGCTATTATCCGAAAAAGAACTCCGGAACATCGTATAGCATCAAATCTAAAAAACCTGTAATTTTAAAGGTTTTATGTTTTTTGTATCTTGTACTTTTGTGTGTCGGGTAAAATTATTTCAGGTATGGAGCAAGAAGAAATGCGTCATCGTTGCGAGAATTGTATTGTAAGACAATTTAACTCATTGCGCGCAATGACCAAAGAGGAACTAAAAAGGGTCTCGGATTCTAAAATTTCAAAAAAAATAAAGAAAGGAGAAGCCATCTTCCATGAGGGGGATAAACTTAATGGTGTTTATTGCGTTCGCGGCGGTGTTTCAAAATTATCTAAGCTAAGTCCGAACGGTAAAAATCAGATTGTAAAATTGGCGTCAAAAGGTGAGCTTATCGGGCAGCGCTCAGTCATTGCTGAAGAGCAGGTGAATTTAAGTGCAACTGCGGTAAGCGACATGGAAATGTGCTTTATTCCAAAAGAAGGCATCGTAAGTACATTGCACAATAATCCCAATTTTTCTTTAGAAGTGCTTCGCCATCTTGCCCACGATCTAAAGGAAGCAGATGATGTTGTGGTAAATATGAGTCAAAAAACGGTGAAACAGCGAATAGCAGCAGCTTTTCTATACCTAAAGAACACCTACGGTGAAGACCAGAACGGTTTTTTACGCTTAACACTTTCCAGAGAAGATATTGCTAGTATTGTTGGCACGGCAACGGAGTCTTGCATTCGTATAATTTCAGAATTTAAAAAGAAAGGACTCATCAAAACTTCCGGAAAAAAAATAGGTATCTCCCAAGAAAAAGAGCTTCAGGATATGGCAGATGGTTTTTAGGATCTCAAAAATTAAAACCTGATAATTATCATAGTTTGCTTCAGTAGTTAGGGCTAATTTTACATTGTAATAATCTAAGATTAGATGAAACCCACTTATTTAAATGATGTTCTATTTATAGATGTTGTTTATAATTGAAACCTGTTCGCAGGCAAGCAGGGGTTACATGTGACATTGGCACCTAATACTACGAACACATGAAACGAGTTTTAATTCCCACCGATTTTTCAGAAAATGCCTGGAACGCCGTACAGTATGCGTTGGCACTTTTCAAAGAAGAGGCTTGTACGTTTTACCTACTCAATACATACACTCCAGCAATAGCCCATAGTCGTTTTATGGCATCTTCTTTAGAGGAAGGACTTTTATCCAATGCGGCTCTCGAAGCCTCTCAAAAAGGCTTGGACAAGATTATCAAGAGAATAGCGGCTAGCCATAAGAATAGTAAACACTCGTTTGAAACGATTTCATCCTTTAGTCTATTAATAGACGAGGTATTGGAAACTATTGCGGAACATAATATTGATTTGGTACTAATGGGAACCAAGGGATCCAGTGGCCTTGAAGAAGTTTTTATGGGGAGTAACACGGTTCGCATTATTAAAGCGGTTAAGGATTGTCCCGTTCTCGCTATTCCCGAAAATTTCGATTATATTAAACCTACGGAGATAGCGTTTGCAACGGACTTTAATAGATTTTACACCATTTCCGAGTTACGACCCGTAATGGACCTCGCTAAATCTTTTGGTGCCGTAATACGTATTGTTCATGTTCAATATGAGCTTAAGGCATTGACAGAGCTACAGCAGTTTAATTTAAGTATGCTTCGTAAATATTTAGGTGAGGTAGAACACTATGTGCATACCGTTTCGGAATTAAATTCTGTTTCTAAAACTTTGGAAAAATTTGCTCAAGAATTAGATATCCATCTTTTGGCCATGCTACAATACCAGCATAGTTATATGGAACGCCTAACACGGGAGCCCGTTGTAAAAAGAGTGGCATTTCATACCAGCACACCTTTATTGGTTATTCCCGAATTGAGCTTAGGAGCTTCTTCAAAAAAACGAAGTCAGGAAATATCATTTTCTAACTAGAGGGCTCTTGGATCCAAAATTTATTGGAATTAGGTATATCCTTCTTTTTACCCAACTGGAACGGATTAAAATTAGCTTTTGCAAATAGATACCAAATAGTAGACGAAAGGGCGGGAGCAATATCGGCGTGATCCCATAGGATACTATTGCCATAAGTAGTTCCCGAATTTGTAACATACGGAATACCTTGGGCTTTATCAATAGTACTGCTTTGGATAAATGATTTCTCCAACTCTTTTAGTAAACTAGTTGATTTTGAGTCATATCCCAAAGATTTGAATGCAACGGCCATTTGCGCCGTTCCCTCTAGCCATACAACGTCCTTATCCTCATCAAAACAATAGCCGGATAGTACTTCTCCGGTCATGGTGCTTTCCTGTTGTGTATAAAACCGATCTGCTTTCAGAAGCACATCTACGGATATATCTTCAAAAATAGCAGTGCTCAAAGAATAGACATCTAAAGCATGTGCATAGGATGGGTTTTCCGGCCATGACAAAAACACCCCATTTTCAGCATCCCAACGTTCGTTTTTAAGATACTCCAAGATGTTCCTATGAAAATCATCAAATCCCGAAACCGCGTTGTAGGCCGTTATAATCCCTTCGGTTACCAACGGAATTTCCGAACCATCTTGATTTACACCTCCCCGCAAGCCACCATTTTCCAATTGCAATGAACGTAGCCAACTATTCAATTTATTGGCCATACTATCGTATTTGGTGCTTGTATAGGCTTTATTATAATGATTAATTGCTATCAACAACCATGCATTATCTCCCATCCAAATACGCTCACCTTCAGCCCCAGTTGTATTTCTAAACTGATAAAACCCACCATTTAAAGTCAGTTCTTCTTCCATTTTTGATTGGTAGAAATCCAACACCATTTCCGCCTGTTCCCGTTCGTCTTCATGCACAAAATGAATAACGGCCAATGCATTATCGTAAAGGGATACAAAATTAGTGTGCGATGCACTTTCTAAAAGTCCGGAAGGATGTTGCATGCCCATCACCCAACTTGCAGCGGGAGAATCTAAAGTATCTGCTGTACTGACTTCAGGACTATCTGGAAGCACTTGCTGCTGCACGTCAAATATAACAGCCGCTGTTTCCTCTTTTTGACATGAAAAGAATAGTACTACTGCACTTACTGTAACATATAATTTAGAATTCATAATAGGTAGGTCTTAAGTTAATTTGGGACTACCAAGATACCTCCTAAAAAAACACAACTGATTGAATATCGATTAGTTACATTAAAAACAAGACAAGGATAGCCATCCGTTCCATAGGACTTGTTTAATGGTATTTCAACTATACCACAGATTTATTTGTGCGGTATTGACAGCTATAAAAAGTGCATTTCATCGAAATAAGAAAAAACATGACTAGCTTAAAAATATTAAAAACCTTTACTATCTTTGTGGTGTTGTGTTGTGCTCTGAACAACGTTTGGAGCAAATTGTGTTGATCGATTTTAATCGGTCGTAACCAATGAAAGGCTTTCCATAAAGGGAGGCTTTTTTTGTTTTGTAGACTTAGTTATAATTTAAATCTGTCTAATTTTTTCATTAATAGCGTCTCTTGCTTTTACTGCTACAATTGGGTCGCACCCTTTAAAGAATAAGAGATAGGTTGGCTTTTGTAGTTGAACTTGAGCTGGTCCCATTCTTTATACACATCACCAGAACCTCCCAGAGAAATACCAACTACAAACGAAAGAAGGCTTACAAGCCAATTGACTCTTTTTCCAATTTCAAGCGAATCAATTTCCTTTAAGTCATATTCGTTCATTTTAAAATCCGACTGGTGAATTTCCAATCTGTCATTAAAGAGCACAATTTTTACTTGTGAATTTTCTTTTCGCACAAATTCTATCACAATTTAAGGCTATGTATTACCGTGTGTACCAAAGACGCCGCCAAACGAGCTGTTTGATCGTCGATATCATAGGTGGGGTTTAATTCAGCAATATCCAAAGCACATAGCTTACCGGAATTGATAATCGTTTTTAAGGAAGCCAAAACAACGTCTGGCGCAAATCCCATAGGAGATGGAGCACTAACACCAGGTGCAAAGGCCGAAGAAAAACCATCTAAGTCTATGGTAACATAAACCGCATCTACACTCGCCGTAAAAGCATTGATCCAGGCATTTATTTCGTTATGAAACTGGATGCGAAAAGTATCCCTTAAAATATACTTCACATCTAGTTCCTTTGCCGTATTGAAGAGCAACCTATCATTGGCATCCTCCCGAACGCCAAGACATAAATAATGAAAACGTCCCCCCAAATCCTCACAGTCTTTGGCAATCTGATAAAAAGGGGTGCCCGAAGTATTTTCATTTTCATTAGAACGCAAATCAAAATGAGCATCAAAATTTATTATTCCTATCCTTTCTGAGTTCCCTAAGTGCTTTTTTATGCCATTATACATACCGTACGCTACTTCATGCCCTCCACCTAATACGATAGGAAAAATAGCAGCATCCAAGAGTAGCTTAACCTTCTCAGAAAGTACATTTTGACTGTACCCTAAATCATCGTTAAGGCAGGTTACCGTTCCAACGTCCAAAATATGTTTATCATCTCCCAAATTATTCGGTAATTTTCCCAACTGTTTCCGTATGGCCTCAGGACCCTTTTTCGCTCCCACACGACCTTGGTTACGTTTAACTCCTTCATCACAACCATAACCCAACAGGCCTACATATTTTTGGTCGGTCAATTGCAAATTATGAATGTCAACACAAGAAATTTTCTCATGCAAGTATAGCTCTTGCGCTGATACTCTGCCAGAATAAGACTCCTGAGGTGTAACCGTATAACTTCCCATTTTTTAGTTTTGTATCATATTGAAAAGTAACTCTTTTTTTTGCTTTTATAAAAATTTACACGGAAACCTTTTTGCCTAGCAGAGACCCTTTTTTAGCGCTACGTTCAAAAAGTGAAACCAACTTTACGTCATCGAATTAGGGTACAGGCTATTGGTATCGGCATGCACAACAATTCACTTAGCAAAGAACAAACAGGTTATACCCAAATCTCTATCAGCGTCGCTAAAGCCAGTTGCGTTTATAATACCCAAAACTTGACCTATGTCATGTTGCATCAAATAGACCTTCAGTACTAAATGATACCTAATTTACACAGGCAAGCATTTGACCAAAAAAAATAGAACCCGGTTTTATCAAAAGCAAATCATCATAACCCAATAGCTATACTAGACTTAATACTCGATTTTGCGCTTAATTTTATCATAAAATACAGAACTATTTTAAAGCTTGTAACAACATCCCAAACTGAAATAGGCGACCACCTTACTATTCATTGTTTAAGAAAATTTAAGCAAAAAGGTTTGGTATTCACGCTATTTAGCTTTCCAACACCGTTACTAGTCGAATATTTTTCGGCGTTCATGTGCAACGGCTCATTTTTAAGTGTTAAATTTATCATAACCTGTATTAATCAACAACTAACTCAACTTTTATGAACAAAAAAATCTTTAGTTTTTTGACACTTGTGTCTCTTCTCTTCTTTCAAGGATTGGTGGCGCAAAACACTACGGTGTCGGGTACGGTGTCAGACGCTTCTGGCGTGCCACTTCCCGGGGTTAATGTGGTGGAAAAAGGAACATCCAACGGAACGTCCACCGATTTTGATGGTAATTACACCATTAATGTAAGCTCTAGTGCTACTTTAGTTTTTTCTTCTCTAGGCTACGAAACCAAAGAAATTTCGGTAGATGGCCAAACAACCATCAATACTTCTCTTGCCGATGGCGCTAGCGAATTGGACGAAGTGGTTGTAACGGCACTTGGTATTCGAAAGGAAACAAAAGCTTTGGGATATTCTTTAACCGAAGTTGGCGGGGAAGAAATTGCTACTATCAAAACACCTAATGCAATCAACTCCCTTCAAGGAAAGATTGCGGGTGTAAATATTTCCCAAAACGCAACGGGTGCTGCCGGTTCCAGTAGGGTTATCATTAGGGGTTCTAGTTCACTTTCTGGGAACAACCAACCCTTATATGTTGTTGATGGTATCCCTATCAACAACGCAAATAATGGTTCCGCGAGTTTATGGGGCGGTTCTGATGGCGGCGATGGTATTTCCAGTTTAAACCCAGATGATATCGAATCTATTTCGGTACTTAAGGGTGGTGCTGCATCTGCATTATACGGTTCTCGTGCCTCCGGTGGTGTAATTATCGTAACTACTAAAAATGGTAAAGGGGAAGAAGGTTTTGGCGTGGAATATTCTAGCCAGGTTACTTTTGACCGCGTAGATACCTCGATTCAAGATTTTCAAACCGAATATGGTCAAGGCCTATTTGGGGCAAAACCTGCAAACACTGCCGGTGCTTTGGAAGCAGGTTTCAGTTCATGGGGTCCACGTTTTGACGGTTCGTCTGTGCCACAATGGGATGGGGTATCGAGACCTTACTCCTACACAGGAAACAATATAGACCGATTCTATCGCACAGGAACGACCTTTATCAATACTATTGCACTTACGGATGCAAAAGAAGGTTTAACCTATAGAATGTCGGTTTCCGATTTAACGAACGAAGATGTTTTGCCAAATTCAGGTTTTAACAGAAAATCTTTTTCTCTGAATACTACAGCGGTATTGGGTAAAAAATTGACGCAACAGGTAAATGCCAAATACATCATTGAAAAAGTACTTAACAGACCCAGGTTATCCGATAGTCCAGGGAACGCAAACCTAGTTGGTATTGTTCCGGGCAACCTAAATTCAAACGATTTCTTGCCGGCTACTGACGAAGACGGAAATGAACGTCAATTTACGGACAACACCTTTGTAACCAACCCATATTTTGCCGCGTTCAACTTTAGAAATGAAGATAGACGAAATAGAATTATTGCATCCACTTCCTTACGTTATGAATTTACGGATTGGTTATCCTTAACTGCTCGTGTGGGTATAGATAATGATGTTATTAGAAGAACTGGAGTAACACCCTTCGGAACAGGTTTTCAGCCAAGAGGAAGTATCAACGAACAAGAAATTAGAACCAATCAAGTGGATTCGGATATTATCCTTGCAGCGAACAGAGATATCACTGACAAGTTTGCTATTTCCGCTTTCGCAGGTGCCAACTCAAACAGCTTACGCAACGAAACCTTAAGTCTAGGAGGCGGTGATTTTATTGTACCTGGCCTAGAGGACATAGCCAATACTGCTACACAATCTAGAAGCAGGGCATTTTCTGAAAGAACGATTAACTCGATATACGGTTCTGTTGAACTATCCTACGATCGTTGGGCCTATGTTACATTTACCGGAAGAAACGACTGGTTCTCTACCTTGTCTTTTCCAGGAAAAACGACCCCTAACGATGATTTTTACCCCTCCATAAACAGTAGTTTGGTTTTGTCAGAGGCATTTGAAATGCCCAATTTCATTGACTTCCTTAAAATCAGGGGTGGATATTCAGAAGTTGCTGGGGGTGCACAAAATCCATACAGTCTAAATTTAACATATGAAATTTTTGGATTGCCATTGGGAGGGCAACCTACCGGCCGAATCTCAGGAGGTACCGTTCCTAATGCAAATTTGGTTGCCTTTAGCCGAAACGAAGCGGAGATTGGTCTAGATTTACGCATGTTCCGCAACAGACTTTCGTTTGACCTTGCCTATTACAGCAACAATACTACCAATGACATTGTAAACGTAGCGACGTCTCCTTTCTCAGGATTTAACGGTGCAAGCGCCAACCTTGGTGAAATATCAAACAAAGGTTTTGAGTTTTTAGTAAGTGGTACCCCAATTCGAACTGCAAATTTTGAATGGAACACTTCTATAAATGGAGCATACAATGAAGGAATCGTAGTGGCCACGGATGAATTTGATTCAGATGTACTCCTAGATGAACCTAGAACAAGAAATATTAGGGTCCACCAGATTGTAGGAGAACGTTTTGGATCACTCGTAGGAGTTTCTTATGAGCGTGATGCAAACGGTGTGATCAAATATGATATTGATGCAGAAGGCGTGCCAAGAGCAGTAGAAGGGGAACGCAAAATTTTAGGTGAAGGTGTACCGCCGTTAACCTTAGGTTTTACCAACTCGTTCAGATACAAGAGCTTTAATTTAAATGTATTGATCGATGGTAAGTTTGGAGGACAAATCTTCTCCGGGACGAACACCTTAGCATACGGTAACGGGCTGCATAAAGCAACCCTGATAGGCAGAGAGACAGGTTTGACCGTTTCTGGGATAGACAATGCTACTGATCAGCCGTTTACAACGACCATTGCCCCTGAAAACCTACAAACATACTGGGGAGAAATCAATGATATCGCAGAAGAGTTTGTAGAAGATTCGGATTTCGTAAAACTACGACAGTTAAGTTTGGGTTATACCCTACCTAAAAAGCATTTAGAAAATGTTTTCCTTACTAACGTAAACGTTTCCCTTATCGCTTCCAACCTATTCTTTATCTCTAGAAGTATTGATAATATAGACCCTGAAAGTGCTTACAATGTTGGAAATTCTCAAGGTTTAGAATATTTTGGTGTTCCCACCACAAGAAATTATGGTATGACCATTAGTGTAAAGTTTTAAAAAAAAAAATATGAAGAAAGTAATTTGTTTATTTATGATGGCGCTAGTGATAGGTGCCTGTGATGACGGATTTGAAGAGCAGAATATTGATCCAACACGACCAGTACAACTTGCTCCAGGCAACAAGCTAACGGCACTACAAAAGTTTATTTCCAGTGAACGTTATGACAATTGGAGAGCCGGTATGATATACCAATCCACGATGATGCAGCATATTGCAACAACTGCAGGATATTGGGATGGTGACAAATACACTTGGAACAGAGGGTATGCGTCGTCATTAATGGACCGGTATTATGG
>CAZUIE010000144.1:0-6836 GCA_964620945.1 uncultured Maribacter sp.
TTCTTAAATTTATTGTAAACAATCTCGATACGGTCATACGAACCGTTGGTAAACTGCTCCATTAAATTTTCTGCAATAGCAGCTACATTGTCAAACGTAAGGTCATCATATATACCGCTATGGTTTGCGATTACAGTGTGCTTTTTGCCCAAGAAATCGTTTGCCTTTTTGCCTACAGCAAGAAAATCTACCTGCTTGCCGGCATGAACGGTTTCAGTCAAATGCGTGCATTGCTTTAGAATATTGGTGTTAAATGCACCACATAATCCTCTATTGGAAGTAACGGCAACGATTAAAACTTTATTTACGACTCTATTATCTGCATAGGTACTGCCTGAATCGGAATCCATGCTGGCACTTAAGCCTTGTAATAATTCCGTAAGCTTATCCGCATACGGCCGCATCGCAGTAATAGCATCCTGAGCCTTCTTCAACTTAGCAGCAGAAACCATCTTCATGGCGCTGGTAATCTGCATAGTAGAAGAAACCGATGCTATCCTATTCCGTATTTCCTTTAAATTCGCCATTCTATTCTTAGTATTAAGTACTACGTATAAAGTAATAAATACTTCATACTCACTACTTTTTATCTATTTCCTATTTCTTAGCCTAAGTATTTCGATGAAAGATCTTTACAGACAGCGGTCAACGTATTCGTTACCTCATCGGTTAACTTACCTGCTTTCAAGGTATCTAGAACATCTCTATGCTTAGCATTTAAGAACTCCAAATAGTCCCTTTCAAACTCCTTTACCTTATCTACTGGAACATTACGTAATAAGTTTTTAGATCCTGCGTAAATAATAGCTACTTGATCTTCTACCGTATACGGATCGTTCTGTGCTTGTTTTAAGATTTCCACGTTTCTACGCCCTTTTTCAATAACATTCAAGGTAGCAGCATCCAAATCCGAACCAAACTTGGCGAAAGCTTCCAATTCACGGAACTGTGCTTGATCCAATTTAAGTGTACCTGCCACTTTCTTCATGGACTTAATCTGTGCGTTACCACCAACACGAGATACAGAAATACCTACGTTAATTGCTGGACGAACACCTTGGTTGAATAAATCTTGCTCCAAGAAAATTTGACCATCCGTAATCGAAATTACGTTTGTTGGAATATAGGCCGATACATCACCCGCCTGTGTTTCAATAATGGGTAAGGCGGTTAAAGAACCTCCACCTTTCACCATAGGTTTTAATACATCTGGCAAATCGTTCATTTCCTTGGCTATAGCATTATTGTTGATCACCTTTGCCGCACGCTCCAATAATCTGGAGTGTAGGTAGAAAACATCTCCAGGATAGGCCTCACGTCCCGGTGGTCTTCTTAATAACAAAGAAACCTCACGGTAGGCAACCGCTTGCTTGGACAAATCATCATATATAATCAACGCCGGACGACCGGTATCCCTAAAATATTCTCCAATAGATGCACCTGCAAAAGGAGCATACACCTGCATTGGTGCAGGATCTGAGGCATTGGCAGCAACTATAGTTGTATATGCCATTGCTCCTTTGTCTTCTAACACCTTTGCAATACCTGCAACAGTAGAAGCTTTTTGGCCAATAGCAACATAGATACAATAAACTGGTTCCCCAGCATCAAAAAATTCCTTTTGGTTTAGAATCGTATCGATACAAACTGTAGTCTTCCCTGTTTGACGGTCACCAATAACCAATTCCCGTTGTCCCCTACCCACAGGAATCATCGCATCAATTGCCTTAATTCCAGATTGCATTGGCTCTGTCACCGGCTCTCTAAAAATAACGCCTGGTGCTTTACGCTCCAATGGCATCTCATACGTTTTACCGGCAATAGGTCCTTTTCCATCTATTGGCTGACCCAAGGTATTTACAACACGACCGGTAATTCCTTCACCAACATTGATAGATGCAATACGTTGTGTACGTTTTACTGTAGTTCCTTCTCCTATTTCTTTTGATGGGCCTAAAAGTACTACTCCTACGTTATCTTCTTCCAGGTTTAGAACGATTCCTTCCAAACCACCTTCGAATTCAACTAATTCCCCATATTGCACGTTGGCCAAACCAAAGACCCTGGCGATACCATCACCTACTTGCAAAACGGTTCCTACTTCATCTAAAGTAGCGGTTGCGTCGAAACCTGATAATTGTTGCTTTAAAATTGCTGATACCTCAGCGGCTTTTACTCCTGCCATTTTTACTAGACGTTAGATATTAGACGGTAGACGTTAGACGCTACTGCCTATTATAGTTATTATAGACTATTTGTAAATTCTCTTTTTAAATTATTCAGTTTGTTTGCAATACTAGCGTCGTACTGTAAATCGCCAACACGTAGCACAAAACCTCCGATGATTTGCTCATCGACCGTATTTTCAATAGTAACCTTATTCCCAGTTATGGTAGTTACCTGCTTTAAAACCTTTTTCTCCATTGCGGCATCCATGGGAACGGCAGTAGTCACGTAAGCGACATCCTTTCCTTTTTGCTGCTCATTAAGAATAATGAATTTTAAGGCCACTTCGTTTAAAATCGAAACTCTTTTGTTGTCTATCAACATCCCTATCAATCCTTCTGATATGGCATGGCTATCTTTGAATACCTTAAGTAAGACTTCCTTTTTAGTAGTACTGGCAATTACGGGGCTGGATAATAGTTGTCGTAGCTCGGCACTGTCAGAAATCGTTGCGGCCACAGAACGCATATCCTTCTCAACGGCATCAGTAGCCTTTTTGTCTACGGCCAATTCCAAGATGGCCTTGGCGTAACGTATTGCTGCTCTAGATTCGCTCATGCTTTTTTACTTCAATTTGATATCGCCCAAAAGCTCATCCACCAATTTCAATTGCTTGTCCTTGTTTGAAAGCTCTTGCTTTATTACCTTTTCCGCTATTGCAACAGAAAGTTCTGCCACTTGATTTTTTATATCGGCCATCGCTGCTTTCTTTTCGCTTTCGATAGCGGCTTGTGCCTGCACTACAATTTTATCCCCCTCTATCTTGGCCTGTTCCTTAGAATCGGAGATTAATTTATCCTTTATCTCCCTAGCTTCTTTCAACATGGCTTCGCGCTCTGCACGGGCCTCTTTTAACAACTTATCATTATCCGCTTGAAGGTTTTGCATTTCTTTACGCGCATTTTCTGCTGCATCTAAAGCATTTGTAATACCTTGCTCACGTTCGTTCAATGAACTTAATATAGGTTTCCAGGCGAATTTTACCAGTAGTAAAATTAATCCTAGTAAAAGGATTGTTTGCACTACGAATAACCCTGGAGAAAAATCGTTTATTAAAGTTTCCATAACTATAAATTCTACTTCTTATTTTTCATTTAAAACAATTCCCTGCAACCAACCGTTGCAGGAAAATGTCTTTACTAGTTTTTATTCTTATTTTCCTAAGAATAAGGCACCAAAAGCCAAACCTTCTAAAAGTGCAGCAATAATAATCATCGCAGTCTGAATTTTTCCAGTAGCCTCTGGCTGACGAGCAATACCTTCCATTGCTTTTCCACCAATCTGACCTAGACCAATACCTGCTCCGATTACGATTAAACCGGCTCCAATTAAGTTGTACATAGTAAATGAATTTATATTAAATTAAAAAAACTCTAAATAAAATTTTCGCGAACATCCTCAGCATCTGGAACGTCATGACCGTCCCCGTCATGAGCATGATCATGCTCTGCAACGGCCATACCGATAAATAGCGCTGATAACATGGTGAAAATATATGCCTGTAAAAAGGCCACTAAAACTTCTATTAATGTTATAAAAAAGGATAATATAAAGGATAAGGCTGTTGCTCCTACAACACCTAAGGTTTCCTTTAAGGTGAACATAATGGCAATTAAACTCATCACTACAATGTGTCCTGCAGAAATATTTGCAAAAAGACGCACCAACAATGAAAATGGCTTAATAATCAATGCTCCTGCTAATTCTATAATCGCCAATACAGGCCTTATAAGAATAGGAACTCCTGGCATCCACAAAATATGCATCCAATATTCCTTGTTACCACTAAACGTATATATGATTAAAGTAAATATTGCAAGACATGCAGTTACCGCTAATTGTCCTGTAACATTAAAGCCAAATGGCGTTAGTCCCAATAAGTTAAGTATCCATATAAAAAAGAATACGGTTAACAGATAACCTGTAAATTTTCTATAGTGTTTTTCCCCAATATTAGGTCTAGAGATTTCGTCACGAACATAAAGTACTAGTGGTTCTAGGACACGACCAAATCCTGTAGGAACTTTTTTGTTTTTATATTGACTTGCCAAAGAAGAGAAGGCAAATAACATAAACAAACCTACTAGTAAAACACCAACAACACTTTTAGTAATCGAAAAATCTAACACCTTGCTAGCATTTGTCGCATGTTTGCCTTCGTCAAAAGTAACTTCCGTAGCACCTTCGTTTAGTTCGTATATTTTACTGTGAAGCTTTACGAATTGTGTGCCGTTTTTTTCAACAACCACTTCTCCATCATCATCATGATGAAATGCCGAAGACATAAATGTTGTCAAGCCCTTACTTGACCAAACTATTACAGGCAAGGGAAAACCTACGTGTTTGCGTTCACCTGCATCATTTGTATAAGAAAATAAATGAAAATCGTGTGAGTCCTTTATGTGATGAGTTATGTATGCGTCTATCTCCTCCTTGGTATCAACTTTTCCTGGCTCATCGGAAATTGGGTTGGAATAACCCATCGACACACATAAAAACAATATTGTGGCGGTAAATTTAATAAGGTAACTAGATACTTTTTTCATTGCGATTCTTTCAAAATATGTCTTTCTAAAAGTCGCGCAAAGGTACTTATTAAAAAATAATTTACTACACTTTTTCGGCTAATTCTTAATTAAGTCTATTTTCATTAATATTTTGGAGATAAAGTACACCTCCGGAAGTAAAAAAACAAACACCGGAATAAGCATAGAAATCCGTTCTAAAAAAGTGAGTAGCTCGTTCCCAAAAAGGGACGTTGAAAAAAGCACAGAAAAGGCAATCAATTTAAAAACTAATGCTCCTAGGTATAAGAACCCTAATTGTTCTTGCCATTTCTTTAGTCCCGAAAGGATTCTGAAAATACTACATAAGAGAAACGAAAAAACGGCATGGAATAGATAAACTTGAACTAAAGAAAAACGTACGTCATTGATATTATCACCTAATACATAAAGGTGAATATTTATGCTAACGCCAAATAGAAGTCCAAAAAACAACAAATACAAGGCCAATGTCTTTATCAAACCCCTACTTGTTAAGTTGATTTGCCTGTTTAATAACCGAATACATAGATAAAAAAATGGCTAGCAGCGTACATGTAGTCTCCCAAAAGGTTTTATCGTACTTGCCATCTAACCAGGAACCCAGAAGGTTACCTAAATAAATAGTAGCGCCCATCTGTATTGCGATTCCTGATAGTTTCGCTGCGTTCCTTAGACCCTTGTTATCCTTACGAGGCTTTTGCTGGCTCATTTTTACCTTTGAAACTTCCGGAATTTGAGCTGATAGCGCTTCCGCTCCCTTTCATGGTACATGAAGCGTTAAACGTGGCTCCCGGTTCTACGGCAAGTTTGCTAACAGATACCGTTCCTTCTATGACGGCACTGGATTTTAGGGATAGTAAATCGGAGACTAAAAGTTCACCATTAAAGCTGCCCTCTATATCTGCATTTACACATTCTACCTTGCCATGTATGTAACCATCTTTTCCGATGACTACTTTTCCGGATGTTTTTACATTACCGTCCAATTTACCGTCGATACGGAAATCGGCCTCGGAGATGATATCTCCTTTAATCTTCGTGTTTTTCTCTATTCTGTTGGGTTGTCCTCCTACTTCGTTCATAGCTCTAGGTTTTTGTTTATCTGAAAACATGGATTTAGGGTTTTGGGGTTATAAGCGTATTAAGATAATCCTGTAAATTCTTATGTACCTGAATTACCTTGTAGTTATCTGATAAAATTACAAAATTCTTATCAGCAACGCGGTAATCCCTGTTGTTTTTTAGTAGTTCAGCGTAGCCAAGTGCAAATTCTTTGGATTTAAATCCATGCACCACTACAAACTGGTCTTCTAAATTGTAAATATCCTTGGATACGCTATTCCTATATTTTAGTTCTGTAATGGATTTCTCCAGTAGCTCCATCAATTTTAAGGCCTTCTCGTTGTTACTTCGTTTAAACGGGAACATTACCTTCCAATTAGACGTTCCTTTAGAGTCGGTCTCCGGTGAAAATTCCTTTTGTTCTAATTTAGGCAACTGTTCGGATATCATCTGTTCCGCTTTCTTTCCTTCTGGATTATTCGGATAGGTAAGTGCCACATAGTTTAATGCTTCTTTAAAATCCTCATATCCTTGTAGCCTACCAATAGCGTTGGCCTTTAACATCTCAAACTTGGGCACAATGGCATCTCCTGTAAATCTATTTATGTTTTCCTCGGATGCTGTTATCACCTGAAGGAACTCCTGATTATTAAACTTTTCATACAGGGCTTCATAGCGTTTATCCGGACTATCGGAATCGTTGGCTAATACCGCTTGTGGATTTAGGAGTATCTCCGCATAGCGGGAATCTGCATGATTTGCAATGATATCCGCTTTCATTGCAGTCATTAACGCACTGCCTTCCTCCTCGTATATTTTGTACAAGTTATATTTAGATGGAAGAACCAAACGTTCCTCTGGGCTGGAGGCCAATACATTCTCCAACTTGCCCGACGCCAATAGATTTTCATTGAACTTTTCCTTGTATATCAAGCCCAGTTGGTAGTTTGCAAAATTGCGTTCCGTCCTTAGGCTATCGATAATCGAAACTTCGCTGGGAAC
>CAZUIE010000144.1:6936-9366 GCA_964620945.1 uncultured Maribacter sp.
TCGTATTTGATAACGTCTTCCAAATTGTCCAGCTTCTTTTTTACCGTCCTGTATTTCTTTGAATTCTCATTCAAATTGGGCAAAACACTATCGTAATAGGCTCCCGCGTCTTTATAGCTATTGCGGTCAAAATTATACTCCGCCAAATTTTCATAATTCAGCGCGTTAAGCTTTGGTGTGTTTTGTGTTGCACGAAGCGATTTGTTAAAATACACCACCGCCAAACTGTCCGAGCCTTGCTCTAAATGAAATTCGGCCACTTGCCTAAAAATCTTATCCAAAAACGGTCGGTTTTCACGATTTTCTTCAAGCCAAGTCAAATATTCCAAAACTTCCAACTTATTATCATCGGTAATTACGGTATTCCTGATTTTCTGTATCTCGGCATTGATCATGTACACCCTGGGCGATTTTCGCTTCAGCTCAATTACCTTGTCATAGGCATAGTTGGCGCTGTCTTTATGGCCTATTTGGTTGTACAACTGGCCTATGATGTAATAGTATCTTCCTTTTTCAGGATTTTCTTTGGTGTAGTACGACGCTATCTTTAATTGCTGTATGGCGGTATCGGGCGCGTTAAGATTAATATAGGCCTGAGCAAGCATGGCACGGGCATCTGCATATTCCTGGTCTTTTAAGGTCTCGTATTTCATGAGACGCTTCAGGTTCTTTATGGCCAAATCTTCGTTTTCCAGCCTAATATTGGTTTTCTCCCGCCAAATAGTGGCCTCATTTAGCTTATCGCTCTGCGTGTATTTATTTAATACATAATTAAAAGCTTCAAGCGCAGGGATATAGCGCTCATCAAAATAGCGTGCCTTTCCCAAGAGCAGAAAAGCCTCGTCGGTCTGGGGATTCCGCTCTTCGTCCTTAATATCCATACTATGCTTCTGAATGGCCTTGGTAGCCTTATCCTCTGCTAGTAAAAAATTTGGGTTGTTATCCTCGGAATCTAACTTTACCTCACCGGAAACTTCTAAACGTTCTATTGGTAAAACTTCCCAATAATCGTCTCTATAGCTCTCGTTTAGCGTAACCCTGCCTTCTTCAAAAGCAATATTACCATTATACAAGGTGTTATACTTGGTGTTTAAAGCATGCCAGTTGCGGTTTAGCGCAGCGTCTTTTTTAGTAGAACACCCGTTGAAGATGATTGCTCCTAAAAGCAGGACCGAAATGTAATTAATTTGAAACTTCAAAATTATAGCTATACGTATGTATGGTTAACTTAAAAATGGTCAGATTATTATGTAGTTCATCGATAAAAGGATGATTTAAATGCGCCAAAATTTCAGCGATACCCAAGTAAGGTCGTATTCTAAACAAACCCTATGGTCTGTTTTGTTATAGATTCTACTCATCAGAAGGCTGTTTAGCGTATTTTATCGATGCTTTTTGTTAACCATCCGGTCTTGTTTTGACAGGATGAAATCTACTACAATAAAAAACCGACTGTACAGTCGGTTTGGCTTAGGTAAGCTACTTATCGATAAAGTGCGTTTATTAAGATTGAACCCAAAGGGATTTATCCAGCAAAAAAGGATTCCAATTCTTTTAAGGTTTCGGTAGAAGTCTGAATATCCTTTACTACTTCGCCTTTGTTCAAAACTACAATACGTTCACACACCTCGGTTACATGAATTAGATCGTGACTGGAAACCAAAACCGTTACATTATCCTTGGCCGCCAAATCCTTGATGATACTTTTAAGCCGTATTTGTGTAGTTGGATCCAGATTGGCAAAAGGCTCATCCAAAACAATCACTTCCGGATTACCTATGAAAGAGGCCACGATACCGGCTTTTTTCTGATTTCCCTTGGAAAGATCCCGAAGATACTTTTTCTGCCCGAGGATTTCGCCATGGAAGAAATCTTCATATTCTGACAATAGGGCGTCCACGTCGGCTTTATTTGCTCCCCTAAGGTCTCCGATAAAGTAGAAATACTCTTCTGGCGTCAAATATCCAATTAAAAAACTCTCATCTATAAAGGACGATGTAAAGGGTTTCCAGGCTTCACTCGTATTCACTTGCACCTCGTTGGAAGTTATGTGGCCAGAACTTGGCTGAATTAAATCCAATAAAAGGCTAAAAAACGTTGTTTTGCCTGCCCCATTATTCCCTACCAGGCCAAAACTCTCTCCTTTGGGGATTTCTAAATGTTCTATATTCAATACGGTTTGCTTTCCGTACTTTTTGGTTAGTTTTTCCGTTAGTATCATAATTATAAAATTAGCTGCTTTTGATTATTTCTGTTCTCTCTTGTATCCCACCTGCGGCGGACAGGCTTGTCTCTAAAAAATTAACTCGCCTTCTCCTTAAACCCGGCTATCATTCCGTATTTCTTTTTACGATACTGTTCCGTTACAAGGTTTAACAAGTAATTCTTCATGGCAAAACCTACTACGCCCAAAACAGTTAAAATAATAAC
>CAZUIE010000145.1:0-2103 GCA_964620945.1 uncultured Maribacter sp.
CTCATGGTATTAGGCTAACTTAAAATAATCGATGTAGGTGTTCAAATCCTTATCCCCACGCCCAGAAAGGCTAATGACTACCACATCATCTGGTTTGAATTTTTTATGGGAAAAAACCGCAAAAGCATGTCCTGTTTCTATCGCAGGTATGATACCCTCTAATTGTGAAAGTTCTAACCCTGCTGTCATGGCTTCATCATCTGTTGCGGAATAAAATTCTGCTCGTTTCGATTTATGTAAATGAGAATGCATGGGGCCAACGCCTGGATAATCTAACCCGGCGGAAATAGAATAGGGCTCTGTAATTTGTCCATCTACCGTTTGCATCAACATCGTTTTACAGCCATGGATGATTCCCACCTTGCCCAAGGCCGAGGTGGCAGCACTTTCACCGGTTTCCACACCTTTGCCGGCAGCTTCTACGGCAATGATACCAACGTCTGGTTCATTTAGAAAATGATAATAGGTGCCGGCGGCGTTACTTCCTCCACCTATACAAGCTACTACATAGTCCGGGTTTTCACGCCCTTCCTTTTCTTTTAACTGCCATTTGATTTCTTCTGATATGACCGACTGAAATCGGGTAACCATATCAGGATAGGGGTGTGGCCCAATTGCCGAACCAATAATGTAATGGGTGTCTACTGGATTATTGATCCAATCTCGTATGGCTTCATTGGTGGCATCTTTTAAGGTGCGGCTTCCCGACAGTGCCGGTCTCACCTCTGCACCAAGCATTTTCATGCGGGCTACATTGGGTGCTTGCCTTGCAATATCTATTTCGCCCATGTAAACGATACATTCCATGCCCATTAGCGCACAAACCGTTGCAGTGGCAACACCGTGCTGCCCAGCCCCAGTTTCTGCAATGATTCTAGTTTTTCCCAGCTTTTTTGCCATTAAGATTTGACCAATGGTATTGTTCACTTTGTGCGCTCCAGTGTGGTTCAGATCTTCCCTTTTGAGATAAATTTTGCATCCGTGTTTTTCTGAAAGTCGTTTTGCAAAATATAAAGGTGAGGGTCTACCTACGTAATCTTTTAATAATTGCTGAAATTCTTCTTGAAAAGATTCCTCATACATGAGCTCTAAATACTTGGAGCGTAATTCTTCCACATTTGGGTATAGCATTTCTGGAATAAATGCACCACCGAACTCTCCATAATAGCCTTTTTCATCTGCATGGAAACCTCCTATGTAGCTTTTTGTTATTTCTTTTTCCATTTTTTTGTTGTTGTGAGCAGAGCGAATAACTCCCTTTCACCAATAGCAATTACTTGTTTACAAATCGCTGCTCGATTAAATTTTTAAATTCCTTTAATTCATCAATTTTTTTTAACCCCGGTTTAGATTCAAAACTACTATTTACATCAATAGCATGACAGTATTTTGATTCCGGTCTTTTTAGAAATGCTACAATTTGTTCTTTGTTTTCTATCCCAATACCACCGCTTAAAAAATAAGGTTTGGTAGATGGGTAGTACTTTAAAATGGACCAGTCAAAAGTATAGCCATTGCCGCCCGGAAGTTTGCCTTTAGTATCGAATAAAAAGTAATCACAGACATCTTCGTACTCCGCCAATACCGAAAAATCAAAAGTATCTTTTATGGAGAATACTTTTATCATTTCTACAGGATTACTCGTTTTTAGCTGAAGACAATACTGCGGACTTTCCTTACCATGTAACTGCACGCCGTCTAAATTGTGTTTTTCAATTGTCGCTAAAACTTCGTCTACTTCAGCGTCTACAAACACTCCTATTTTTTTAATTTCTTTGGATACAGGAGGAATTTCGCCGTTAAAAAATCGAGAAGATGGCTCCCAAAATATAAAACCCAAGTATTCGGGTTGCAACGCTGCAACCGCCTCGGGATTATATTTCATACCGCAAACTTTAAGTTTCATGTTTTCTTATTTGTCAGTTCGAGTGGTTTTCTTCCCTTTTTGGAAAAAAAATGTATCCAGCACCTTTTGGTCGTGTCATAGAAATCGAAGTGACATTATTTTTTTAGTTCTTCGATAAATTCTTTAGCACTTTTCCCTGGATTATCGGTCTTCATGAAATTCTCTCCAATTAAAAAACCTTGGTATCCGTATGTTTT